>NZ_JBWQOL010000006.1:0-191688 GCF_056591715.1 Maritimimonas sp. 2405UD52-3
AGGCACTGTTATTTATCAGTCCTGTTGATTAGCTAGGCGACAATTTTATTATGATAAATTGAATGTGATTATTATATTGTAGTTTTAGTAAGAACTTTAATGATTAAAATAAGGTGAGAATTAACAGCGTATCTATTAAGAATTTCCGAGCAATTAAAAACCTATCACTTCATGATTTGGGAGATATGATTGTTATTGCTGGTTCAAACGGTTGTGGGAAAACCCAAATTTACAATGCTATTCGTCTTTTCAAATCTAGTTATGGTGGATATCAAGCTAATGAATATCAGCAATGGTGGGGTGAATTCCAAATAAACCTTAATCAACCAGGAAAAGGAATTTATCACATTTTTAGAGACCGGAATCAACCAATTGAAATAAAAGCTTCTTTTGAGCTTACTTCGGCAGAAAGAACTTTTCTTAAAACGATTGCAGAGAATCAAATTCGCTCTAGAATTTGGAAGGAATTAGTTCCGGATATTGACCCTGAAACGGGTGATAAAAGGACTCCATCAGCTCAGGCTCAAAGAGTTCATGGTGAAACAGTTGAAGAACGAACAAAAAAAGAGGTGAGGATTACAAATACTTTTTTAGACGAACCTATATTAACGGGTGAATTGAAAGTTTTTCCAAATCTTACATATCAAACAAAGGAAAATTTAGGTCTTGAATTGTTGTTTAGCACATATGAGCCAAAACACTTAGGAATAATTAATTATCATGGGGCTCAACGCAATTACAATAGAGAGCGACTAGGGGGGATTAATCTTAATATTGCCCAGTCGGAACAAAGAAGTAGACAAAGTTCACTATATAACTGGGCAAGTAAGTTTTCGAATATAAAATCAGAGTTAGCTGCAGGTTATGTACGGGATTTAATTGCAGCAGAAACAGGAGTTAAGTCAGGAAAAACGGAATCTCTAATTGATACCTTACAGGAGTTGTTTGCAACATTTTTCCCAGGCAAGAAGTTTCCAGGACCAACACCTGGTAAGGACGGAACATTAGACTTCCCAGTAATTATGGAAGATAATTCTGAACATGATATTGATGATCTTAGCTCTGGTGAAAAAGAAGTTTTATTTGGCTATCTCAGACTCAGAAATAACGCGCCAAAACATTCAGTCATGTTAATAGATGAACCAGAAATTCATCTTAATCCGGCTTTATTGAGAGGTTTACCACAGTTTTACCACAAATACATTGGTAAAGAGTTGGGTAATCAACTTTGGCTTGTGACACATTCTGATACTTTACTTAGAGAAGCAGTTGGTCGCCCTGGATATTCTGTTTTTCATATGAAACAAGCTATAAACTTGGAGGTAGAAGAAAATCAGGTCGAAGCCATTGAAACTGGAGAACCCCTCGATAGGGCAATTATAGATTTAGTAGGTGATTTAGCCACGTATCAACCAGATGGAAAAGTTGTTATTTTCGAAGGTGGTGGAGATGTTGAATTTGATATTCGAATGGTGACCTCTCTTTTCCCATCTATAAGCAGTGAAACTACTCCAATATCTGCGGGTGATCGAGGTCGAGTACAAAATTTACATGATTTGTTGAAAAAGGCATCAGATTCAGGCTCTCTTAAATCTAGATTTTTCTCAGTGGTTGATAGCGACTCGGGATGGATGGATCGGGCAGCTGATGCATTTGCGTGGGATCGCTATCATATCGAGAATTATTTACTAGAGCCAAGATTTATACTTCAAGTTCTTAAGAGCTTAAATATTGAAGAAGTAGGGTTAAAATCTTCCGCAGGAATTAAGACAAGACTTAATAAGTGTGCAGAGGAAACACTTGATGATTTGGTACGACATGAGTTAGAATCTAACGCTAATAATATTCTAATTTCTTCGATCAAAACAAAAGTTTCAAGGAGTGAATTATCAATAGCGACCGCGTTAAATAAGGCGATTAGCGAAACTCAAACTTTAATTGATAGCGCAATTACGAATGACCTAACTTTAAAAAAATTAGAACGTCAAGAAAAATTCGAAAGAAACAAGTTCAAGCAACACCTCAAGAGTGATAAATGGCTTCAAACTTTCCGTGGTCGAGACATTCTAAAACGTTTTGTGAATCAATATGTTCAGCGAGTTAAATATGAAGTTTTTCGTGATTTGATTTTATCCAAGATGAGGGAAGAAGGATTCAAGCCACCTGGAATGCAGAAAATTGTCGATGCTATTTTAAAATCATGACCTGGATTGATTTTTAATTGTGCCTAACGATTAAGCTAAGTGGAGTTTTAATTCCGTTTAGCGACTGATAAGCGAAGTTCGAGGAAAATTTGTTAAGAAACAAACTAAATCATGGCGTACAACATTCGGTCATTACCCTGTAGGTCTTTTTTAAGTTGAATGTTTGTAAACCCTTTTTCTTCTAATAAAGCGCTTGTTTCCCTTCCCAAATATTGATTGATCTCAAAATAGAGTTGTCCATTTGGGCTTAGATAGGTTTTTGTAACATTAGCAATGGCATTATAAAAGAGAAGTGGGTTTTGATCTGCAACAAACAAGGCCAAATGCGGTTCAAAGTCTAATACATTGGGGTGTATTTCTTCTTTCTCTAAATTTCGTACATAAGGAGGGTTGGAAACGATGATGTCAAATTTTAAAGAGTTCTCATACGTACCAATGTTTAGATGCTTCGACTGGCTCAGCATGACATCGGAGTTTAGATGCTTCGGCAGGCTCCGCATCACATTGGGGTCTAAAATATCTTGTTGTATAAAATGAATGGTTACTTCATTTAATCTGGCATTTTCTTGTGCAATATCCAGAGCTTTTTCAGATACGTCTAAGGCAAATATATTGGCTTGAGGGATGTTTTTTGCCAGGGCAATGGCAATACAACCACTTCCGGTTCCGATATCCAGAATATTGAGTGTTCGCTTTTGGCTTTTGGTATCTTGAATAATCCAATCGACCAACTCTTCAGTTTCCGGTCTGGGTATTAATACATTTTTATTGACTTTTAATTGCAATCCATAAAACTCAGTTTCACCTATAATATATTGTATAGGTTTTTGATTTTTTAATTCCGCTAGGGCATTTGTAAAATAATCAATGTCTTTTTTGGTGATTTCTAACTGAGGTCTTAATGTCTGTTCAACGGTATTCAATTGAAGTCTGTGCGTTGCCAATAATTTAAAAAAAGCGCTGATTTCTTCCTTAGGGTATAAACCCTCTAATTGCTTTAAAAAATCATATTTTAATGCAGCTAGCGTCATGTTAGTAACCTTTTAAATGTATATATGTGCTAAAAAGAAGGCTTGATTTTTTGAAAAAATCATATTTTAATGGGAATGAAGGCATATTTACATATTAAAAAGTTCTCTTTTTTTGTTTTGGAACTTAAAGCTGTTCTTACTAAATAAAATCATATTTTAATGGATCTCCAGAGCGATTATAGCTCTTTTAGCATCCAAACACCGCAGGCTGTATGGCCGGTATTTCCAATAGGGCCTTTTAAATGTGTAAATCCGTTTTTCTCATAAATACTTATTGCTGAGGTCATACCGGGGTCTGATTCTAAATAACATTGGGTATATCTTAATTCTTTGGCAGCAACTAAACAGGCATTAAAAATCTGCCAGCCGTAGCCTTTACCTCTTGCTTCTGGTTTAAAATACATTTTCTGCAATTCGCAGATAGCTCCATTTTGACCTTTTAAAGGTTTAATACCACCACCGCCTACTACCTCATTGTCAACTTCTAATACAAAATACACCTCGCCGTCATTTTGATAGGCTTCAAACATAGCGGCTGTTTCAGGATCTTCATAGGCGGTACCAACCGTAGGAAGCCCAAATTCTACCAAGGTAGATTTAATAATTTCTTCTATTTTTTTGTTGTCTTTCGCTAGTATTTTTCTAATGATCATGCCCTTAAAAACTAAACTTTAAACAGTACTTTTGCTTTGGTGAATATACATGAAAAATACATATTACGCTGCTTAGAATTGGCTAAAAAAGGCTTGTTAGAAGCACGGCCTAATCCTTCGGTAGGTGCGGTGATTGTTCATGATTGTAGCATTATTGGTGAAGGTTATACCAGCGCTTACGGCGGATCGCATGCCGAGGTAAATGCTATCAATGCTGTTGCTACACCAGAGTTGCTTAAGGATGCCGCATTATATGTTAGTTTAGAGCCGTGCAATCACTATGGTAAAACACCGCCATGTAGTGATAAAATTATTAAAGCAGGCATTCCTAAAGTAATAGTAGGCTGTGTTGACCCGTTTGAAAAGGTAGCAGGTAGTGGTATTGAAAAGTTACGTGATCACGGTGTGGAAGTTGTAGTAGGTGTGTTGGAAGATGAATGCATTGCAATGAATAAACGTTTCTTTACGTATCATTTACAGAAAAGACCTTATATTATTTTGAAATGGGCACAAACGGCTGATGGATTTATAGATGTTGATAGGGAAGTTACCGCAATAGATGCTGCAAAACCCAATTGGATCACCGGAAAACGCGCTAGGCAATTGGTGCACAAATGGCGTTCAGAAGAAGATGCTATTTTGGTAGGAACCAATACAGTGATTAATGATAACCCAAAGTTAAATACACGAGACTGGCAAGGGAAAAGCCCTGTTCGCATAGTTTTAGACAGGTTGCTGAGAATCCCTAAGCAATACCATATATATAATGGTCAAGAAAAAACCATTGTCTTTACAGAACAACAGAAAACTTCTGAAGGAAAGACTGAATTTAATCAAATTGATTTTTCCAAAAACGTTCCGAAACAAATATGCGATGTACTATATCAACACAATATGCAGTCGGTTATTATTGAAGGTGGGAAACAAACCTTAGAAACATTTATCAATGCTAATTATTGGGATGAAGCACGTATTTTTAAAGGAACCAATTCTTTTAAAAAGGGCTTAAGAGCTCCGGTAGTTTCTGGTAAGGAAATCAATGAATTGTCTATTGATACGGATAGGCTAAAGATTGTTAAAAATACCTTTTATGGTGTCAATTCAAGACATATATAAAACCATTTTACGGTCAGGTAAGGAAGCCATATTTAAAGATAGGGGGAGTAAATTTTTGGGTTACGCTTTTCCAATTCAATCTGAAGAAGAGGTAAAGCCTATCCTTGCAAAACTAAAAGCAGATCATATAAAAGCGAGACATTGGTGTTATGCCTGGCGTTTGGGTAGAGAAGAGTCAAACCAACGATTTAGAGTAAGTGATGACGGAGAACCTTCTAATTCTGCTGGGCAGCCTATATATGGGCAAATACTATCAAGAGACTTGACCAATATATTAGTGGTGGTTGTCCGTTATTTTGGGGGCACTAAGCTTGGGGTTGGTGGCTTGATCAATGCGTATAGAATGGGTGCGTCACTGGCTTTAGATGAAGCTAAAATTATTGAAAAGACTATCGATCAAAGTTTTCAGCTGATTTTTGACTATGAACATCTTGATAAGGTAATGCGTTTGATTAAAGAACATCAACTCAATATTGTCAGTCAAAAAATGGAAATGAAATGTGAGTATATTCTATCGATTAGAAAAAAGGAAGCTGCTAAAATAAGAGCTATTATTAAAGGTCTACATTTTATTGAAGTAAAGGAATTCAACTAACGTGAACTTTTTTTAGGGTTTAGCACGTCACTTCGAGTGTCTGCTAATGGCAGGCGTATAGGGAAGTGTATTTTTGTTAGAAATTTTCTTGTTTTCGATACAAATTCCACTCATTTCAATTGTCAAATTCACTCTAACTGACAAAATTTTCTTATCCTAGATTCATGTTAGACTAAAATAAAGAAGCAGTCTTTTCCAAAATTGATTCAGGGGCTTTGGTAGGTCTATTTCTTTCCATATTAATAAACACTAAACTTACATAGGCTTTATTCAGTAATTCTTCTGCTTCGTTAAAGAGTTCAAAATCAAATTCAATGCGTACAGAGGGCTGCTTGATCAAGGTGGTTTTTAAGGTGAGAAGGTCGTCATATTTTGCCGGTTTTAGGTAGTCAATATTCATATTTAGCACTGGTAACATAATACCAGAGGATTCTAGGCGTTTATAAGATGTACCCAGGTTGCGAAGCCATTCAACTCTCCCCATTTCATAGTATTGGGCATAGTTACCATAGTATACGTAACCCATTTGATCTGTTTCTCCGTATCGAACCCTAAATTGTATGCTGTGTGAGCGCATTTTTTTGTTTTTTAAGGATGCAGAGTTTACGGAAAAAAAACTTAATAATCAATAGGTATTTTATTTTTTTATAATGAAAAATATTCACATTTTTGTAGAGCTAAAAATGCAAGGGGTAGCCCGTGCATTCTCACGAAAATTAACCGACTAAAAACACTAGACCCTAAGAATGACTAAAACTGCTACTTCAGTTTGGAATAATTGCCTGTCTTTTATTAAAGATAATATAAAACCTCAAGCATATAAAACTTGGTTTGAACCAATAAAACCCATTAAAGTTACCGGAGAAGCTCTAACAATTCAAGTGCCTAGCAAATTTTTTTATGAATGGCTTGAAGAACATTATATAAAATTATTGCGAGTAGCATTGGTTAGAGAGTTAGGAGAAGATGCTAAATTGATTTATGATGTGCGTATGGAAAATGCGTATAGTAGTAAGAATCCGCATACGGTTAAAATACCAAGCTCAAATAGAAAGCCATTTAATTCGCAGGGGGTTACAGTACCATTAGAGATTGATAAGCGTGAATTACGTAATCCGTTTGTAATTCCAGGTATTCAAAAGGTAAAAATAGAGTCGCAGTTAAATCCTAATTATAATTTTGAAAGTTTTGTAGAAGGTGATGCGAATAGGTTGGCGCGTTCTGCAGGTATGGCTGTGGCCAATAAGCCAGGAGGTACTTCTTTCAATCCACTATTAATTTATGGTGGTGTAGGTTTAGGAAAAACGCATTTGGCACATGCCATAGGTGTTGATATCAAAGATAAGTATCCTGAAAAAACGGTACTTTATATTTCTGCTGAGAAATTCACACAACAATATATAGATTCCGTAAAAGGGAACACAAGAAATGATTTTATTCATTTTTATCAGATGATAGATGTACTTGTTATTGATGATGTACAGTTCTTATCAGGTAAATCTGGTACACAGGATGTATTCTTCCATATATTCAACCATTTACATCAAAATGGAAAGCAGGTGATCTTAACTTCTGATAAGGCTCCTGTTGATATGCAAGATATAGAGCAGCGTTTATTGTCTCGTTTTAAATGGGGCTTGTCTGCTGAATTGCAACCGCCTGATTATGAAACCAGAATCTCTATCTTAAAGAATAAGTTGTTCAGAGATGGTGTTGAAATGCCAGAGGAGATTATTGAATACA
This sequence comes from Maritimimonas sp. 2405UD52-3, assembly GCF_056591715.1. NCBI lineage: Bacteria > Pseudomonadati > Bacteroidota > Flavobacteriia > Flavobacteriales > Flavobacteriaceae > Maritimimonas > Maritimimonas sp. 2405UD52-3. The sequence continues at coordinate 7,343 of NZ_JBWQOL010000006.1, forward strand.
TTGCTAAGAATATTAAAACTAATGTTCGCGAATTGGAAGGTGTATTGATTTCTATGATTGCGCAGGCATCTTTTAACAGAAAAGAATTCACACTAGCGCTTACCAAGCAAATAGTAGATAAATTTGTGAAGAATACTAAGCGCGAAGTTTCTATAGATTACATTCAAAAAGTAGTATCTAAGTACTTTGAAATGGATGTGACTACGTTGCAGTCAAAAACAAGAAAACGCCACATTGTACAGGCGCGTCAATTAGCCATGTATTTTGCTAAGAAAATGACAAAAGCGTCATTGGCAAGTATTGGTTCACAAATTGGTAATAGAGATCATGCTACTGTCTTACATGCCTGTAAAACAGTAGATAATCTTACAGAGACTGACAAGCAATTCAGAAAATACGTTGACGATATTTCAAAGAAACTTTCTTTTTAATTTTTAGAGTATGACTCGTATTCTAATGGTTTGTCTGGGAAATATTTGCAGATCACCATTGGCAGAGGGTATTTTAAAATCTAAAGTTGATACTTCTAAGGTTTTTGTAGATTCTGCAGGTACCGGAGGTTATCATATAGGAGAATTGCCCGATAAGCGTTCTATAGCCACCGCCAATAAATATAATATTGATATTACAGATCAGTGTTGCAGGCAATTCAGCGTGCATGACTTTGATGATTTTGACTTGATCTATGTAATGGATAATTCAAATAGAAGAGACGTGCTACATCTTGCCAAAAATCAAGAGGATAGCCAAAAGGTAAAGATGATTTTAAATGAATTATTTCCTGATGAAAATGTAGATGTTCCAGATCCTTATACTGGTGGGTTAGATGGTTTTGAGCATGTTTACCAAATGTTAGATAAGGCATGTGCCGTGATAGCATCTGAATTAAATTCCTAAAATTTCCGTATCTTTTACAGGTCACCATTTTTAAAATAATTTAGAAATGAAAACCTTTTTTAGTAGTATTTTTTCTTTATTTCTTATTAGTTGTTTGTTTGCACAGCCACAAATTGAATTAGAAGTATTTGCTGAAAATTTAGATAAGCCAGTAAGTATTAAGCATGCAGGTGATGCACGCCTTTTTGTTATTGAACAAGATGGTTTGATTCGGATTGTAAACCCTGATGGTAGTGTAAATTCAACCCCTTTTTTAGATATTCAAGGACGTGTTATTAATGTAACTGGTATAGGTGACGAACGTGGTTTATTAGGTTTAGCATTTCACCCTCAGTACACTACTAACGGTTTTTTTTATGTGAATTATATTAATAATTCTGGTGATACAACAGTTTCAAGATTTTCTGTAAGCAACTCTAATTCTAATGTAGCAGACGCTAATTCTGAGGTGATTCTGCTTACTATTGATCAGCCTTTTTCTAATCATAATGGAGGAGATCTGGCATTTGGCCCTGATGGATACTTGTATATTTCTTCTGGAGATGGTGGTGATAGCGGTGACCCTGGCGATAGAGCTCAACGTTTGAATACTTTATTAGGAAAATTATTACGTATAGATGTAGATAATACGAGTAATGGTAATAATTATGCCATCCCAAGCAATAATCCTTTTGTTAGTAATGCCAGCGCACTAGATGAAATATGGGCCTATGGACTGAGAAATGCATGGAAATTTTCATTTGACAGACAAACAAATGACTTATGGATAGCAGATGTAGGACAACGAGATTTTGAAGAGATCAACAGGGTGAGCTCTTCAGAAGCAGGATTGAATTTTGGATGGCGCTGTTATGAAGGAAATGATACGTTTAATACTTCAGGGTGTCCAAATATGAATACTTTAACGTTTCCTGTAGGTGTATATGCGCATTCAGGCACCTCAAGATGTTCCATTACCGGGGGTTATAGATATAGGGGTTCACAATATCCAGGATTTACTGGATTGTATTTTTTTGCCGATTACTGTAGCAATGAAATTGGCGTGTTAGAACAGAATGGCTCCAATTTTAATATGACATTTTCTACTCCATTCAACGGCAACAGGTGGGTAACTTTTGGTGAGGACGTAGAAGGTGAATTATATATTGCAGGTATTAGTTCAAGTACTATTTATAAAATTAAAGATGCTAGTTTAAGTACTGATGCTATAAATGCTTCAGCAATAACAATTCATCCAAACCCTACAAATGATGCTTTTAGGGTTTCTGATTCTAATCTTACAACTTTCTTCTCTGTAAAGATATATGACCTGAATGGCAGACTGTTAAAGAACAGTGTTTATAATTTACAAGAAAATCAACCGTTTTCTGTTAGAAATTTTAATTCAGGTTTGTACCTTGTGGAGCTCATTGATGAGCAAGGTAACAGATTTAGAAAACCATTAATCAAACTATAGAATGAACATATCTAAAGGAAAGTTGTACTTAATCCCTACAACTTTAGGAGATAATGAGCCCTTAGAAGTAATGCCGTTGTCTGTAAAGAAAGTGGTGGAAAGAACAACTCATTTTATAGTAGAAAACGAAAAATCTGCTAGGCGATTTATTAAGAAGATAACTCCAAGAAAATCACAGCCTTCTTTAGAATTATACAAGCTTGATAAGTTCACTACAGAAGTAGAAGTACAACATTATCTAGATGCCTGTGAACAAGGTAAATCTGTTGGGTTATTATCTGAGGCTGGCGTACCTGCAGTGGCTGACCCTGGAGCTATTATTGTTGCTCTAGCACATCAAAAAGGAATACAAGTGGTGCCGCTCGTAGGGCCTTCTTCAATTATTATGGCGTTAATGGCTTCAGGCTTAAACGGGCAGAATTTTGCTTTTAATGGCTATTTGCCCATCGAAAAGACAGAACGTAAAAAGAAAATCAAACAATTGGAACGACTCTCTAAGGAAATAGACCAATCACAACTCTTTATTGAAACACCCTATAGAAATGAAAAAATGTTTACTGATTTGGTTCAAGCCCTAACCCCAACAACAGAATTATGCATAGCTGCAGATATTACATTACCAACAGAATTTATTAGAACCTATACTGCTAAAGACTGGAAAACAAAAAAACCAGACTTGCATAAACGTCCGGCTATTTTTATTATTCATAAAAAATAAAAAATCCTCAATGTACATTGAGGATTTTCATTAACTATCAATAATTATTTTAACTAATTAAATTGCAGGTTTTTTATCTGCTTTTACCATTGAGGTATCATAACCAGCAAATTTTTTCAAGTAATGTTCAATTGTAGTGCCATAAGCATCTGTAAATTCAAACTGACCATTACTGCGTAAGTATTTCTTTACGCTACCTGCTCCGGCCAAATGGGCTGCTGCCAAAATACCAGATTCAGTAATTCTAATTCCATTAATTCTTTTACCAACACTACGCTTAATGTCTCTAATCAAAATCCATTTGTTTACAGAACATAAAGCTGCAAATGCATCTTCTTGTAATTTAGCATCCTGCAAAAACGCTGCAGTGTTGTAAATTTTGAATCGCTTTAGGGTTTCTTTACCAAATTGGTATTTTCCTAGATAACCTAAAGTATTTACTCTTTGGTAAATACCTTGCGATTCTTTGAATCCAACAGCTTCTTTAAAACCAATAAATGCTTTACCAACTACAGGTCTAAAAATTACTGTTTCGGGCTCAATTACACCAGTGGGGTAAACCGTTGTAATTGCATTTTCTTCTGGCACGTTGTAAACTACAGTTACTTTTTTCCAGCTAGAAAAACTAGTGGTAACAAAGTATATTACTGACAGAATACTAATTACCTTTAATAGTTTCTTTTCCATTTTGTTCACATTTAACAAGCGAGTCAGACGCTTTTCAAAATGAGCGTGCAAATGTATAGCAATTGTTCAAAGATACAAAAATTATTAAGAATTATTTAACTTATTGAAAATCAGATTATTAAAAATACAAAAAATGCACTTTTGTTTTACGATTTACATTAAATTCAATGGTAGGGGCTGGTATTTTGATAAAATTAAGTGTAGAAAACAGTGTTTTTAGCAATTTAGACCTCGTTTTTATTTTAGTTAAGTCTACATCTAAACTAAGGTAAAATTGCCTGTATCTCTCTTGATTTGGTAAATTTTGAGTCTCTATAACGGTGTCTTCATTACCGGTGAGCATACCGTCGGCACCATATCCAAAGGCAATATTTAACCATTTAGGGATTTTACTTTCCTTATTGAATGACCATAAATTGGCTGAAAGCCAATAAGTTTGCCCATTGTAATCTTTTAAAGTTTGCTCCAAAAAGTTTTCCCCTAATATTTCAGGACGCATATCTGCATATTTAGTAGTATGAAATGAATATTTTAGATGAATGCGCTGTTCATCCCATAAGAGTTCCTGTCCAATAAGGAGTCCTGCCCCTGCAGCATTGGCTATAAAATCACCTGTTGAAAAGCCCCATTGCGCGGAATAACCATCTAATACTTCAACTGCACTTAAAAAGGCAAAACCCAAGGTAGCTCCATAAAGTAATTGATTCTTTTTACTTTCACCAGCCCAATCTAATGTTTGCATACCCAATTTTCCTACATAATAGGAAGCCATTACATGGCCAACTTTATCCATCTGCAACCACTCATTGTTATCATTAAAAGTTCTAAAAGATGTTCTGGGGTAATCAGCATACCATAATTGATTTAATCCAATCAATGCAACGGCAGCAGCCGAAGCTTCGGTAATGTAAACCGCATTACGTCTTTTCTTATTTAAGGAATCAGATTTTTGCCAAAAAGAGGGTTTTTCCTGCGAAAAACAGCTTAATGAAATAAAAACAACAAATAAAAAGGCTATGTATTTTGTATTCAAGATCAATACTATCTATTAATTCCTTGTTTACTCACCCACTTATGATACTTAGCTGCGTTTACATTGTGTTGTGCTAAGGTCTTGGCAAATTCATGAAAACCTATATTGGTTACACTGGCACACATATAAAAAAAGTCATGACGCTTATCTGCAAGCACAGCGTCAATAGATGAAATATCTGGCATGGCAATCAAAGATGGTGGCAATCCTAAATTTTTATACGTGTTATAGGGTGAGTCTATTTCTAAATCTTTATTTAATACACGTTTAAAAACTTTATCCTGGCCATGCTTTTGCTTTAGAATATAGATAATGGTGGGATCCGCACCTAAAGGCCAACGTTGTCTAACTCTATTAAGATATAATCCTGCTACAGTAGGACGTTCACTGATTTGGGTTGTTTCCTTTTGAACAATAGAAGCCAGTGTAGATACCTCATGCTTGGTTAAATTTAATTTTTTCGCTTTTGCTAGTCTACCATTGTTCCAAAACCGATTGTATTCTTTCAACATTCTGTCTCTGAATTTTTCAGCAGAAGTATTCCAGTAAAATTCATACGAATTAGGAATAAACATACCCAACACATTTACCTTGTTGAAATCATTTTTGTTTAAGAAATTACTATCCGTAATGGCATTCAAAATGGAAATTGAATCCGCTTCAATCTGTTCAGCAATGCGTCCTGCTAGTTTTTCAAGTGTGTCTTGATTGTTAAAGGACACTTTTATTGGAGTTTGTTCACCACTTCGCAATAGATCAATAATACTATTATTGTCCATTCCTTTTTTAAGGATGTAATGTCCTCCTTTTATTTTATTAGGATAATTTTTCTGCTCAGCAACCCATTTAAAGCTATTTTCATTATTCAGGAATGGAGAAATCAAGGATGTCACTTCTTCAAAAGTAGCATTTGAAGGTAAGTACAAAGAAGCATCTTCTTTAATATTTCCTTGAAAAATCTTGTTATAATAGCTATATCCTATAAAGGCTCCAACTAAAAGAAGCCCGGCTAAAATTAGTAGTATGATTTTCTTTAAACTCATGCGTTTACCAATTGTAATAAAATTTCATCCTTATATATACTGTTACTAAATATCCATTCTTTTTTTGTACCTACTTCTTTAAATCCAACTTTGTTAAAAAGTGATAGGCTAGTGGTATTATCGCTGGTAATATTTGCAAATAGTTGATGTAAATTCAATACTTTGAAACTATAGTCTATTAATAACCGTAATGCCTCATGCGCATATCCCTTTTGTTGGAAATCTTTGGTGATCAATATACCTACACCTGCTCGTTTATGTTGCGGATTAAAATCAAAGAGATCGATAATGCCCGTAGGTTTATTTGAATCGTTTTCTGTAATGATAAGTCGCAGTTGCTTTGCTGTATAAATATCTTGATGTGAGTTTAAAATATATTGTTCAAGAATATATTTAGAATATGGTGTTTGTGTGGAGCTGATTTCCCAAAAAGAAGTATCATTTTCATTGGTAAAGAGAAAATCTAAATCTTGGGGCTCTAAAGCCCTTAAATATATTTTTGAACCTTTTAATACCTGCATTAAACCTCTATTGAACCTGAAAAAACCAATGTGGCTGCTCCTTTTAAAAACACATTTTCATAATTATTATTGTTAGCTTCAAAGGAAACTTCAAGTTCACCACCAGGAGTTTGTAATATGATCTTGTTGTCAGCTGTCTTTTTTGCATGATAAGAAGCAATAGCTACAGCCGTAACTCCGGTACCACAACTTAAAGTTTCATCTTCTACGCCACGCTCATATGTGCGTACTTTGAAAGTGTGATCATCTATTTGTTCTACAAAATTCACGTTGCTTCCTTCATCAAAATAAGGTGCACCATATCTAATTTTACTTCCATGCGACTGCACATCAATAGCTGCAACATCTTGTACAAAGGCTACATGATGAGGAGAGCCGGAATCTAGAAACAAATGGCTTGGGTGCTGCTCTACATCTTTTATATCTATCATTTTTAGTGTCACAATACTATCCTGAATAGTAGCTTGATGCAATCCGTCAGTTGCTTCAAAAACGGTATCATTTTCGATAACATCCAGATAGTTGGCAAAAGCAACCAAGCATCTACCACCATTACCACACATACTGCTGGAACGACCATCTGAATTGTAATATACCATCTTAAAATCTGTATTATTAGAATTTTCTAACAGAATAAGACCATCAGCACCTATGCCAAAATTTCTGTCACAAAGTCGTGCTATAAGTTTGGTATTATTTTTGGGAAAAGAAAGTTGACGATTATCAATCAAAATAAAGTCATTTCCCGTGCCTTGATATTTAAAAAATGTAAATTTCATACCTACGGCAAATGTACAGATTATTTTAGAAGCTTTAATGCTGTTAAAGTATCGTTAAAGTAGGGTTTAACAGGTAATATTCTATTATTTTTGAGTGTTATTTTGTTTGTATTTAACCGACTTAGTAATTAATTAAAACTTTTTGAACATGAAGAAAATAGGAAGTTTAGTTTTAGCATCTGTTTTTGGTGCTGTATTGGCACTGGGTGGCTATAGTTTGATCGCAAAAGATTCGGTCTTAGCTACTGGTCAAGAAAATGGATCAAATCCCAAAGTTTTTCAAACCAAATATATTCCTACAGCGGCAACAACAGGTATTGATGGTGAGGCAGTAGATTTTACCAAAGCTGCTGAAGAGACCGTAAATGCTGTGGTACATGTTAAGAATATGGCTGTTGCACCTTCTAATCCACTAGAAGAATTATTTTTTGGTCGTAGTGGTCGTTCTGGGCAACGCGCCCTTCAAGGAACAGGGTCTGGAGTCATCATTTCTCCGGATGGATATATTATTACCAATAATCATGTGATTAAAGGTGCTGAGGATATTGAGGTAACCTTAAATAACCAAAAAACATATAAAGCAGAGGTGATGGGAGCGCATGAACGTTCTGACATTGCTTTATTAAAAATAAAAGATAATGACTTGCCCTATGTACCTTTTGCCAATTCAGATAATGTGCGTTTAGGCGAGTGGGTATTGGCAGTTGGTAATCCGTTTAACCTAACTTCTACAGTTACAGCGGGTATTGTAAGCGCTAAAGGAAGAGATATTAATATTGGTCGTAGCAATATGATTGAGTCTTTTATTCAAACTGATGCAGCTGTAAACCCAGGTAATAGTGGAGGTGCTTTAGTAAATGTACGAGGAGAACTTGTGGGTATTAATACAGCTATTACATCGCAAACCGGATCGTATGTAGGTTACTCATTTGCGGTGCCATCTAATATTGCTAAAAAAGTAATAGAAGATATTATGGAGTTTGGTGATGTGCGCACAGCCTATATAGGTATCAATTTTGCTGATTTGGATGATGAACGTGCTAAGGGTTTTGATCTTTACGGAGCTTCAGAAGGTGTATTGATTACCGGTATTTCTGAAAATGGTGGTGCTAAAGAGGCTGGTTTAAAGAAGAACGATATTATTATAAAAGCTGATAATATAGATATTAATAAGTTTGCAGATCTTCAAGGATTTTTAAGTTCTAAAAGGCCTGGTGATGAAGTGAATATTACCGTATTGAGGGATGGTAATGAAATAGAGTTTGCTGTAAGTTTAAAGAATCAGTTTGGTAAATTAAATGTAGATAAATATGACTATTCAAGATATCATTTAGGTAGCTTTCAAAAGGTTTCAAAATCAGATGCTTCTGAATTCAGAATCAATTATGGTTTGGCTTTTAAAGGTAATATAAATAATGTATTAACTGAGCAAGGCGTTAAACAAGGTGATATTTTATTAAAGGTTAATGAAAAGAAAGTATATACCATTGATGATGTTGAGACCGAGTTGAGAAAAAATAAAGGCAAAGGTATTGTGCTTCAGGTTTTAAATCAAGAAGGCTATGCCGAATATATTAGAGCATATATAGGAAATTAAACATATTTTAAAATTTGTAAAAATTCCCTCAAATTTTGAGGGAATTTTTATTTATAAATAATTGTTCGAAAACGTTTGAAATATGTAATTTTGCCGAAAATTTTGAAACCAATAAATAGTTACCTATGTTAACAAATGATTCCTATGAAAAAGAACTGGCCTTTCAGGCAGATAGGAGAAGAGCTACTGTAGAATTTATTAATATTATCAGTGATCTTTGGTATGATAATGCTATTGAACTGGTTTTGTTCAGAAATCAACTGATCGATAGAAACGTTAGTGAAATTCTAAATCTTATTGACTATGCTGGGGATTTTGTACAAAAGCCTATTTCAATTTTTGATGCGGTTGAAATTGCCCGAGCATTAAAGCAGTCGAATTTCCCACCTGCCAAATTAGATATTGGTAAACTTGCCTATGAATTTCATATAGATGATTCTGAAGATGTACTGTTATTCATCCAAAATAAATTAAAGGATGCTAACAATTCTAATGACTTTCAACCAAAAGATGTTGTGCTCTATGGTTTCGGTAGAATTGGACGCTTGTTGGCTCGTGAATTAATGACACGAACCGGTAGAGGCAAACAGATGCGCTTGCGTGCTATTGTTACCAGAGGAGAAGTTGATGAAACCGTATTAGAAAAAAGAGCATCATTATTACGAAGTGACTCTGTACATGGTGATTTTCCGGGTACCGTAAAAACTGACGTTAAAAATAAAGCCTTAATAGTTGATGGAACTACCGTTTATATCATTTCTTCAAATGCGCCTGAAACTATAGATTATACCCAATATGGAATTCATGATGCGCTAGTTATAGATAACACAGGAGCGTTTAGAGATGAAGAAGGTTTAGGGAGACATCTAAAAGCGAATGGAGTAAGTAAGGTATTGCTTACTGCACCAGGTAAAGGAGTACCAAATATTGTACATGGGGTAAATCACGCAGATTATGACCCTGATCAGGTTGATATTTACTCAGCTGCTTCTTGTACTACAAATGCTATTACGCCAATTCTAAAAGTTATTAATGATAGCTTTGGTATTGAATCCGGACATTTAGAAACCATACACGCATATACTAATGATCAAAATTTAGTAGACAATATGCATAAAAAATACCGTAGAGGTAGGGCGGCAGCACTAAATATGGTCATTACAGAAACGGGTGCAGGTAAGGCAGTAGCCAAGGCATTACCTGAGTTAGAAGGCAAGTTGACTTCCAATGCTATTCGTGTGCCAGTACCTAATGGTTCTTTAGCTATTTTAAATTTACAATTAGAAAATGCGGCTAGCGCAGATGCTTTAAATGCTACAATGAAAAAATATGCTTTAGAAGGTGATCTGGTTGAGCAAATTAAATACTCATTGAGTAATGAGCTAGTGTCTTCTGATATTGTAGGTACTTCAGCACCAGCCATTTTTGATAGCAATGCTACCATAGTAACTCCTGATGGAAAAACAGCCGTGGTGTATGTGTGGTATGATAATGAATATGGGTATAGTCATCAGGTAATTCGTTTAGCAAAGCATATTGCTAAAGTAAGGCGTTATACTTATTATTAATGATAATTTGTCATTCCAGACTTGATCTGGAATCTATAAAAAAACCGAGGTATAAGCCTCGGTTTTTAGTTTTCTAAATGTTCTATTGGAAAATATTAATTTCTTTTAAAGATAGCTTTATAGTTTACACTTTCTCCACTTTCTAAGAAAGTTTCACTAAGAACTAACTCATCATTGATTACTTCTGCACCAGCGCCTTCAAAATACAATTCACCGTCTTCATATTCTTCCGTCTCACCACTAATTAAGTTTTCAAAAGCAAAATCAACTATTGTTAATGACTCATCTTCTTGGCTATATGACCAATACCCAGAGAACTTTTCATTATTTTCTATAATATCTTCAGAGTAAATAGGTGCACATGCATTAGCTGAAGCTGAGAAATCTAAAATCTGATAAATTTCATCATAAATTTCATAATATGAACCATCAGAATTCAAGGCAAGTACCCAATCATTTTTTTCATACTTATTATAAAATACCTCAATAGTTTCTACTTCACATTCTATAATAGTAGTATCTGAATTCGCATTTGCTGGCTCATATCTATCAAATATCCATTCACCAACAATACTATCATTTCCTCCCCAAGCTTCAACATCTACACATACTTCTTGAATTTGACTAATATTACCATTTGCATCATAAATGCAAATCTCATAGCAAAACTCACCAGGAAGAATCGTATTTTCAAAATCAACATCTATTTCATATTCGCCATCAACAGCAGACTTTGAAATAGTTTTAAGTCCTTTATTTTTTTTTATGTATTGCACGCTTAGTTTCAGTACTAAATGCAGATGAGGGTACGTCAAAATAACCATCGGCTATATTGCCATTTACATCCTTTAATTGAATATATGCACCTGCAACATTGTCATTTGATGCAAATTTGATGGTATAACCGGTAGATTGGAAAGCGTCTTGCTCTTGAGTGTCAATTTGAAAGTCTAAACTTCCAGCAGGAGCAGGAGCTGTTCCAGAATTTTTTGTGGCTCCTTCAATAAAAATTCCATTATCTAACACAGTTGTAGAAATGGCGTTTTCTGTAGTTCCATTTGAGTCATCATCACTGCTGCAAGCAATTAAAAGACTGAAAATGAACGCTAAAAGAATAAGTGAATTTAATTTTTTCATAATAAATGTTGATTTTGATTAAGTTTTAGTGCTATCCATAACGTGTGAAGTTGTTTTTAAGTATAATCTTTTAAGGAATTTGAATAGACTTTCATTATTTTTAACCAATAGATTTGAACTGAACACATGCCATCAATTAAAGACCAAATTGAAAAGCTAAGAGACGAACTTCGTGAGCATAACTATAACTATTATGTGCTAGATGTACCAACTATTTCAGATTATGAATTTGATGTGAAGCTTAAAGAACTTGAAAAGCTTGAAGCTGAACATCCTGAATTTTTTGATAACAATTCGCCTACCCAACGTGTTGGAGGAGAAATCACTAAAAATTTTGAAACGGTTACGCATAAAAACAGAATGTACTCTTTAGATAATTCTTATTCCAAGGAAGATTTACTTGATTGGGAAAAAAGATTACAACGAGTTTTGGGAACTGATCAGATTGAATATACTTGTGAGTTAAAATATGATGGTGCGTCTATTAATTTAACCTATGAAAATGGTGAGCTCAAAAGTGCAGTTACGCGTGGTGACGGTTTTCAGGGAGATAATGTTACAACCAATATAAAGACCATACGATCAATCCCATTAAAACTAAAAGAAAGCTCTGTACTCAATTTTGAAATACGAGGTGAGATTATACTACCACTTGAGGGTTTTAACAGGATGAATGAAGAACGAATAGCTCAGGGTGAAGAGCCTTATCGAAATCCTAGAAATACAGCTAGTGGTAGTTTAAAATTACAGGATAGTGCAGAAGTTGCCAAACGCCCTCTTGATTGTCTTTTGTATCATATGGTTGGTAAATTGCCCTTTAAAACACATTATGAGTCGCTTGAAGGTGCTCGTAAGATAGGATTTAAAGTGCCTACTGCTATTCAAGTATGTAATAATATAGATGAGGTATTTGGTTTTATTAATCACTGGGATAAAGCCCGACATGACCTACCTTATGAAACAGATGGTGTGGTAGTGAAGGTAAACTCCTTGTACCAACAAGAAGAACTAGGGTATACTGCTAAAGCCCCTAGATGGGCTATTGCTTATAAATTTAAAGCAGAGCAAGAAAGTACTGTGTTGAATGAAATTACCTATCAGGTAGGAAGAACTGGTGCCATTACCCCGGTTGCTAATTTAGAACCTGTACAATTGGCTGGAACAATTGTAAAAAGAGCTTCATTGCATAATGCAGATCAAATTGCCAAATTAGATATTAGAGAGCGAGATACTGTGTTTGTTGAAAAAGGAGGCGAGATTATACCTAAAGTAATAAGCGTTAATCTTTCAAAACGCCCTAAAGATTCTCAACCTACCCAGTACGCTACACTTTGCCCTGAATGTGATACAGAATTGATTAGAAAAGAGGGTGAAGCACAGCATTATTGTCCTAATGAATATGGTTGCCCACCTCAGATAACAGGACGTATTCAACATTATATTAGCAGAAAAGCTATGGATATTGATGGCTTAGGTGCTGAAACGGTAGAACTGCTTTATAAAGAAGGTTTAATTCAAAACTTTGCTGATTTATATGATCTGACTGTTGAGCAAGTAATTCCATTAGAGCGTATGGCTGAAAAGTCTGCACAAAATTTAGTTAATGGAATTGAGGCATCTAAACAGATTCCGTTTGAAAAAGTATTGTTTGCCTTGGGAATTCGATACGTAGGTGAAACAGTGGCCAAGAAATTGGCGAAACGCTTTAAAAATTTAGATGCGTTGATGCAAGCATCCTTTGAGACATTGATTGCCGTTGATGAAATTGGTGATCGTATAGCACAAAGTATTATTGATTTTTCCCAAAATCCTCAAAATATAGAATTAGTCAGCCGCCTTAAGAATTATGGGGTGCAATTAGAGCTTTCTGCAGAGGCACAAGAAGGACAAACAGATAAGTTACAGGGAAAAATATTTGTGGTATCTGGTGTTTTTACAAAATTGAGTAGAAATGAACTTAAAAAATCTATTGAGGATAATGGGGGGAAAGTGTCTAGCTCTATTTCAAAAAAGACTACCTTTATAGTGGCAGGCGATAATATGGGGCCTAGTAAGCAAACAAAAGCAGAAGATTTGGAAATACCTATTATTTCTGAAGATGATTATCTAGCTATGCTATAGCTATGAAATTAAAAAAAGAAAATATACTATTAATCGTACTTTTTATAGCAGCGTTAATGTATGCTTACGGTTTTGCTGCTCAAAATAAAACACTGATTTACTTTTCAAAACCTTTAATAGCGCCTACTGCAGGTTTATTTTACATCTCTATAACCCCAAAGATAAATTGGCTTTTTATAGCTTCTTTATTCTTTACTTTTTTAGGAAATGTTTTAATGATTGATCCAACAGAAGGGCGTTTTGTTTTAGGTATGTTTAGTACGTTATTATTTATTATTTTGAATATGCTCATAGTAGCAGAAGAAATTGGTGAAATGAATACTACTAAGTTTTTCAAAATAACATTAATAATGGTTGCGGTCTTGACTGCTGTACAATATTTTTTATTTACTAATGCAGGACAAATATCTTTATTATTTCATGTTTTTGGTGGCATTCTGGCTATCTATGCTTCATTTGCCATTTACCTGTATCTAGATCAAAAGGACAAAGTTTCACTGTTTAATTTAATTGGTACTTCATTATTTATTTTAGCTGCTATAGCAAGAGGTTTAGACCGTATTAATGTTTCAAAAGTAACGTATAGACTTATCAATATTGCTTTGTATACATTATCTCTTTATTTCATCGCCAGGGCCTATTCTGAAAGCGACCTAAAGCTACAAGCGAAGTCAGATTAATTAATGAGCACCGCTAAATTTTTCTCTGTTTTATTGATTCTTTATATGGTCGCTACATTACTCCATATTGTAGGATCGTATACTGGTATCAATAGTTTGATGTACATTTTTAAACCGCTCATCATACCAACATTAATACTATTTTATTTAAAGTCAACTTCAAAGCTGAACTATTTATTGATTTTTGGACTATTGTTTTCCTTTCTTGGAGACGTATTTCTGTTATCTAAGGGGCAACGATACTTCATGTTGGGATTAAGTTCTTTTCTGTTAGCGCATTTATTATATATAACCATTATTTTAAGAAAGATCAGAAAAATAGAAGTCAATAGATTTTTAATTTCTGTTCTACCTTTTATAGCTTTTCTTATAATTCTGATGCGTCTTATTCATCCTAATTTAAATGAGCTTTTATTCCCTGTATTAATCTATGGAATTACAATCAGTTTGCTTGGTGCATTAGCTCTTTATAATTATTTGAAAATAAAATCCAAGAAAGCTTTTTTATTGTTTTTAGGAGCAAGCACTTTTATTGTTTCAGACGCTACAATAGCCATTAATAAGTTTTTGTTCACAGAAGTAAATTTAACTGCTGTTATAATGATTACTTATGCAATAGCTCAATACCTTATTTGTAAATCGTTAATTGAAGAAGAATTACATAAAGTTGTCTAACCCTGGAATATTTGGCATACCATCTTTGGCTGCAACTGCCATTTCCGCATCATGTATTTTGGTTGCCTTTGCTAAAGCGTCATTTAAGGTGAGAATTAAATAATCTTCTAGCTCCTCTTTGTCATTTAAGAGTTCATCTGCAACAGCGATAGATTTCACTTCTCTATTGGCCGTAACGGTAACTTTTATGTTGCCATTACTAGATTCACTGTCAACTAGAACCGTATTTAAACGTACTTTCGTCTCTTCAACTTTTCGCTGCGCATCCTTTAATTTTTGCATCATTCCTCCAAGGTCTCCAAACATAATTTTAAAAATTTTAACAATTAAGTACTCGCAAAATTACTATTTTCGACCTATTCAATCCCTTAAAAAATGAAGAATTTATTTCAAGCTTTTATAATTGTATCGCTTACTTTTGTGCCTTTGTGTAAAGCTCAAGATAAGAAAATGAAATTACCAAATGTACAGCCTCCTGTTGCTGAAAAACAGGCCAAAGAACTAGAAAAACATGGAGATGTTCGTATTGATAATTATTATTGGATGCGTCTAACTGATGCACAACGTAACGCTAAAGATCCTGATGAGCATTCGCAAAAAGTATTTGATTATTTAAATGCTGAAAATGCGTATTACGATACCATTACTGCACATACAAAAGAATTAAAAGAGTCTTTGTTTCAAGAAATGAAAGCTCGTATTAAAGAAGATGATGAATCAGTACCCTACAAGAATAATGGTTATTTCTATATAACCAGATATGAAACTGGAGGGCAATACCCTATTTTTTCTCGTAAAAAAGGAAGCTTAGATGCTGCAGAAGAAATCATGTTTGATGTTAACAAAATGGCAGAAGGTTATGATTATTATAACTTACGAGGTGTAAATGTTAGCGAGGATAATAAAATTGCGGTTTTTGGTTTAGATACCGTAAGCCGTCGCCAATATGTTTTGCAATTCAAAAATTTAGAAACAGGTGAGATGTATCCTGATAAAATTGAAAATACTACTGGAAGCGCAACATGGGCCAATGATAACAAGACTATTTTTTATACCAAGAAAGACCCAGTAACACTACGAAGTGAAAAAATATATAAGCATGTTCTAGGAACTGACTCTTCAAAAGATGAGGTAGTTTTTCATGAGAAAGATGAAACTTTTGATGCTTTTGTTTACAAAACAAAATCAAAAAAGTACATCATGGTTGGCTCCTACAGTACACTTACTCAAGAGTATCAAGCATTAGATGCTAATAACCCTAATGGAGAACTAAAAGTAATCCAACCTAGAACACGCGGTTTAGAATACAGTGTATCACATTATGGTGATCATTTTTATATTCTTACCAATAAAGATGACGCTACAAATTTTAAATTAATGAAGACTCCTGAAGATAAAACTTCAAAGGAGAATTGGGTAGATGTCATTCCTCATAGAGAGGATACACTATTAGAAGATATTTCCATTTTTAAAGATTATTTGGTCTTAGAAGAACGCACTAATGGTTTAAACAAGATTCGTATTAAACGATGGGATGATACCGTTGACTATTATCTTCCATTTGATGAGGAAACCTATTCTGTTGGAGTGTATAGTAATCCTGATTTTGATACAGATATCATCCGTTATGGTTATAATTCTTTTACAACACCAGCTTCCGTCATTGATTTCAATATGAAAAACAAAAGTAAAGAGGTCAAAAAAGTGCAAGAAGTGCTAGGTGGAAAATTTGATAAAAGCAACTATACAAGTGAACGTATTTGGGTAGATGCTAGAGATGGTAAGAAAGTGCCAGTTTCTATAGTTAGAAGAAAAGATATAAAACCAAGTAAGGACACACCTTTATTATTATATGCTTACGGATCGTATGGCGCCACTATTCCTGATGGGTTTAGTACTACGAGATTAAGTCTGTTAGATCGTGGTTTCATTTTTGCCCTAGCGCATATTCGTGGAAGTCAATACTTAGGAAGAGCGTGGTATGAAGATGGTAAAATGTTTAATAAGAAAAATACATTTACTGATTTTGTAGATGCGGCAAAAGGACTTATAGCTGAAAATTATACTTCTTCTGACCATTTATATGCTATGGGTGGTTCAGCCGGTGGATTATTAATGGGAGCAATTGTAAATATGAACCCTGAATTATTTAATGGTGTTATTGCCGCGGTACCTTTTGTAGATGTAATGACTACAATGTTAGATGAAAGCATTCCTTTAACCACTTCTGAATATGATGAATGGGGAAACCCTAATAATAAGGATTCATATGACTATATGTTATCTTATTCACCTTATGATCAAGTAGAAAAACAAGAATACCCTAATATGCTTGTTACCACAGGATTGCATGACTCTCAGGTGCAATATTATGAGCCAGCAAAATGGGTAGCTAAATTAAGAGAATATAAAACAGATAATAACGTTCTACTGTTGCATACAAATATGGAAGCGGGTCATGGTGGAGCCTCAGGAAGGTTCAATGCATTGAAGGAAAGAGCCCGCGATTATGCCTTCCTAATTGATTTAGAGGGTATAAAAAAGTAATTAAAAAAAAAATATTAAATTTGCGCGGTTAATTTAATACGAACTGTATTTAAGTTATTATGAAACAAAATTTAGGTGTAAACCAAAATGTGTTAGAACTGATTGGTTGCACTCCAATGATCAGATTAAATAAGATCACGGAGGATATTGAAGGAGAGTTCTACACGAAGTTCGAAGGTTTTAATCCCGGACATTCAACCAAAGACCGAATAGCGCTTCATATAATTGAGCAGGCTGAGAAAAAAGGTATTCTTAAAGATGGTGATACCATTATAGAAACTACCTCGGGTAATACCGGGTTTAGTATTGCTATGGTGAGTATCATAAAAGGTTATGAATGCATTCTTGCTGTTTCGTCTAAATCTTCTAAAGATAAGATTGATATGTTAAAGGCTATGGGAGCTAAGGTATATGTGTGCCCGGCTCATGTTAGTGCCGATGACCCGAGATCTTATTATAATGTGGCCAAAAAACTACATGCTGAGATTGCTGATTCTGTATATATCAATCAGTATTTTAATGAGTTAAATATGGAAGCTCATTATAATACTACAGGTCCTGAAATTTGGGAACAGACCAAAGGTCAAATTACGCATTTAATAGCGGCCAGTGGTACAGGTGGTACTATTTCTGGAGCTGCACGTTTCTTAAAGGAACAAAACCCAAATATCAAAATTATTGGTGTAGATGCTTTTGGTTCTGTACTACAGAAGTTTCATGAAACTGGTGAGCTAGATCCTAAAGAAAGCTACCCTTATAGAATAGAAGGACTAGGTAAAAATTTGATTCCAACTGCTACTGATTTTGATATAATTGATAAATTTGAAAAAGTCAGTGACGAAACCAGTGCACATAGAGCAAGAGAAATAGCTTTAACAGAAGGTATTTTTGCAGGCTATACTAGTGGCGCAGCTATGCAGGCGGTTATGCAATTGGCGGAAAAAGGTGAGTTTGATGTGAATAGTAAAGTGGTAGTTATTTTTCCTGACCACGGTTCAAGATATATGGCCAAAGTATATAGTGATACTTGGATGCAAGAACAAGGTTTTTTCGATTCGCAAAAATATGCTCAAGAGGTAATAGAATATATAAAATAAACTCAATTTTATACAATGATGAAGGAGGCTCTTATCAATAAGATGCCTCCTTTTTTTGTTAAAAAATTAAAGAGATAGTCTTTGTATAGCCCTAAAAAAGTAGTTACTTTGCAACCGTCTAAAAATCAAGGAGAGATGAAAGATTTATTTGACAGGATTATAAAAGACAAAGGCCCTTTAGGAAAGTGGGCTAAGCAAGCTGAAGGATACTATGTGTTTCCAAAATTAGAAGGACCTATTTCTAACCGAATGATGTTCAATGGTAAGAAAGTAGTTACCTGGAGTATTAATGACTACTTGGGTTTAGCAAATCATCCTGAAGTATTGAAAGTTGATAGTGAAGCTGCAGCAGAATACGGAATGGCATACCCTATGGGAGCCCGGATGATGTCGGGCCACACAAAATACCATGAACAATTAGAACAAGAATGTGCTGAATTTGTTGGTAAAGAGGCTTCATATTTAGTGAATTTTGGCTACCAAGGAATGGTTTCTGCAATTGATGCATTGGTGTCTAAAAATGATGTCATAGTATATGATATGGACACGCATGCATGTATTATTGATGGTGTTCGTTTACACGCTGGTAAACGATTTGTCTATAAGCACAATGATGTTGAAAGTTTAGAAAAGAACTTACAGCGTGCTGTGAAAATGGCTAATGAAAATAACGGAGGTATTTTGGTTATTTCTGAAGGTGTTTTTGGCATGCGTGGAGAGCAAGGAAAACTTAAAGAGATTGCTGAATTAAAGAAAAAGTACGGCTTTAGATTGCTAGTTGATGATGCACATGGTTTTGGTACACTTGGTGAAGGAGGTAGAGGAACCGGTTATGAACAAGGCGTTCAAGACGATATAGATGTGTATTTTGCAACATTCGCAAAGTCTATGGCAGGTATTGGAGCTTTCTTTGCAGGCGATAAAGAAATAGTTCAATTCTTACAATACAATATGCGTTCGCAAATGTTTGCTAAGTCATTACCTATGCCTATGGTAAAGGGTGCTTTAAAACGTCTAGATATGTTGCGCTCAATGCCAGAGCTAAAAGAAAAACTTTGGGAAAATACCAATGCACTGCAAAACGGACTTAGAGCTGCAGGTTTTGATTTAGGAACTACTCAGACATGTATCACACCTGTGTATTTAAAAGGCGATATCCCTGAGGCAATGGCTATGGTACATGATTTGCGTGAAAATTATGGTGTTTTTTGTTCAATAGTAGTCTATCCAGTAATTCCAAGGGGATTGATCATCTTACGTTTAATTCCTACGGCAACACATACATTGGAGGATGTTAAAGAAACAATAGAAGCTTTCTCAGGAATTAGAACAAAGCTGAGAAGTGGTGTTTATAAAAGAATAGCCGAAGCTATTACCCAATAAGTTAAGAAAAATTATAGATAATGAATTCCAAATTTCTTATTGAGATTTGGAATTTTTCTTTTTAAGGAAATGAAATTCTCGCTTTTGCAGAAATAGAAAAATCTGCAAAATCTTCTTTTAAAAATTTATAGTATCCTACTATACCTATCATCGCTGCATTATCAGTGGTATATTCAAATTTAGGAATATACGTTTTCCATCCATGGCTATTCTCATTTAGTGCTTTTCTGATTCCTGAATTAGCTGATACACCTCCGGCAATGGCAATTCGTTGTATACCAGTTTGCCGAGCGGCTTTTTGAAGTTTCTTTATCAAAATAGTAATAATTGTATATTGAATAGAGGCACAGATATCGTTGAGGTTTTCTTCTATAAATGTTGGATTTTCCTTCGTTCTTTTCTGAATGAAATATAAAATCGATGTCTTCAATCCGCTAAAACTAAAATCAAGTTCGTTTTTTGTTTTTGGAATAGGGAATTCAAATGCCTTTGGATTCCCCAACTGAGCATGTTTATCGATTAATGGCCCTCCGGGATATGCTAACTCTAAAATCTTAGCTGATTTGTCAAAAGCTTCACCCACAGCATCATCTATAGTTTCTCCTAAAATTTCCATATCAAAATGATCATTGACTTTGATCAACTGAGTATGGCCTCCACTAATTGTTAAACAAATAAATGGGAATTCAGGTTTTTGTTGTGCTTTGTCATTAATAAAATGGGCTAAAATATGGGCTTGCATGTGGTTCACAGCAATTAACGGAATATTCAAAGCTAAAGCCATAGATTTAGCAAAAGAAGTGCCTACCAACAAAGAACCCATTAAGCCAGGTCCTCTTGTAAAGGCAATGGCATTTAATTCTTTTTTATCAATTCCTGCTTGCTCAAGAGCCTGCTGCACTACTGGAACAATATGCTGTTGATGTGCCCTTGAAGCCAGTTCAGGTACTACACCTCCGTATTTGGCATGTATTTCTTGATTAGCAACAACATTTGACAATACTTTATCGTTTTGTAAAATAGCTACACTGGTGTCATCGCAAGAAGACTCTATTGCAAGTAAGTATATAGTATTTTTGTTCATTAAAAATGAAAAAAGGCACAAAAATTGTGCTAATAAAATCAGTACTTTTAAAGTTGCAAATCTAAAGAAATAAAGGGATCAAAAGAACGCTCAAAATAACAAAAAGGGTTGTGGTAATTCTATTACTGTTTCTTATTTTGAGCGTAATCTTATTGAGACTTCCATTTATTCAAACCCAACTAGGAAAAATTGCCACTTCTCAACTCAACGATACCTACGATACTAACATTCTGGTAAAGAAAGTGGATCTTTCCTTTTTAGGAAATGTGAAACTTAAAGATATTGACATTAAAGATCATCGTAAAGATTCACTTATTTATATCAAAAACCTTACTACCTCTATATTTAGTTACAAAAATATTCTTGATAATAGTCTTGAGTTGGGAGAAGTGGATATGGATGGTCTAATACTCAATATGATCACTCATAAAGGAGAGGATCAAGATAATTTATCTGTTTTTGTAGATAAGTTTGACGACGGTTCAGAACGAAAACCTGGAACACCACCTTTTTTACTTTCTTCTTCAATGTTAAATCTGAGTGGTGCTAATTTTATTTTATACGATCGTAACAAGCAAGAAATACCAATTGTATTTTATAAAAATATAGAGGGTAGAGTAGAAGATTTTAAGATTGAAGGACCTGTTGTAAAAGGAAATGTTAGGAATGTCGCTCTTATTGATAATAATGGAATTATAGTAAAAGATTTGACTACAGATTTTACCTATACCAAAGAGAATATGTTTTTTAAGAATACTAAGCTTAAAACAGATGGTTCATTGCTCAATGGAGATATTGTTTTTAGTTATAACATTGAGGATCTTTCTGACTTTAACAATAAGGTATTAATTGAAGGTGATTTCACAGAATCAACGATTTCATTAGTAGATCTTCAAAAATTGTACAAAGAGTTTGGTAAAAATGATGTTATAAAGTTTACGGGGAATGTAAAAGGTACATTAAATCATTTTGAAGTGAGTAACTTAGAATTGACTTCAAATAGGAATTCTGTTATCAATGGTGATTTTACTTTTAAAAATGTAGTAAATACAGAAAACGGATTTTCATTAGATGCGAAGATCTATGAGCTTTCTTCTAATTATCAGAATTTAAAATTACTATTACCTAATATTCTTGGTAAGACCTTACCAAGTACCTTTAGTAAGTTTGGCAGATTTTCTATTGCAGGTACTTCTTTTATAACGGAAGAAAGTGTAAATGCCAATATGGTAATGAATAGTGCTTTAGGAAGAACAATATCAGATTTAGAATTGACCAATATTGATGACATTGATAACGCAAAGTATCAAGGTAGAGTAGAATTTATTGATTTAAATTTTGGCAAGATTGTAAACGATTCGCTTATAGGGAAATTGTCATTAACTGCAGATGTAAAAGGTAAGGGATTTACACTTGAAAATTTGGATACGGATATTAAAGGTGAAGTATATAAACATCAATATAAAGGATATACCTATAGCAATATTTTGGTCAATGGCAACTTTGAAAATAAGCGTTTTAATGGAGAATTGATAGCAGATGATGAGAATTTAAAAATGAAATTTAACGGTCTAGCCGACTTATCTTCAGAAGTTTATAGGTTTGATTTTAAAGCGGATGTCGCTCATTCAGAATTTAATAATCTAAACTTATCCAAGAGGGATTCCACAGCCATTTTAAAAGGCAAAATAGATATCAATCTTATTGGAAATACCATTGACAATATATACGGAAGTATCAACTTCAAGGATGCTTCTTACACGAATCAAAACGATTCTTACTTTTTCAAAGACTTTAACGTAAGTTCTACCTATGCAGACACAACCAGGGTAATTACCATAAATTCTACAGATATTGTCAATGGCACCTTAAAAGGCCGTTTTCAATTTGAGCAGTTGGGAAAACTAGCGAAGAATTCTCTAGGTAGTATTTATACTGATTATAAACCTGAGCAAGTGACTTCAGGTCAGTTTTTAGATTTTAATTTTAAGATTTATAACAAAATTGTTGAAGTTTTTTTCCCAGATGTTAAGTTAGGTTCTAATACGTCTATAAAGGGGAAAATTGTGGCTGATACTGAAAAATTTGAATTAACATTCAGATCACCTAAGGTAGAGGCATATAAAAATTTAGCCGAAAATATTCGATTACAAGTTGACAACAAGAATCCTTTATATAATACTTTGTTAAGTATTAATAAGGTCAACACAAAGTACTATAATATTGCTGATTTAAACTTGGTAAACGTTACTTTGAATGACACCTTATTTTTTAGAACAGATTTTTATGGGGGTAAAAGGGCACAGGAAAAATTTGACTTAAGTTTTTACCATACGCTTAATGAAGATAATCGTTCTGTTGTTGGTCTAAAGAAATCAAATATAAAATTTAAAGAAAATAACTGGCAAATAAATCCTACCAACAATAAACAAAATAAAGTTGTTTTTGATGAAAACTTAAGCACGTTTGCTTTTGATAAATTTAATGCCGTTTCTGGTGTTCAAAAGTTAGATTTCGCAGGAGTATTTGCCGGAAGAAATGATAAAGACGTTACACTAAATCTAGAGAATGTAAAGCTAGAAGGTATTACACCTAAAATTGATAGTTTGGCATTAAGAGGTCTAGTTAATGGATCTATTAATTATAAAGAAATTAAAGGAACTCCGGCACCATTAGCCAACCTTGTGATTAATGATTTTTATGTAAATAATTTTAATGAGGGTGATTTGATAGTAAGTGCTCAGGGTGATAAATCATTAAGAAAATATATAGTCAATGCTTCACTTCAAAATGATAAATTAAAAAGTTTTGATGCCAGAGGGGAAATAGATTTTGAAGATAGCCAACCAACCATTATTGCAAATTTTGAATTAGATAAATTTCAGTTGCATCCTTTTAATCCTTTAGGGGAAGGAGTAATCGACAAAATACGAGGTGAAGTTTCAGGTAAGGGAATAGCGACGGGTTTATTGGCAAATCCTGATATAGATGGTGAGTTATTAGTTAAAAAGGGTGGGTTATCAATACCCTATTTAAACGTCAATTATGATTTAATTGGTACCTCAAAAGTAAATTTAAGTAAGCAGCAATTTCAGTTTTTACCAACCACTTTGCTAGATGAAGTGCATGATACCGAGGCTACTTTATCAGGTAGTATATCACATGTTAAATTTCTGGATTGGGCACTAGATTTAAATGTAAAAACAGATAATTTATTAGTCTTAAATACACAAGAACAAGAAGATGTTCCTTATTATGGTAGTATTTTCATTGACGGTGAAGCGAGTATAAAAGGACCAACTGATGGTTTGGTAATTGATGCTACTGCAACTACCAATTCCGGCACGGAATTCATTATTCCTTTAAGTGATGTTACAACTGTTGGTGATTCTAAACTTATTAATTTTATTACCAAAACAAATAAGGGCGAAGACCAAAATCAAGTAGAGGAGATCATCTTTGATGAGGTTAAAGGTCTTACATTGAATATGGATTTAACAGTTACTAAAGATGCGATAGCCGAAATAGTTGTTGATAAAAATACGGGAAGTATCTTAAGGGGAAGTGGAGATGGTTTTATGTCTGTAGCGATAAACACTACTGGTAAGTTTGAGATTTATGGCTCATATGTGGTTGACAATGGAATTTATGAGTTTAGAAATATTGTCAATAAGGATTTTATTGTTCAACCTGGTGGTATTGTAGTTTGGAATGGGAATCCTTTTGATGCGTATTTGAGTAATATCAAAGCTGTATATAGAACAAGAGCAAATCCAGCTGTATTATTAGATAATGTTTCTTCTAGAGAATTAGACATAGATTTAGTTGCAAATATTACAGGGCAGTTATTGAATTCTGATATAGCTTTTGATCTTCAAATACCTAATGCTAGCTCTCAGGTGAATTCTGAATTGGCCTTCAAATTAAGTGATGAAGATAGAAAAATGACACAGTTCTTCTCATTATTGACTACAGGTTCATTTATAAATCTTGATGAGGGTAATTTAAATTTTGATGGTAATGCGGCTTTAACGGGAACTCTATCAGAAAAGATATCAGATGTATTATCTAACATATTAAAAAGTAAAGGTGATATTTTTCAGGTTGGAGTGACATATGATCCAGGACAAAGAGGGAATACCTTAAATTCTGCATTACAAACAGATGATCAGTTAGGTTTGACAGTCTCAGGAAGAATAGGAAAGAAATTGATCTACAACGGTAAAGTTGGAGTGCCTGTAGGCGGTAATACCCAATCAAGCATTGTTGGTGAAGTTGAGTTAGAATTACCCTTAAACCAAGCCGAGACATTTAGAGCTAAGGTTTACAACAGACAAAACGAAGTGCAGTTTACAGTTGCAGATGAAGAAGGGTACACACAAGGTATTGGTTTGTCGTATCGCGTAGATTTTGATAGCGGGAAGGAATTAAAAGAGAAAGTATTTGGCAAAAAAAACACAAAAAAGGGTTCTAAATCTAAAGATTCTCTCAAAGCAAAAAGAAAGCTTCTGAATTTCACTACGGTAAAAAAGGATTCGGTAACGAAACCGTAATTTAATAATCTTTATTTTCAGTTATTTATAGGTGTTTTTATACGATAACGTTTTCGTATAAAAACATCCATTTAATAATCTCTTAAGTTTATAATTTTTATTTTTACAAGTCTAATTAAACCATGAGTAAAGTAATAAAACGAATAGGGCTAATTACCTCTGGAGGTGATGCCCCGGGTATGAATGCTGCAATACGAGCTGTTGTTAGAGCTTGTGCATACTACAAAATAAAATGTGTTGGTTTTTACAGAGGATATCAAGGGATGATTGAAGGTGATTATGTTGAACTTGATGCCCGAAGCGTAAAAAATATTATTGGCAAAGGTGGCACAATACTGAAATCTGCCAGATCTACAGAATTTAGAACAAAGCCAGGTCGTAAAAAAGCCCACGAAAATTTAAAGGAAGCTGAAATAGATGGTCTAATCCTAATTGGAGGAGATGGTACATTTACAGGTGGGGTCGTTTTTGGTAAAGAACATGAAATTCCTTTTATCGGAATTCCTGGGACTATTGATAATGATATTGCCGGTACAACTTCTACTATAGGCTATGACACAGCTTTAAATACTGTGGTAGATGCCATTGATAAAATTAGAGATACTGCCAGTTCTCATAACCGTTTGTTTTTTATTGAAGTTATGGGGCGTGATGCAGGATTTATAGCCTTAAATGCTGGAGTTGGTGCTGGAGCTGAAGAGATCTTAATACCTGAAGAAGACCTTGGGTTAGATAGATTGTTAGAATCGCTTAAACGCAGTAAACGATCTGGTAAAACATCTAGTATAGTAGTAGTATCAGAAGGCGATAAAATTGGCAAGAATGTCTTTGAATTAGCAGAATATGTGAAAGAGAATTTGCCGGATTATGAAGCACGAGTTTCCGTCTTGGGCCATATGCAACGAGGAGGTTCACCTACGTGCTTTGACAGGGTTTTGGCTAGTAAAATGGGAGTAAAGGCTGTTGAAGAATTATTAGATGGCAAATCAAACTCCATGGTTGGATTTGTCAATGGTCGCATTGTAACTTCTGATATTGAGACCGCCATTAAAACCTCACATGAAATAAATAGAGAATTATTAAGAATATCAGATATATTATCAGTATAAAAAAGAATAAAGAATTATGATTAAAATTGGAATAAACGGTTTTGGGCGAATTGGTAGAATCGCATTTAGGTCAGCTATCAAAAGAAGTAATATTCAAATAGTAGCAATAAATGACTTACTAGAAGTTGATTATTTGGCCTATTTATTAAAGTACGATTCAGTGCACGGTCATTTTGAAGGTGACGTAAGCGTAAAGGACGGTAAACTTGTGGTTGATGGGCAGGAGATCCGTGTTACTGCAGAACGTAACCCTGAAGATATTAAATGGGATGCTGTAGGAGCTGATTATGTAATTGAGTCTACGGGTATATTTACTACATTAGATAAGGCTCAACTACATATCAATGGTGGCGCTAAAAAGGTATTTATTTCGGCACCTTCAAAAGATGCACCAATGTTTGTTATGGGTGTGAATCATAAAAGTATGAAAGCGTCAGACACTATAGTGTCAAATGCTTCATGTACTACCAACTGTTTGGCACCTGTAGCCAAAGTACTAAATGATAATTTTGGTATTGCTGATGGATTGATGACTACTGTGCACGCTTCAACAGCAACTCAAAAAACTGTAGATTCTCCTTCAACTAAGAATTGGAGACTAGGTAGATCTGCAATAGGAAACATTATTCCTTCTACTACAGGAGCTGCTAAAGCTGTAGGAAAAGTAATTCCTGAATTAAACGGAAAATTAACAGGTATGGCATTTAGAGTGCCTACTATGGATGTTTCTGTAGTTGATTTAACTGTGAATTTGGCAAAAGCTGCTTCTTATGAAGAGATTTGTAATACTATGAAAGCCGCTTCTGAAGGAGAGCTTAAAGGTATTTTAGGCTATACTGAAGAACAAGTTGTATCTCAAGATTTTGTTGGAGAGCCTCGTACTTCTGTTTTTGATGCCAATGCAGGTATTGCATTAACAGATACCTTTGTAAAGATTATTTCTTGGTATGATAACGAGTATGGTTATTCTACAAAAATTGTTGATTTATTAGAATATTCAGCTTCACTATAACTTTGTTTTAAATAGTAGATTATTTATTACATTTAAATCCTGTTATCTGAAAATGGTAACAGGATTTTTTTTATGGATTATACTATCTTAGTATCTTTTATTGGAGCTACGTCCTTGTTAGCTATTTCACCTGGCCCCGACAATATTTTTGTACTCATACAGAGTATTACTAATGGCGTAAAATATGGCATAGCTACTGTTTTAGGTCTTATAACAGGATGTATTATTCATACGTCTCTAGTGGCTTTTGGTGTTTCTGCTGTTATCAAAGAAAATGAGAATTTGTTTTTAGCCTTAAAAATTTTTGGTGCAATGTATCTTTTGTATTTAGCATACCAAGTTTTTAAAAACGATGTTAAAATTGACTTAGAAACTGAAACAGTGGAAAAGAAAAGTACATTGCAGCTTTTTAAACAGGGTTTCGTAATGAATGTTTTGAACCCTAAAGTGTCTATATTTTTCTTAGCCTTTTTTCCTAGCTTTTTATTTAGTAATACCATAAATACTACGTATCAATTTTTCATCCTAGGTTTTACTTTTATGGGAGTTTCTTTGATGATTTTTTGTTTGATAGCCATAATGGCTGGAGTAATTTCTGAGTACCTAAAGAAGCATAGTGGTGTTGGATATGCCCTAAAATGGCTTCAAATTATTGTTTTTGTTGGGATAGCTCTTTTTATTGTCTTTTCGGATTGACAGACGATGCAACTTTGTATCTTTGAAAATAGATGACTGAAGTTAAAATCATAGAATGCCCAAGAGATGCCATGCAGGGCATCAAAGAATATCATATTTCTGCTAAAGTAAAGGCTACATATATCAACTCCTTGCTAGATGTAGGTTTTAACACCATAGATTTTGGAAGTTTTGTTTCTCCAAAAGCTATCCCCCAAATGAGAGATACAGCTGAGGTACTATCGCTATTGGATTTAGAATCTACAAAAAGTAAATTATTGACAATTGTGGCAAACCTTCGTGGCGCAAATGATGCTGCTCAATTTGATGAAATAAGTTATTTAGGATATCCATTTTCAATATCTGAAAATTTTCAAATGCGTAATACCAGTAAAACAATTGACGAATCTATTTTAGTACTCGATGAAATACTTACCCTTGCAGATAAAACAAATAAAGAGGTTGTGGCTTATTTGTCAATGGGGTTTGGGAATCCATATGGTGATCCATGGAATGTTGATATTGTTGCGAAATGGACTGAAAAACTAGCTTCTATGGGGGTGAAAATTCTCTCTTTATCTGATACTATAGGTAGCTCAACACCAGATATTATTGACTATTTATTTTCAAATTTAATTCCAAAGTATCAGAACATAGAATTTGGTGCACATTTACATACTACTCCAGACAAATGGTTTGAAAAAGTAAATGCTGCTTACAAAGCTGGCTGTTTACGATTTGATGGTGCTATCAAAGGCTTCGGAGGCTGTCCTATGGCTAAAGATGAACTGACTGGCAATATGCCAACAGAAAAATTGGTGGAATATTTTGATGAAAGAGATATTCCTACAGGTATTGACCTTGCCAAATTTAAAATATCCTTTAAGGAATCATCTAAGGTATTTCTGGCACACTAAATTTTATATGAACCCTTATGTCAATTGTGAATTAAATTTTACTTTTGCGAATGCAACAAAAGGTACTTATTCTAGATTTTGGCTCGCAAGTCACTCAGTTGATTGCCAGACGTATCAGAGAGCTTAATATATACTGTGAAATTCATCCTTTCAATAGCTCTAAATTCAACCCAGACGATTTTAAAGCAGTTATTTTATCAGGAAGCCCTTATTCTGTAAATTCAGAGAATGCCCCTAAACCAGATTTGTCAAAAATTAAAGGTGAGAAACCCTTACTCGGTATTTGTTATGGTGCACAATATTTAGTGCATTTTTTTGGTGGTAAAGTAGGTAAATCCAATACTAGAGAATACGGTAGAGCAAAATTGACGTTGATTGATGTAGAATCAAAACTGTTTAATAATATTGATGATGATAGCCAGGTTTGGATGAGCCATTCAGATACTATTATAGAAATACCTTCAAATTATAAGCGCATTGCTAGTACTCATGATGTGATTAATGCTGCTTTTAAAATTGAAGGTGAAGATACTTATGCTATTCAGTTTCATCCCGAAGTTTATCATACCACTCAAGGAGCACAATTATTAAAGAATTTTTTGGTGGATATAGCTAATGTTGAACAAAGCTGGACACCTGATTCTTTTGTAGAAACTACAGTTGCATCATTAAAAGAAAAGTTAGGCAATGATAAAGTGGTGCTGGGACTGTCTGGTGGGGTAGATTCTACAGTAGCAGCTGTTTTGTTAGATAAAGCAATAGGGAGCAACCTATATTGCATTTTTGTGAACAATGGTCTACTACGTAAAAATGAGTTTGAAAATGTATTAGATCAATACAAACACATGGGGCTGAATGTGAAAGGAGTAGATGCTTCGGCACGTTTTTTGAAGGCTCTAGAAGGAATTACAGAACCTGAGCAAAAACGAAAGGGTATTGGTAATACATTTATAGAAGTGTTTGATGATGAGGCGCACAACATACAAGATGTAGTTTGGTTAGGTCAAGGTACCATTTACCCTGATGTAATTGAATCTGTTTCTGTTAGTGGAGGACCTTCGGCAACTATAAAAAGTCACCATAATGTTGGTGGATTACCAGATTTTATGAAGTTGAAAGTTGTAGAACCTTTGAGAATGATTTTTAAAGATGAAGTACGACGCGTTGGCAGATCTTTGGGAATTGATGCATCTTTATTGGGTAGACATCCGTTTCCAGGACCAGGATTAGGTATTCGTATTTTAGGAGATATAACTGAAGAAAAAGTAAGTATGCTACAAGAAGTAGATGCTATTTTTATAGATGGTTTGAAGAAATGGAATTTATATGATGATGTATGGCAGGCAGGGGCAATGTTACTACCGGTAAATTCAGTAGGTGTTATGGGTGATGAGCGCACTTATGAAAAAGTTGTAGCTTTACGAGCAGTTTCATCTACGGATGGTATGACTGCTGATTGGGTAAATTTACCCTATGAATTTTTACAAGAAACATCAAATAAAATTATCAATAATGTAAAAGGAGTGAATAGGGTAGTATACGATATTAGCTCAAAGCCTCCAGCAACTATAGAATGGGAATAAAGAAAATTATAATGAAGAAAATCGTATTACTTTTAGCATTCTTTTTTATAGCTACTTCAGTTACTTTTTCTCAACAGAAAAAGTACATTACGTATGAAGTTCAGCAAGGCGAAACAATACAAAGTATTGCCAGAAAATTGGTCATTACACCATATACCATACTGAAATTAAATCCAGAACTAAAAGACAATCAAAAAATAGAAGAGGGCAACATATTGATTATTCCAAATAAATCGTATAATCCGGCTGCAGAACGTAAGGAATTTGGTGATGATTATGTAGAGAATGGTTTTTTATATCATAAGGTAAAGCCTAAAGAGAATTATTCGAAATTAAAAAGAGAATTTGGAGTCAAAAAGAATGTGTTACGTAAACACAATTCTTTCCTAAGGTATGATAACCTAAAGGCTGGTCAGGTAATAAAATTTCCAGCACCTTCGCGATACCTAAGAGAAGCCGTTAATAAACCTTCCTCTGTAACTACTAAGCCTTATATAGTAAAACAGAAAGAAGCTAAATATGGTATTTCAAAACGTTTTGGTATTTCCATAGAGAAATTAGAAGATTTGAACCCTTCTATAAAAGGTAGAGGTTTACAGTTAGGTGAAGTCATAGTTGTTCCTGATACAGATGAAATTCCTAATGAAGAAGAAGGATTTACCATGCATAGGGTAGAAAAAGGCGAAACTATTTTCAGTCTAGGCAAGCAATTTGAAATTACTGAAGAATACCTTATTACAAACAATCCTGACTTGAAAGATGGCCTAAAGGAAGGTATGATCATTAGGATTCCATTGGTAGAAGAAGATACATCTACTATAGTTTTTGAGCCAATGATACTTCCTGGTAAGGAGTTGAGAGTAGCCATGATGCTTCCGCTCATGAGTAATAAGCCAAGAATAGATTTTAAGAAAAGTAGAACTAGTGATATAGCCACCGATTTTTACTTAGGCGCTATGCTAGCATTAGAAATAGCAAAAAAACAAGGTCTCTCAGTTTCATTGAAAGTGTATGATACTCAAAATAGTAAGACTAAAGTGAGTAGCCTATTAACAGGTAGAGATTTCGATAGTACGGATGTTATTATTGGTCCGCTTTTTTATAATAATGTTGAGTTTGTATCAAAGGTTTTTGCCACTAAAAATATTCCTATCGTTTCTCCATTATCGCAAAAAGATCATTCTGTAATAAATAATGACTATTTGATTCAATCAACAGCAAGTGAATCAAATATGGAAGATGCTGTTTTAAACTATATAAAAGCTTCTTATAAAGGACAACAATTTTTAGTGGTGACAGATACCATTAAGACTTCTTTACCAAGAGTTAACAAAACATTGAATGTTCTTAAGAAACTAGATTCTTTAAGAGAGATTACGGTTCTAAAACCAAAAAAGGGTTATATAAGTCCTGAACTTTTTAAGGAAAACATTTCAGAAAAAGAAGAAAATATAATTGTCTTGATCAGTAATGACCCTATTGTTACAACAGATGTTGTTCAAAATTTAGGAGTATTACCAGAAAAAGTAAAAGCAACGTTGTTTTCAATGAATAAAGGAAATAATTTTAAGGATGTAAGCAATAATAGTTTGGCTCATGTAAACTTTCATTACCCCACTGTTAGTTATATTAATCAAGAAGATAGTAAGGTAAAAGAATTTATTCAGCTTTTTAAAGCCAAGAATTATGTTGATCCTTCTGAATATGCATTTAGAGGTTTTGATGTAACATATGACGCATTAATGCGTTTTGGCACATATCCAGAAACAACCAAAGCTTTAACAAAAGGCTATTTGGAAGGAACAAGCAGCTTATTTAAATATGCTAAGGGTACACATGGTTATGTAAACCAGGGTGTATATTTAATGAAATATGATGGTCTTAACATTATACCTGTTGATAATCTTGAAAAAGAAGAAATAGCCGGAGCAGAATAAAAGTTAAGAAGCTACACTACTTTTAATAAGGTTATTTTCAACTAAATACTCAGCTATTTGAACAGCATTGGTTGCGGCTCCTTTACGAAGATTGTCTGAAACAATCCACATATTTAGTGTTTTAGGCTGCGACAGATCACGACGGATTCTACCCACAAAAACATCATCTTTACCTTCTGCATAAATAGGCATTGGGTAAGTATTCGTATCTGTATTGTCTTGAACGGTAACCCCAGAAGTTTCACTTAATAATTGGCGAACTTCAGACTCATCAAAATCATTTTCAAATTCAATATTTACACTTTCGCTATGCCCTCCAACAACAGGAATTCTAACAGCTGTAGCTGTAATAGCTATGGATTTATCATCTAATATTTTCTGTGTTTCACGAACCAACTTGAGTTCTTCTTTGGTATATCCGTTACTTTCAAATACATCACAATGAGGAATGACATTTCTATGAATTGGGTAAGGATAAGCCATATCTCCTTTTTCATTATTATATTCATTCTCTAACTGCTGCACTGCTTTTACGCCTGTGCCTGTTATGGATTGATAGGTAGAAATAACCAATCTTTTAATATCATATTTTTGATGTAATGGTGCTAGAGCAACAACCATCTGAATAGTAGAACAGTTGGGGTTAGCAATAATAAGATCATTTTCTGTAAGAACAGAAGCATTAATCTCTGGTACCACCAATTTTTTGGTTGGATCCATTCTCCATGCAGATGAATTATCAATGACTATAGTGCCAACTTCGGCAAATTTAGGCGCCCATTCTAAGGAAGTACTACCACCCGCGGAAAAAATAGCAATATCTAAATGCATATCTACTGCGGTTTGCAATCCAACAATTGTATAATGCTCTCCTTTGAATGCAACTTGTTTCCCTACTGATCTTTCAGAGGCAACAGGTACTAATTCAGTAATAGGAAAATTTCTTTCCTTTAATACTTTTAACATTACGGTTCCTACCATTCCTGTTGCTCCAACTACTGCTACTCTCATAATATTATTTTTAATAATGTATTCGCAAAGGTCATAAAAAAGACACAATAGCAAACAAATTCGTCAATAAAAATGTTCTAAAGTTAAATATGTATCAAAATTATTACTTTTGCTGAAATTTATAACATTCTTTTAAACTTAAAATTAGTATAGCATGCAACTGTACAATACCTTAAGTGCAAAGGAAAGAGCAGCGTTAATTGAAGAAGCAGGCCAGCAACGATTAACATTGTCTTTCTATCAGTACGCCAAAATTGGAAATCCACAATTATTTAGAAATCATTTATTTGTTACCTGGAACGAGCTTGATGTTCTTGGCAGAATTTATGTAGCCCATGAAGGTATAAATGGACAATTATCGGTTCCTGCAGAAAACTTCAGTGCTTTTAAAGAGCATTTAGATAGTATATCATTCTTAAAAGATATACGATTGAACATTGCTGTTGAGCAAGATAATATGTCGTTTTTAAAATTGAAGGTTAAAGTCCGCCATAAGATTGTAGCAGATGGTTTGAATGATGACACGTTTGATGTTACCAATAAAGGAGTTCATTTAAAAGCTCAGGAGTTCAACCAATTACTTGAGGATCCTAATACCATCTGTGTAGATATGCGTAATCATTACGAAAGTGAAATAGGTCATTTTGATGGAGCAATTACGCCTGATGTAGACACATTTAGAGATTCATTAGATATTATCGAAGAAGATTTAAAAGAATATAAAGAAGACAAAAATCTCTTAATGTATTGTACTGGAGGTATTCGTTGTGAAAAAGCTAGTGCTTACTATAAGCATAAAGGGTTTAAAAAGGTGTATCAGTTAGAAGGAGGTATTATTGAATATATGCGTCAGGTCAAGGCTAAGGATCTAGAAAATAAATTTATTGGTAAAAATTTTGTGTTTGATCACCGTAGAGCTGAACGAATTTCTGATGATGTAATTGCCAATTGTCATCAATGCGGAAACCCTTGCGATACTCATGTGAATTGTGAGAATGAAGCTTGTCATTTGTTATTCATTCAATGTAATGAGTGCAAAGAAAAAATGCAAGGATGCTGCTCAGCAGATTGTCAAGAGATCTTTAATCTTCCATTTGAAGAACAAAAAAGACTCCGAAAAGGAAAACACAATAGCAATAAGATATTTAAGAAAGGACGCTCAGAAGTATTGAAATTCAAAAAGTAGTCTAGTCTAACAAGTGAGCTATAAGTGCAAAAGCTCCTCCAACAGCTAAAATACCTAATAAAACAACCCATACACGCTTGTAATAAATTTTATGTAGGTAGATATCTTTTCTATAGGCGTACACCATAATTATGGTAAATACTATGATAAAAAATAAGGCAAAAATCTTTTGACCTGTGCTAAACATATTTCTATATATTTATTGCATGCAAAAGTACGGATTTTGTATATGAAATTTTTAATGAATGAGTAAGAATGCTATAATTTTTGGAGCCTCTTCAGGTATAGGTAAGGAGTTAGCCAAACTACTTGCAGAAGATGGCTACAAAGTGATGATCACCGGTAGGAGAAAAGAAAAACTGGAAACTATTCAAGCTGAAAATCCTGAGCGCTACATTGTTAAACAACAAGATATCACCAATCTTGAATCTATAGATGAATTATTTAAGGAATTACCTTCTATTTTCGATACAGTAGACCTTGTTGTGCATAATGCAGGTATTGCGGTGCCAAATTACGAATTAAGTTGGGATGGTGATTTGCCAACTATTGAAACTAATGTATTGGGAGCTACCAAAGTATATCAGTTGGCATATAATTATTTTAAAAAACAAGGTCATGGTCATTTGGTTGGAGTAACTTCAGTTGCATCTATAGTGGGTAATCGTCAAGTAGCGGCTTATCATGCTTCTAAGGCCTATCAATCAAGTTATTTAGAGTCACTTTGGATGAAGGCAGACAGAACAAAAAAAGCAAGGATTTATGTAACCAATATTTTACCGGGATTTGTTGATACTGATATTGTAACTGGAAATACTTTTTGGATGGCTACTGTTGAAAAAGCAACGAAACAGATTTACACGACTATAAAGAAGAAAAAGCGAAAAGCTTATGTTACAAAACGGTGGCGTTTCGTGGCTTTTTTAATGCGAACCCTTCCGTTGAGATTGTATATGAAAATGATTTAACTAAACTTATAACAGAACTATAAATATGAAAGAAAAGATTAAAGCGGTTCAGGAATTTCATACTGCTTTTAACATAGGATATAAAACAGAACCTGTTGCCCGACTCTCAGAACAAAAAATGCAATTGCGTTTTGACCTAATGGATGAAGAGAACAAAGAATACTTGGAAGCGGCTAAGGATAATGATTTAGTAGAAGTTGCAGATGCTTTAGGCGACATGTTATACATTTTATGTGGCACTATTATAGAACATGGCATGCAAGATAAAATTGAAGAAGTGTTCAATGAAATTCAGCGTAGTAATATGAGTAAATTAGGAGCTGATGGAAGACCAATCTATAGAGAAGATGGTAAAGTAATGAAAGGACCAAATTATTTTAAGCCAAAGATTGCAGAAATTTTAGATAAATAAAAAGCACTCAATTGAGTGCTTTTATTTTAACTATTATTTGACTAAATAACGCCAGCCAAACTTATCTTCTGCTCGGTTATACTGAATATCGGTAATGCGTTTTTTAAATCTTGAAGCATAATCATTTTCTAGCTGAGGCAAATCATAATCTTTATCATTAAATCCAAATCCTGCAATTGGTGACACCACCGCAGCTGTACCAGCACCAAACATCTCCTTGAGCGTTCCATTTTCTGCTGCTGCTACAATTTCTTTAACTGATATTTTGCGTATTTCTACATTGATGCCTTCATCTTCTGCAATAGCAATAATACTCTTACGTGTAACACCATCTAAAATTCTATCACTTGTTGGGCACGTTAATAAGGTGTCATTAATACGTACAAACACATTCATGGCGCCTGCTTCCTCTATATACTCATGCGTGTTATCATCTGTCCAGATTACTTGTTGGTATCCTTTTTCAATTGCTAGCTGAGTAGGATAAAATTGTCCTGCATAATTACCACCTGCTTTTGCGTAACCTACACCACCATTAGCAGATCTTGAATAGTTCTGCTCAATGAGCACGCGTAACTCTCCACCAAAATAGGCTCCCGACGGTGCGCAGGCAATTACAAATTTATATTCATCTGCAGGAGAAGCATGAAAACCAGCACCGGTGGCAAACACAAACGGACGGATATACATAGAACTTCCAGGTGTAGTTGGTATCCAATCACGTTCTATTTTTAAAAGCGTTTTAAGTCCTTCCATAAAATACTCTTCAGGAAACTCAGGCATTGCCAACCTACTAGATGAAATATTAATTCTCCTCTGATTTTCATCAGGACGGAACAACCAAATTTGTCCATCTTCATCCTTATACGCTTTCATTCCTTCAAAAACGGATTGACCATAATGAAAAATTTTAGCCGCGGGGTCTAAGCTAATATTTTGATAAGGCATAATTTGAGGTTGTTGCCACTTACCGTCTTTATAATCGCAAACAAACATATGATCTGAAGTAATCTTTCCAAAAGGTAAATTATTAAAATCTACTTCAGATATTTTAGACTTTGCAATTTTAGTAACCGCTATTTTTGGAGTAACTTCTACATTCATAACTGACGCTATTTAAAGCAACAAAAGTACATATTTTGAGAGTGAAATAATAATCTGTTAGTTTTTTATTATAAAATGTAACTAAACTTATTTCATTTAGCGGTAATAACTTATAATTTGTAATTATTTTAGATTTAAATACCTCAAATTTAACAGCATGTTTATCTGTATTTTAGATTGTTACATTAACTTTGCTAAAAGCTTTTAGATAGAATCTTATGAGAAAATTAGTAGTGTTTATTGCAATATTTATGCTGGTAGTAGGTTGTAAACAAAACAAAGAAAAAGACCAGGGAAAAGTTGAAAACAAAACAGCTTATGCTTCTTTTGGAAAAAAGATTACTGATGACGGCGCACTTTCTAAAGAGTTGGTTGTAAAAAAGTTTAAAACTCTTGAAGAAGGAGACACCTTGTCATTGAAATTTGCTTCTACAATCAATGAAGTTTGTAAAAAGAAAGGTTGTTGGATGAAATTAGACTTGGGTAATGACCAAGAGTCTATGGTGCGTTTTAAAGATTATGACTTTTTTGTACCTATGGATACTGATAGTAAGGAAGTAATTGTGAATGGCAAAGCATTTGTAACCAAGATTTCAGTTGATCAGTTAAAGCATTACGCTAAAGATGGAGGAAAATCGGAAGAGGAAATAGCAGCTATCACTGAGCCTGAATATACCTATGCATTTGAAGCTGATGGTGTTTTGATTAAAAAATAATGACTCGAGCTGCGTTTGTTTTATTGATAGTCCTAGGTCTTTATTCTTGTAAAGAAAAGAATGAAGTAAAAGAAAAAACTGTTCCAAATGAAGTGTTATATGAACCTTCAGAAATGGCATTATTGATGCGACAGATGTATGAGTATAATAAAGCGAATAGAGCTAGAATCATAAAACAAGATAGTTTATTGCAACTACCAAGTGATTTTTTAGCAATTCATAATGCTATCTTAACGGATCCGTCAGAAAGAACTAAGGAATTTGATAGTCTTTCAACGATATATGTAAAGTTGCGAAGTTCTATTACTACTTCAAATCAAGAATCCTTGACCAGTAACTTTAATAAAACCATTAATTCTTGTATTGAATGCCATAAGACAAGATGTATTGGACCTATTCCAAAAATTAAAAAACTCTTGATTAACTAATTTTGAAAAGAGAAATAATTATCACTGGCGATGGTTCCACTACTATTCATTTACCAGATTGGAATGAACAATATCATTCAAAACATGGAGCCATTCAAGAAGCATATCATGTATTCATAAAAAATGGCCTTGAACACATAAAAGATTTGCCTGAGATTGCAATTCTTGAAATGGGTTTTGGTACAGGACTCAACGCATATATTACCTATTTACAAGCAAAGAAAACCAATCTGAAAATTGAATATACGGGTATAGAAGCGTATCCAGTGGGTATAGCTGAAGTAGAAAAGTTGAATTATAGTAAGGAATTAGATAAGGAAGCTTATTACGATTGTTTCGTTAAAATGCATTCATTACCATGGAACGTAAACAATAGTTTAGATGAAGAATTTGTATTGACTAAAAGGGAGCAGTTCTTTGAGGATATTAATGATCAAAATAGTTTTGATTTGGTTTATTTTGATGCCTTTGGTGCAAGAGTACAACCAGAACTTTGGACGGTAGAAATTTTTAAAAAGATGTTTAACGCACTTAAACTAAATGGAATACTAGTTACTTATGCTGCTAAAGGAAGTGTCCGCAGGGCTATGCAGGAAGTCGGTTTTATGGTAGAGAGACTTCCAGGACCTCCTGGTAAACGTGAAATGCTTCGAGCTTCGAAGTATTCAATGTAATCAAATGTTGAGCGCTATAAAAAAGCAATAACGTAAGCTATAAATGATAGAGATTCTTAACAGGTAGAATTTAATTCTTATTTATTTTACCCATGTATCATCTAAGGTATCTTTCTTAAATTAATTTTAATTAGTATTTTTGGCTTCAATTTATACCAAGAGTCTCCCCAAAGCTCCTGATATTTAATTAACTACTGGCAATTAGAAATAATTAACTCAAAAAAATGTTCAAAGATGAGTCTTGAACATATAATATATTGTTTATGAAAAACATTTTTACTTTTCTAATACTTTTTTCTTTAAGTATAGGTATTTCACAAAATACAACTCCTGGCGCCCATAGTGTTAAACTGTTAGACGTGAACACTGAACAGGCTGATTTTGGCGTAGCCTTTTTAGGAAGGAATCAGGTGGTATTTGCTTCCCCAAATGAAAAAGTAACAATTGTAAGAAGAGTTTGGCGTGAAAATGGCCAGCCGTATTTAGATTTATATCTAGGAGATATTGATAGCATAGGAGGGATTGTAAACAAAAGACTATTACCGGGTGAGGTAAATAGACGTTTACATGAGGCATCATTGGCATTTACTAAAGATTATAAAACCGTCTATTTCAGCGCTAATAATTATAATGAAAAGGATCGTTCTATTAAAAGTAAAGATGGATATGACAACATTCAGTTATATAAAGCATCTGTTAATGAAGAAGGTGAATGGTCAAACGCGCAAAAACTTCCATTTAATAGTGATGATTTCCAATCAGGATTACCAACGTTAAATAAAGATGATTCAAAGTTATATTTTGTGTCTGATAGACCTGGTGGTATTGGTAAGACAGATCTATATGTAGTAGATATTAATGCTGACGGTTCATACAGTGAACCCAGAAATTTAGGACCTAAGATTAATACTGAAGAGCGCGAAATGTTTCCTTTTATGAGTGATGATAATATCCTTTATTTTTCTTCAAATGGTCATCCAGGATATGGAAATTTAGATGTATTTGCAGCCAGAATTTTTGATACTACTGTTTCTGATGCATTAAATTTGGAACAGCCAGTTAATAGCCCAAAAGATGACTTCGCCTACATACTAAAGAATGCTGAGCACAAAGGATATTTTTCCTCTAATAGAAAGGATGGAAAGGGTGATGATGATATTTACTATTTTAGTGAAGATGATGAATTATTCATAGAGTGTTTTCAAATTATTAAAGGTGTTGTAAAAGATAAAGATACACAACGATTAATGCCCGGTGTGATTGTTCAAGTTCTAGATGAAGATGGTAATCAAGTACAAATAACCGCTGCTGGTGAAGAGGATGCGAGCTATAGCTTTAAATTACCATGTGATACAAAGTATAGTATTCTTGTAGAAAAAGATGGCTATTTAAAATTTGAGGTTCCCGTAGCAACAATAAATGATTTGGGAGCTCCTGATATAGTTCAAGACTCTGAATTGGCTACTGAATTTAAATTGGTGGGCGACGAGTTATTAGTAAATATAGATGTCATTTATTTTGATTTAAATAAATACAATATCCGCGCAGATGCTGCTGCTGAATTAGATAAAGTTGTAGAAGTTATGAATAAATACCCTGCGTTGCAATTGATGGCAACTTCACATACAGATGCCAGAGGTACAGAAAGGTATAACCAACGATTATCAGATAGAAGGGCTAAGTCTTCTATAGATTATATTATTTCTAAAGGTATTGATGCTAGCAGAATAAATGGAGAGGGGAAGGGAGAATCTGAATTGGTAAATGCATGTACTGATGGTAAAGAATGTACTGAAGAACAACATCAGTTGAATAGACGTACTAACTTCAAGGTAGTGCAACAAATTAAAGTAAAGAGTACTTCAGAAAACTAAGAAATAAAAGACAAATTCAAAAACCTTATTGAAGATTCAATAAGGTTTTTTGTTTAGAGCAGCTGATAAAAGTGCTTTAACATACTATTAAGTACTATTTTGTAATGATTCAAATAAATTTGCGCCTAAAGGATAAGTTTTTATCTAAATTATATTCAATGAGAACATATTTGCTTAGCTTGTTTTTAGTTTTAATTAGTTTCTTAGGTTTTTCACAGATTCATGATCCGGTGGAGTGGGAAACTTCTGTTGAAAAAATATCGGATTCTGAGTTTGATTTAGTAGTGAAAGCTACTATTGAAGCGGGTTGGCATTTATATTCTCAAACCATTCCTGACGGAGGCCCTATACCAACCACTTTTTCATTTAAAAATGTTGATGGTAAGTATGTACTTGTTGGTAATACTAAGGAAGGTGAAGGGCATGAAGAATTTGATAAAGTATTTGAAATGGATATCAAATACTTTGAAGATGAAACAAATTTCAAACAACGAATAAGGTTACTTACATCAGATAAAATTGATATTAATGAAACTGTTGAGTTTATGGTTTGTGATGACACTAATTGTCTACCACCAACTGAAGTTGATTTAAATTTTACTGTACAGGGTAAGGCCAGTGTGGGATCAGGTATTATCGGAACAAGTGATGATACTACTAAAACAGCTAGTGATGAAGAAATCTTAAACAAGAATGAAACCGAAGAATTAAATAGAAAATCGATCTCCTCTAAATCTTCTGAAAAGAAAAGTCGAGGATTGTTAGGGATTTTTTTAATTGCTTTCTTTTCTGGTTTTGCCGCTTTGTTGACGCCATGCGTCTTTCCTATGATTCCTATGACAGTAAGTTTTTTTACCAAGCAAAGTAAGAGTAGAGCAGCAGGAATTAGAAATGCTATTATTTATGGAATTTCTATAATTGCTATCTACGTACTTTTGGGCTCATTGGTAACCGCCGTTTTTGGAGCGGATTCGTTAAATGCATTATCAACAAACGTCTGGTTCAATATTCTATTTTTCTTAATACTGGTAATTTTTGCAGCTTCATTTTTAGGAGCTTTTGAATTGACTTTACCAAGCTCTTGGGGAACTAAAGTAGATGCGCAGGCAGATAGAGGAGGATTGATAGGTATCTTTTTTATGGCTTTGGCTTTGGCTATTGTGTCATTTTCATGTACTGGGCCAATAGTTGGAACTTTGTTAGTTGAGGCGGCATCAAAAGGAGGAATAGCACCTATTGTTGGTATGTTAGGTTTTTCTTCTGCTATTGCATTACCTTTTGGATTATTTGCAGCTTTTCCCGGGTGGCTAAATTCTCTACCTAAATCAGGAGGATGGCTAAATACAGTAAAAGTTGTACTTGGGTTTCTAGAATTAGCCCTTGCATTTAAATTCCTATCGAATGCTGATTTGGTATTGCAATTGCATTGGTTAGAAAGAGAGGTGTTTTTAGCAATTTGGATTACAATTTTTGGAGTATTGGCATTGTATCTTTTCGGAAAAATACAATTGCCACATGACTCACCGTTGACGCATATTTCGGTCGGCAGATTAAGTTTTGGTTTATTGGTATTGGCTTTTACTATTTATTTAATACCTGGTTTATGGGGCGCGCCTTTAAAACTCATTAGCGGATTCCCACCACCGATGCAGTATAGCGAATCACCTTATGGAGTAGGCTTTATGAAGTTAGGTTCTGGAGGTGAGGCAAAGGAGAAACTACCTGACGGGGCGAAATATGGTCCCCATGATATTGTAGCATTCCTTGATTACGGGAAGGGAATAGAATATGCAAAATCGGTTGACAAACCTGCTTTATTAGATTTTACTGGTCATGCTTGTGTGAATTGTCGTAAAATGGAAGAACGTGTTTGGTCTGACCCCAAGGTATTAGAAATATTAAAGAATGACATTGTTTTAATCTCACTATATGTTGATGACAAAAGAGCTTTACCAGAGACTGAACAGTACACATCCGAAACAACTGGCAAAAAAATCAAGTCTATAGGAAATAAATGGAGCGATTTTCAAATAAAAAAGTATAAGGCTAATGCCCAGCCGTATTATGTCCTGCTTAATCACCAAGGAGAAAACTTGAATGAATACTCCGCTTATGACCCTAATATTGAGAGTTATCTAGCATGGTTAAAAGAGGGTATTGGCAATTTCAAAAAATAAGAGAGCTTAAAAATATTCTGTACTTTTACCGAAGTTATAAAGCTAGTACTTTGGTATGGATACTTCATTAAAGAATAGAGATGCTAAAACTCAAAAAATTCTGCATTCAGGCTTAGAAGAGTACTTTCAGCAATTCAGTAAACATGTAATTGGCAACAACCATCAGTTTGAATCTCTTGAAGGAGTTAAAAAGGTTTTGTATGCCGATTGGATTGCCAGTGGGAGACTCTATCAGCCTATTGAAGATGTTATGACTCAAGAAATTGGCCCAATGGTGGCCAATACACATTCATTTTCAAGTGAAACAGGAAAAGCATCAACTTATGCCTATAAATATGCAAGGCAAATTATTAAAGATCATGTCAATGCTTATGAGGATGATATATTAGTAACATCAGGAACAGGAATGACTGGTGTTTTGTCGCGTTTGCAGCGTGTGATGGGCTTACGCTATCCTGATGCAGTAAAAGAAAGAATTCATATTCCTGAAAAAGAACGACCAGTTGTTTTCATTACTCATATGGAACATCATTCAAACCATGTACCATGGATGGAAACTATAGCTGATGTAGTTATTTTAAAATGTAATGATCAAAAATTGGTCTGCCCACATAGTCTGGAAGAAGCTCTAAAAGAATATGAAGACAGACCGCTGAAGATAGGTTCATTCACGGCATGTTCAAATGTTACAGGTATCATTACACCTTTTTATCAATTAGCAAGAATTATGCATCAGCATGATGGTTATTGCTTTATTGATTTCGCCGCTTCTGCACCTTATGTGCAAATAGACATGCACCCAGAAGACTCTGAAGAGCGGTTGGATGCTATTTTCTTTTCACCACATAAATTTTTAGGTGGACCAGGCACTTGTGGTGTGTTGGTTTTTAATAAGGAATTATATAATACTTCTTGCCCTGATGTTCC
Organism: Maritimimonas sp. 2405UD52-3; assembly: GCF_056591715.1. Classification (NCBI taxonomy): domain Bacteria; kingdom Pseudomonadati; phylum Bacteroidota; class Flavobacteriia; order Flavobacteriales; family Flavobacteriaceae; genus Maritimimonas; species Maritimimonas sp. 2405UD52-3. The sequence goes on from NZ_JBWQOL010000006.1 coordinate 51,629, forward strand.
TGGTGGAGGTAATGTAAAGTGGACGAATCCTTGGGGAGAATATGGCTATTATGACGATATAGAAATAAAAGAAGACGGAGGTACTCCCGGATTTTTACAGGTAATGAGAGCTGCTTTGGCAATGCGATTAAAGGATAAAATGGGTGTGATCAATATGAAAGACCGTGAAGAAGAGTTACTGGCACTTTGTTTTCATGAACTAAAAAAGATTCCAAACCTATTCATTCTTGGTTATAATAATGAAGACCGTATTGGTTGTGTATCCTTTGGTATTAACAATATTCATTATAATTTAGTGGTTCGCTTGCTAAATGACAAGTTTGGTATTCAAGTACGTGGTGGTTGGTCATGTGCCAGCACCTATAGTCATCATTTATTTGATTTATGTGAAGAGACCTCTAAAGAGATAACTAAAGGGATATCTGATAAAGATTTGACCATAAAACCTGGTTGGGTTCGCCTATCATTGCATCCTATAACTACCAATAAAGAGTTACGTTTCATTTGTAATGCTATTAGGGAAATTGCTGAAAACATTGAAGAGTGGCAAAAACCGTATACGTACAACCCTAAAACGAATGAGTTTGATTGTAAACAAGGCGATGAAGCTATTGTAAAAAGTGTAAAACAATGGTTTTCAATATGATCATCTATTTTTTCAATCAATACTAAAACGATTTCGTTGCCACCCACAAATTATTGAAGCTTATTTTTTAGTACATTTGAGACTATTGCAAAAGAGATTATTTCTTCGCAATACATGGGTTTCCTCTGTGAAACCTTCCAATTAACTAAAACAAATAATTATGGGTTTCCTGTCTATTGCTTCTTTCGTTGGTTTTACTTTATTAGTGGCTATTGTAGCCTGGTACTCTACCAGAGGAACCGATGAAAAAACTGCAGATGGTTATTATTTAGGTGGAAGAAGTTTAGGCGCTGTTACCATTGCTGGTTCTCTGTTGTTAACGAATCTTTCTGCAGAGCAAATTGTAGGGTTGAATGGTCAATCTTTTACAGAAGGTGTTTTGGTAATGGCATGGGAAACATTAGCAGCTATTGCTATTGTAGTATGTGCAGTTTTCCTCTTGCCTAAATATATGAGTCAGGGTATTACAACCATACCTGAATTTATCGAAAGTAGATTTGACAAACATACAAAAGGGTTACTATCATTATTATTTTTACTGGCCTATGGAGTGGTATTATTACCCACAATTCTATATTCAGGTTCATTGGCATTTAGTACCATGTTTGATTTACCAGAGGTACTTGGTATGTCACAAAATGCTGTGATCTGGATTTGCGTTTGGAGCATAGGTATTATAGGAATTATTTATGCTATTTATGGAGGGTTAAAAGCCGTAGCGGTTTCTGATTTGATTAACGCTATAGGTCTGTTAATTGGAGGATTACTAATTCCTGTTTTTGGATTGATGTTAATTGGTGATGGTAGTATTGGACAAGGTCTAAGTACTTTGTGGAATAGTCATCCTGATAAGTTTGATGCTTCTGGAGATATTACTTCTTCTATTCCGGTAGGAACCATATTTACAGGTATGATGATTGCACAAATATATTATTGGGGAACAAACCAATCTATTCTGCAACGTGTTTTTGGTGCTAAAAGTTTAAAAGAAGGCCAAAAAGGAATGATGCTCGCAGCATTGGTCAAATTTTTAATACCTATTATTGTTGTGTTACCTGGTATTATAGCTTGGCATATATTCGAAGGTAATTTAGAGAATGCGGATCAGGCATACCCAGCATTGGTTAAAAAAGTGTTACCAACGGCCTTTATTGGGTTTTTTGCGGCTGTACTTTTTGGTGCAGTATTAAGTTCTTTCAATAGTTTATTAAACAGTAGTGCAACATTATTTGGTTTTGATTTGTATAAGCAATACTTCAGAAAAGAAGCTTCAGAATATGATACGGTAAAAGCAGGTAAGCGTTTCGGCTTAGGATTGGCATTGGTTTCTATGTCGATTGCCCCATTTATTGCAAATGCTCCTGCAGGTTTATTTGATTATATCCAAAGAGCCTTGGGTAGTTTAAGTGTACCGATCTTTGCAGTTGTATTTATTGGAATTTTAACAAAAAAAGTACCTGCATTAGGCGCAAAAATTGTGCTTATTGGTGGAGTACTTATGTATTTAACCAGTTTAATAATACTTGAACCAAACTCAGTAAGCACGGCCATGGCAAATGCCGAAGCTAGTGGTATTACCAATCCTGATGAGCTTGCCTTGATTAAGGCCAAAGCATATCCTCATTTCCTACACGTAATGGGTATTTTGTTTATTGTAAATGTGCTAATAATGCTTGTTGTAGGTAAACTTAAGCCAAGAACGGAACCTTATGTACCTGAGCTTACCGATGAAATTGATATTACACCTTGGAAACATGCATTAACAGCAGGAGTAGTAATTATATTATTGGTGTTGAGTACCTATCTTATCTTTTAAAAACAAAACAAGCCAATGGGCAAAAAATACGTCATTGCATTTGATCAAGGAACAACAAGCACACGCGCTATTGTTTTTGATCTTAAAGGACAGATTATTGCCATTTCTCAAAAAGAGTTAACACAGCATTATCCACAATCTGGATGGGTGGAACATAACCCAAATGAGATTTTTAGTGATCAAAAAGCTGCTTTTGAGCAAGTGTTGAAAGACGCAAACCTACTACCTCAGGATATTGCTGCTATTGGGATAACAAACCAACGAGAAACTACTGTTGTTTGGGACAAAAATACGGGAGAACCAATTCATAATGCCATTGTTTGGTTAGATAAACGTACCGTTGATATCTGCGATGACTTGAAAGAAAAAGGACTTGAAGAATATGTGCGTGAAAACACCGGACTAGTCATTGATGCGTATTTTTCAGGTACTAAATTAAAATGGATATTAGATAATGTAGATGGAGCGCAAAAAAAAGCAGAAGCCGGAGATCTTTTATTCGGTACCATTGATAGTTGGTTGATTTATAAATTCACCAATGGTAAAAAACATGTTACAGATCATACTAATGCCTCACGAACAATGATCTATAACATCAAAGAACTAAAATGGGATCAAACCATGTTAGAGGCGATGAATATTCCAGCTTCTATGTTGCCAAGGGTGCAAGCTTCTTCCTCCGATTTCGGTTTTGTAGAGCATGAAGGGCATCAGATTCCTATTTATGGTGTTGCTGGTGATCAGCAAGCATCCTTATTTGGGCAAGGTGGTTATAAATCAGGTATGGCAAAAAACACCTATGGAACAGGCTGTTTTCTATTGCTAAATACGGGTAAGAAACATGTCGTTTCTGAAAATGGCCTATTGACTACTCTAACGGCCAGTCTAGATGATGGCGCTGTAAAGTATGCTTTAGAAGGAAGTATTTTTGTTGGCGGTGCATCAGTACAATGGCTGCGGGATCAATTAAAGATCATTGATAATGCTAAAGATACTGAAGCAATTTGTGCCAGTATTCCTCCTTTAAAAGATGTGTATGTAGTTCCTGCTTTTGCAGGATTAGGAGCGCCCTATTGGGATGCAAATGCCAAAGGTGCTATTTACGGTTTAACTTTAGATTCAGGTAGGGAGCAGATTATAAAAGCTACTATCGAAGCACTTGCATATCAAACGAGAGATGTTATTGATGCCATGATTGAAGATAGTGGTAAGCAAATGATCTCACTAAAAGTTGATGGTGGAGCTTGCGCCAATAACTACTTGATGCAGTTTCAATCAGATATTTTAAATGTATCTGTAGATAGACCAAAGATGTTAGAAGTAACCGCATTAGGCGCAGCCCTATTGGCTGGTATCAAAGCGGAAATTTGGTTATTAAATGATATAGAAAAGGTTAGAGATGTAGATCGCGTTTTTGAGCCGAAAATGCAACGAAAAACAAGAAAGCAAAAATATAAAGGTTGGTTAAAAGCCATTGAAAGAACAAAGACTTCGGCTTCAATAAAAAAAAATGATACTCCAGAACGATTCTCAATTTTGGATCGTGAAAAGCAACTTAAAAAATTAACTTCAGAAAAGTTTGATCTTGTTGTTATTGGTGGAGGAGTTACAGGATCGGGCATCGCTTTAGATGCTGCTTCACGTGGATTAAAAACCTGCTTGATAGAGAAAAATGATTTTGCTTCTGGCACCAGTAATAAGTCAACAAAACTCATACATGGTGGACTTAGATACCTAAAGCAAATGGAAATAGGATTGGTAAAAGAGTCTGGTACAGAACGCGCTATTGTCCATAAGTTAGCACCACATCTTGTAGTTCCTGAAAAAATGTTGCTACCACTTATTGAAGGTGGTAACTACGGCAAAATATTAACATCTATAGGTCTAAAGGTTTATGATATCTTAGCTAATGTTGAAGGTGACGATCGACGTAGAATGCTAGATAAGGGCGAAACAATTGATAAAGAACCCCTCTTGGATGAAAGTACATTATTAGGTGGAGGTTATTATGCAGAATATAGAACTGATGATGCTAGATTAACTATTGAACTATTAAAAAAAGCAACTGAATTTGGTGCTACCGCATTAAACTATTGTGAAATGGAAGAGTTTGTATATGACAGTGAAAGTAAGATTCAAAGTGTTAATTGTGTAGATCACAATACGGGAATTAAATTAAATATTAGTGCTCAAAACTTTGTATCGGCTACTGGTCCGTGGGTGGATAACTTGCGTAAGAAGGACAGTTCGATGAATCATAAATACTTGCATTTAACCAAGGGAGTGCATCTGGTATTTCCGAGAGAAAAATTACCGGTACAGCAGTCAGTTTATTTTGACGTTGATGATGGTCGAATGATTTTTGCTATTCCCCGGGGACGAGTGACTTATGTGGGAACAACAGATACTACTTATAGGGGAAATTTGGATAGAGTAGTAGCCACTAAAGAAGATGCAGATTACTTGTTGAGGGCAGCGAATAAAACCTTTCCTGAAGCTAATTTAACGATGGATGATATTGAATCAAATTGGGCAGGTTTAAGGCCCTTGATTCATGAGGAAGATAAAGATCCTTCTGAGTTATCTAGAAAAGACGAAACTTTTATTTCTAAGAGTGGGTTGATTTCCATAGCGGGAGGAAAATTAACAGGATACCGAAAAATGGCGCATAGGGTTATGGATTCTGTGATTAAAACTATGCCAAGCACGAAAAGAGATGAGTTTAAAAAATCTAAAACTCAAAAGATAGCACTGACTTCAGATGCCTTAGCTTCAACAGAAGAAGTAAAAATTTATGAAAAAAGGGTTGAAGAAAAGCTAGAAGCACTAGGCATACCCGGTAAATATAATGCCTGGTATTTAGTGTCTACTTATGGAAAACAAACAGAAGCTATTTTAAAAAAAGTGGATTTCTTTTCAAAAGGTAATCCTAAAGAACGATTAATGCGTGCAGAGTTATGGTATTGCGTTCATCATGAGATGACTAATAGTTTGGCTGATTTCTTTGTTAGAAGAACTGGCAGGTTGTATTTTAATATTAATAGTGTTCAGAAATATAAAAATATAGTTTTAGAAGATTGTACTCAATACCTAGACTGGGATGAGCAGCGTATAGAATCTGAAAGAAACTATTTAGAAATGCTCCTATTAGATGCTACTAATTACTACGATAAGGAATTTGAGTAACTCTTTCAATTTTTTCTCCCTCTTGAACTCAAGCTAGACTGAGAATTAAGATACATCCGATGAATGTATTTAATGAAGGCGCTAGCTCACATATTGATTCAGAAAAGCTGAAAATAAATTAAATAAAAAAATCCAATCGTAAGACTGGATTCAAAACTTGCTCCCCCTCTTGGGCTCGAACCAAGGACCCTCTGATTAACAGCGAAAAAAATAAGCAGTCAAGTTATCTAATAAGAGTTTTAATTAATTCAAAATCAACAATTTAATAAATTTTGATATTCATTGAAATCATTTGAAAACAATAATTTGCGTGCAAATTGCGTGCAAATTTTATAACTTGATTATCATGAATACTAGTGTAAAATTGGCTATTGATTTAAGAAGAAAAAAATCGGATAATACCTATCCAATTATTCTAAGATTATGCCACTTTAGAAAAACAACATCTATTTCATTAGGTTATTCCATTCCTAAAATTAATTGGGATATAAAAAATGGAAAAATAAAGAAATCTTTTAAAGATGTAACTTCAGTAAATAAGTTAAATAACTCACTGCAAAAAGAAAAAGTAAGAGCAAATGATATTATAAATAACTTATTTGATAGGGGTGAGCTAGACTTTTTATCGATTACTCAGATTAAAGATAAAATTGTTCGAAGAAATAAATATGAGTCCTTCTTTGATTTTGGTTATAGTTTAGTAGAAGATTTAAAAATTGCAAAAAGATATGGTAATGCCAGAAGTTATTATGGAGTATTGGGCACGCTGAAAAGGTACAACAAAAACAAGGACTTAAAGATTAATGAGCTTAATTATGATTTTTTACTAAAACTGGAAAGAGATTTTCTTGCTCGGGGAAACGCAATTAACGGTTTAGCCTCTTACATGAGAACAATACGGGCAATTTATAATAAAGCTATAAAAGCAGGATTAGTCGATAGAGAAAGGTACCCATTTGCTAATTATAAAATTAGAACAACTCCCACGAAGAAGAGAGCAATCGACTTAAAATCACTTAGGAGTATTTTGAACTTGGAGCTTAAGAAAAACACAAATTTGTTTCATTATAGAAATTATTTTTTATCTTCTTATTTTATATATGGAATTTCTTTTATGGATTTGGCTTTTCTAAAAGTTGAGAATATAAATGCAGGAAGAATAAAATATCAAAGAACAAAGACGTACAGACATTACGATATTAAAATATCCGAACAACTAATGACAATTCTCAATTTTTATTTAAAAGATAAGAACAGGAAGGAATTTATTTTTCCAATAATTAAAAGAGAATACTCCGAGCATCAATATCTAGATGCCGAATGGGAACGACATAGATATAATAAAGGTTTAAAAAAAATTGCAAAAATATGTGATATCGATGCTACACTTACTTCTTATGTTTCTCGCCATAGCTTTGCAACGCAAGCAATGCTAAATGAAATTCCGTTACAAGCAATTTCTGCCATGATGGGACATGAACGTCTATCTACTACACAGATTTATTTGAAATCATTACCTAGCAATGTTTTAGATCAGTATAATGATCGTTTAAAAATTAATTAACTTCATAAAAAAGAAGTAGATGGAGCCATAAATGAGATAATGAACTTCTAATAAATTTTATACTATTTAGAAAAGAATAATTCCTTGAATGTAATAAATTATGTAATTGATATTCTAATTAAATACTGCTATTAGATTATTAAGTTATCGGAATTATTAAGAAATCAGATACCTAAAATTGTTTAAACTCTTTAAACGTTATAACCCTTGATAATTTTCAACATAATGTTCAAATAAAAAATATACGAGTTGAAATAAAAAAGAGTATCTATTTGTGAAAGTTGTAGTACTTGCACTATCAATATATGCACTCAAAATGAAAAAGCTATTCTTCATCCTTTCGATTCTATCAATTTTTTTTGGCACCGTTAGTTATTCACAAAACAAGTGCAAAGCTTCCAATACCTTAAACGCAGATCAACTTGCAGAAACAGAAGAAGCTGTAAAACTTTTTTGGAAATGGGATTCTAATGAAGAGCCTGAAAAAGCGATAGAATTGCTAGAAAATGTTATAGCAAAAAACACTAAGAATTGGGTTGCGCCTTTTTGGGCTTCATATATAGCCACACAACTATCAAATCAAAGAAATAAAGCTACGGAAAGTTTAAAAGAACTAAACCAGGCGCAGGACTTTTTTGACACAGCAAATGCCATTTATACTAAAGAAACAGATCAATGTTTTAAATCATATTTCCACGCCTTGCAATCATTAATTTTTACATTAAAAAGTTATGCTTTTCAAAGGCTTAACGATCAAGAGAAAGCAAAAAAATTCGCGAATAAACAGTATGATGAACTCAATGCGGGTATAAAAATAGATGCTAATAATCCGGTTTTAATGGTATTAGCGGGAACAAGCATGGCATCAAATAGTAATGGAGACTTCAGCCAAATATTAGGTGCCATCGCTTTACTTGAAAAAGCCAAAGTTAAGTTTGAAAAAATAAAAAACCGTAACCCTATAGATATAAGTTATATGAATGAACATTGGGTAAACAATTGGTTAAACAGGCTAAAGCCTCCGAAAAAAAAATCTAACTCTTAACATATTAATATTAACAAATGAAGCGAATAATTAAAATTTTGATTTGCTGCAGCATTAGCTTATACTGCTTTGATCTATCTTCTCAAATAGACTCAGTAAATGTTAACAATGCTAAAATGCTCTTTAAGAAATTAGCAGATAAAGGAGGTAAATGGATTTATAAGAATGAAAAATTCGACCCTAATAATAAAAACGATTTCTCTCACTTTAATATGGAGTTTAAAACAGATGAGTTCGGAGCATTAGAAGGAAGAATTTCGGGTACTAACGCAGAAGGTGAAAAAATGGTTTTTTGGAAAATTCTTGAATTTATAGACCCATATACTGGTGAGGTTGTTTTCATCCAACGAGGGCATTGGGGATATACTTTGGCTTCATCATCCTTCAAAAAAAAGAATATTAGAGAAGCTAAGTTTGAATTGACTTATTACAATGGAACCAGAGAAAAGCATAGAGATGTACATACATTTCTTGATAATAATACAATACGCACAGAATCAGAAAAGTATGACGTGAAGGCAAACAAATGGATAAAGCAGCCATCACAAAAATGGAAAAGAAAACCTTAAATTAAAAAGCGGCTTATAGTTTTATTCTGAAGATATCCATTCACATTCAGTTTTTTCTATAAAGAGAATCTTGAAAAAAGACACAAATGAAAACTAAAATTTTACTATTATTATTTGTTATTTCAATGGCTGCATCTAATCTTATCTCAGCTCAAACCAACCCCCTTAAAGAGCTATCTTACTATATTGGAACTTGGAGATTACCTTATGATGATGCTTTTATTCAAAAAAGGCCCAAGTTAAAAGACCTAAAAGTTATTGATTTTAAATGGGGAACAAATAAAAGGGTGATTTATTCAAGAACTGGAATCTATACTAAAAATGACACAATTATTTTCTCAGAAGGTATAATAACCTATAACCCTACTAGTAATAAATTAATATGGCTAGAATTTCAAATTGATGGCAGCATGTTATTCGAAGGAGAGTATAAAATTATGGAAAGCAATAAAGTACAAAGGGAGTATAAGGTTCATTATCAGAAAGGTGATAAAACTATTCCACATCCCGAGGCTAATGGATGGACTCGGTTGTACAGAGAGACTTTCGTTCCCACTTCTGATAATTCAATTAATTGGATAACTGAAACTTATATTAACGAGAAATGGATACCAGGTAATAGCGGTGGTGATACCAAAGCCATTAGAGACCAGAACCCATAATACCTGAACTGCCTAAAAGAGATATAGTATATAAGAAGTTAATTTTAAACGAATTTTATGTTACAATCCATAGAACAACGGTTAGGCATTATAGAGTTATGTACCATAGTTTCTCGGGTTTTCAAAACAGAATAAGCTTATCTTTCAATATTAAAATAAAAATGAATTCTAGTAAGATTCCAATCGAAATTTTTAGTGGAGACCAAAGAATAGTTTGCAACAGAGAATTTTTATTTTAAAACCCACAAGTATTTGTTTAAATAAAAAAATAGATAGCCGAAATAAATTATACTTAAAAAGGTTTTTCATTATTTAAATTGTCAATTATATAATTATGTAATATGAAAAGACATATACTAATACTAATCGTTTTATTTTCTTCATTTTTTCATAGTTATTCACAAGAGAAAATTCCTGCTAATCCACACGAACTATTTGGCATTTTAATTGGTACATGGGAGCATAATTTTAGTCATGGTATCGCCTATATGACTTTTGATTGGGGGCCAAATAAAACTTATGTTACCGTCAAAAATGAGAATGAAGTTAATGGAAAGTTAAATCAAGAAAATTTTAGTTTAATTATTTGGGATGGTGTTCAAGAAAAATTTATTGTTAATACATCGTTTACTTCTCCCGGTAGTCTATTACGTGGTCATGGAACCATGACAATTAAAAATAACTCAATATTTAGAGACCTTTCTATCAGTTATGCTGAAGACCAATATATGCCATTCCTAAAAAGAAAAGCTGGTAAAGGTGGTTTTACAATGCCATATAGGCAAAAATGGAAAATTATAAACGGCAATACATTCGAAGGGATATTTGAGGTTTTTATTGATGGAAAATATGTTGACCCATTTAATAAACCTAAAGACAAGATTGTTGAAATTTGGAAAAAGAAATCTTAATAGTATAATTAAAGTTTGGTTTACTTTAATACACCCAATAGGTTCAAAATCACTTGAAATTATTGGGCTTTGTTTTTAAATCATTCATTTTCGTTAAAAATAATTCACGATAGGTATTCCCAATAGAAAGCTGATTTGAGTTTATTTCCAAATAATCATTTCCGAAAGCATTTATTTTATTAATAGCCACAATATAAGAACGATGAATTCTTATAAAGCGATTTTTTGGGAGTCTTACAATAATATCGGTTAACTGATCATATGTGGTTACAATTTTTTCCGATGTATGAATCTTGACATAATTTCCTAATCCTTCAATGAATAAAATATCTTCAAAAAACACTTGAACGTTCTTTTTACCAGACTTGAAATATGTATACCGTTGTTCTCCAACTTTATAATCAGTTAAACTATCTTTCACTTTGTTAATGCCGGCTACAAAACGCTCAAAAGAAATTGGTTTGAGTAAATAGTCAATTACATTGAGTTCAAAACCATCTAAAGCGAACTCTCTATAGGCAGTAGTGATAATTACCCTGGGCTGATTGTTCAAACTTCTTAAAAAATCTAAACCCGATAATTTTGGCATTTCAATATCCAAAAAAATAAGGTCAATCACCTCGTTTTTTAAAATAGGTAGTGCATCCATGGCATTTTGACATTCACCAACTAAATGCAAAAAATCTAAGTCATCTAGATACCTTTTAATAACGTTACGTGCTGGCTGTTCGTCGTCTATAATCAAACAATTAATTTTCATTAGTAGTGCAATTTAACTTAAGAGAAACTATATAATTTCTCTTTGTATCAACTATATTTAGGTCATAGTTATCGTTATAAATTAAGTCTAACCGTCTTCTTATATTTTTAAGCCCAATCCCTTGAGCTGCTTCACTCAAATTAGCTGTATCAGCTTTTGTGTTTTTTATATCGAAAATCAAAGAACTGTCAGTAGTCTTTAATAAAATTTCAATTTCAGCAATGCCAGTTTCATTCTTAAGGCTATGCTTAAAGGCATTTTCAACAAAAGTAATTAATAACATAGGAGGTATTTCTAAAAGATCATTTTCAATTTTCATAGACGAATTTACAGTAACTCTATTTAAAAATCGATCTTGCTGTAATTCTATAAAATTCTTAATTAAATCTATTTCTTTATGAATTGGAATTGTTTCATTATTGGTTTCGTACAGGGAAAAACTTAGAAACTCAGACAACTTAAGAAGTAACCTTGGAACTTTTGTTGATTTTTCGAGAGATAGACTATAGATAGTATTCAAAGTATTAAATAAAAAATGAGGGTTTACCTGAGACTTTAAGTACTTCAATTCTGTTTCTTTTTTTTCAAGTTTCAGTAGGTTAGTCGTTCTTTGTTTATCCAACCAATCAAGATAGAGTTGCCAAAATGATGTAAATCCAATCAAAATTGTAAATACCAATAAAATTTGAACTAATGTAAATGGTTGAAAATACTCTTTCTGCATATACATAAATTCTGGAAATGCAATTGGAAACGCTACTTTCATTGAGTAATATCTAAAAGTAAAAGTTAACATTAACAATGTCAAAAAAATACTGAAAAAGTATTTAGAAGCATTTCTATGTTTAAAAAATTTAGGTATTAAGAAGAACCAATTAAAATAAACCAATAATATTTTAAGTGGTAAGGCCATAAGCTCAAATACTAAAACTTGATATAATGAAACACCATACCCTCCTTCCGAAACCGAAGATGCCAGTAAATATAGAAGCCAAAATAAGAGATGATGTTTTAGATTTATTTTTTGATGCATACAGTAAAAATACTTTTTAATAGCTCAGATTTTATGGTATATTTTAATTATTATTTTAATTAACCTAAAAATTATGTTAAAATAATGATTAAGAATAGTTTTATAAGCTTTTGCATAAATGTCTTTGACATGCGAATAAAATTTTGATAAGGTAAAGGATATCTAATTACTTTCGAAAAAGTGATATACAAACAGTTTTTTGTTGGATAGGTATTTTGTTTTTCTGGTATTAGCCATTTTTTTTCTTTTAACTTCTTGCGCTGATCGAGAAGTAGATGCTATCTATGAGGCGTACAGAGAAGAAAATTGTAATACTGTTTTACCAGTAGATGAAGATGTTTTACAAAGAAATTCTAGTAATCCATTATTCTGGTATTATAAGGGGCTATGTAACTTGCAATTAGCAAATTTTAGTGAAGCACAAATAGATTTGGCCAAAGCCGAAAAATATGACTTCTCACCAAAGATGTTTTTATATTTCTGTTTGTCTGTCTCGGAATATAACCTTAAGAATAAAGACAAAGCATTTAATTATTTAGAAAAAGCTCTTGAAAATGGCCTTCCATATTCATTTTTGGAACATAAGTTATTATTTGATTTTTCCAATGACCAGCGGTTTAATAAGCTAAAAGAAAAATATGAACCAAGATTTAATTTATGGTCATCACTTTTATTCATACTGGCAATGCAGATTTTTGTATTAGGAATCTTCCTAATTACGAAAAGATCAACGTTAAAAGAAAGGAATGGTTATCTCGGTGGTATGTTAATTGTTTTTGGTCTATTAGTGCTATCATATTCTTTAACTTTTAGCGGATACAATTTCTATTTTAAATATTTAAATTATAATTATCATCATCCACTAATTTATTTGATTGGCCCACTTTTCTTCTTTTATTCTAAAAGTGTATTTACATCTTTTAAGTTTTCTAAAGGCTACCTTAAGCACTTAGTGCCTTTTTTGATTATGACGGTTGTAGTAGTCCTTTTTGAAACTGCTAAACTTAGCTATCCAACTTACCTCCTTTTCACTCACCCAATATTTAAAATTTTGCACTTGATAATATATGGGATACTCTCATTCGGCTTATTAAAGCAGTACAGTTCCCTTTATAAAGTTAATATTGTTAGATGGTTTAAAAAGGTAATAACTTTATATGCGTTTTATATCGTTTCCATAACAATTAAAAACGCGCTTCAGTATTACTTTGCATATAGCTTTTGGACTGAGATTTTAGTAATAATTTCAATGGTTTTACTATTATTAATGGTTGCTTTTATGGGATATATACAGCCCCAGATATTTCATGGTGAATCGTTTTTGAAAGCTGTAAAAGCCATAAAATATAGCAATACAGGTTTATCTAAAAAACTTTCTGAAGACTTGAAAAATAAATTACTCGAAAAATTTCAAATGGAAAAACCGTATTTAGACAGCAATTTAACATTAGATAATTTATCAGAAGAAATGAATATATCGAGGCATCATCTGTCTCAGGTAATTAATGAAAACTTAAACAGCAACTTTTACGAATTTATTAACACTTATAGAGTGAACTATGCAATTGATCAATTAACCAAAAAATATGATGAACCCATTATTGATATTTTGTATAATTCAGGTTTTAACAATAAAGCGACATTCCATAAAACATTCAAAAAAATAACAGGTACTACTCCACTTAAATATCGTGAAAAAAGCAAAAGTAATAAGTAAGCAATTATCGGAATTTAAGTAAACCACTATCTAGTTATACCACCCCTATTACTTCTTTAGGTTCTTTTGTGTAAAAGAATGCTGGACAACAAGAGCCTTAGAGCTATTTTCCTTAATAAAAAAGCAAAAATTCCACTAAACTTTGTTTTCATAGGGACGATTATTTGAATTAATTTTTTCTAAAGCTTTTTTGTTCAGCTTTTCTTTTGACAATTTATTAACTCAAATAACTAATTTATGAAATGTAAGATTTACAATTTATGTTTCTTTTTTGTCTTGTTTGGTAGTTTACTATTACACGCGCAAGAAAGAACTATTACTGGTACTGTAACGGATGATACTGGACCACTTCCGGGTGTTAGTATTGTTATTAAAGGAACCACTTCAGGTACCGAAACAGATTTTGATGGTAAGTATTCAATAAATGCTAAGCAAGGGGATGTACTCGTTTTTAGCTTTGTTGGTATGGCTTCTCAAGAGCGAACTGTTGGTACAGCCAATGTCATAAATGTTGTGCTTGTAGCGGATAATGTATTAGACGAGGTTGTCGTAGTTGGCTATGGACAACAGTCAGAACGTAAAATTATTCAAAATGTAGCTATTGTAAAAGAAGATGCCATTGAAGATATACAAGCCCTATCACCACAAGACCTATTACAAGGACAAGCTTCTGGTGTGCAAATTGTTGGTTCTTCTGGGGTTTTAGGTTCGGCATCAGTTATTAGAGTAAGAGGTGTTAATTCATTAACGGGAGGCGCTAATCCACTAATTGTAGTTGATGGTGTTCCAATTGATGATCAAAATCAATCACTTAATAATGGTGGAAACACGGGATTAAACCCCCTTTCCTATTTAAATACTGAAGACATTGCCACTTTTACAGTACTAAAAGATGCCGCAGCTACTTCATTATATGGAACGAGAGGCTCTAATGGTGTAATACTAATCACTACAAAAAAGGGTAAGCTAGGCCAAAAAACTAAAGTTACATTAGGGTTTAGTACTTCAATAAATGAAGCTACATATCTCGAAGATATGATGAATTTAGAGGAATTTGCTTCATTCAATTCAGCCTTTGAGAATGCTAATGGAGGGAATACTACTCCTGCAGACTTTGGAGCTGGGAATGAAGGTTTTGATTGGCTAAATAACGTGGTAAGAAAAGGAGTTTCAACAACTCAGGATATAGGTATTTCTGGAGGGTCAGAGACCTCTACATTCTATTTTGGAGTAAATCATTCAGATACTGAAGGATTTATAATAGGTAATAACCTAGAAAAAACAGGAGCAAGGGTTAATTTAACTACAAATGCAAACAATTGGTTAAGAGCTGGAATGAATGTTGCAGTTTCTGTTTCTAAAAATGATAGAATCAGTACTCAAAATAGTACCTTTTCACCAATAACCGTTGGGTTTTTACAGACACCGGATGTGTTGCCCTTTGATGATGATGGAAATTTTGTAAATACTGGATTTATTGCCAACGTGTTGGCAATTGAAGCTCTAGATAGGCACAACTTAAATACTACAAAAATAACGGGCAATGCTTTTGCTGAAGTTAATTTGTTTGAAGGATTAAAAGCTAAAATAGATTATGGTGTCGACCGTACACAAATTGAAGAAACACAAAGAAGTTTAGAAGTAAATTCTCCTGGAGGGTTTGCGGACAATCGAGTAGTTTTTATTAATAGAAACTTGATTACAGCAACACTAAATTATAATAAAGTGTTTGGAGATCATAATCTAGGATTTTTTGCAGGAACATCTTATGAAGAAACAAGAACACATGTGACCAGAGTACAGGGTACAGGCTTTCTATCCGATCAATTGTTAAATATTACGAGTGCTTCCACATTTCCATTAACGTTTAGCGGTAGAACCCAAAACAGATTGTATGGTCAAATATTTTCTAGAGTGAATTATGACTATCAGGGTAAATATTTATTGGAAGGGTCATTCAGAAGAGATGGCTCTAGTCGTTTTGGTACCGAAAATAAGTTTGGTAATTTCTGGGCTGTGGCTGGAGGATGGATTATTTCCGATGAAGCGTTTATGGAGAACGGGTTCTTTGACTACTTAAGCTTAAGAGCCAGTTATGGTATAACTGGTAATGACCGGGTCAGTACAACTACGGATTTTCCTTCTTTGGGTTTATTTCTAGGTAATAATTATAATGGTATTTCAGGTTTGATTCCTACTTCAGCTCAAAATAATGATTTACGATGGGAAGAAACAGCCACTTTAGACATTGGGTTCAAATCTGCTTTTTTAAACAATAGAATTCAATTCAATGTAAATTATTATGAAAAGCAAACCGATAATTTGTTAATTAATGTACCCTTGCCGAGACAAACTGGTATTGGGCCAGTTCTTTTAAATCCTACGCTGGCAAGGAATGCTGGTGAAATCGAAAACAAAGGTTTCGAGTTTGATTTAACGACCACAAATTTTAAAAGCGAAAATTTTGAATGGACTACTAAAATTAATTTATCTACTGTTGAAAGTAAGGTTTTATCATTGCCAGGAGCTAATACAGATAATCAAGGAAGGCAATTTATTTCGGGATCAACTGTACAAAGAGCCGTCGTTGGTGAATCGGCTAATAGTTTTTATCTGGTTCGTTATGTAGGTGTAAACCCTCAAACTGGTGAAGCAGAGTGGCTAGATGCAGACGGTGATGTTACTAATTCCCCTACAGATGCAGATAGAAAAATTGTTGGTGATGCACAACCAGATTTTTATGGTGGTATCACGAACACCTTCAAATACAAAGATTTTGACCTCAATATATTTATGAATTATTCTTACGGTAATGATATATACATAAGTGGTATTCGCTTCACCGATGCTTTTATTGGTTTTGGAATGAGCACACGTTTATTGGATTATTGGCAACAACCAGGTGATCAGGCATACTTTCCAAGATTAGATGGTTCTACTAGACCAATATTTAGAACGAGATCAACTAACCAATTAAAGGATGGGTCTTATTTAAGGTTAAAAAATATCACTTTAGGTTATAATTTACCCAAAAGGTTTTTGGAGAAAATTAAGTTTATAGATGGGATAAGAATCTATGCAACCGGAACCAATTTAGCAACCATTAAAAGTAAAGATTTAGGAGAGAGAGATCCAGAAGTAACGAGCAATATAAACCCGCTACAGTTGGGTGAAAGTTTCTTTGTAGAGCCACAGTCTAAATCCTATTTATTTGGTGCCAGAATCACATTTTAATAATTCAAAATTAATTGTAAAAACATGAAAAAATTTAATAATATAATTTATTCAATAATGGCTTTGTTAATAATATTAACAACGTCATGTGAAGATAAATTGGATATCGCTCCAGAGGATAGTTTAACCTCAGATGTTGTTTTATCTAATGCGGCTCTTGCCGAGGGTGTTCTTATTGGGGCTTATTCAAGAATGCGAGATGTTGATGCATTTAACGGCAACCCTCAATTAACTGAGGAATGGATGAGCGATAATATTGACTTTGTTGGATCTTTTCCTTCTTTTCAAGCTATTAGAGATTATGTAACTTTGGCCGGAAACGTTTCAATTTCAGGATTTTGGAGAAGTCATTTTAGACCCATTGCTTCGGCTAACTTCCTAATCAATAAATTGCCTGTTACCGATATTTCTGATATTTCTGATTCTGAAAGGTCAAGAATAATAGCTGAGGCTAAATTTATTAGAGCACTTTCAAATTTTAATCTTGTTAATTTATTTGCACAACCTTTTCAAGTATCGGGTGGTTCTAATTTAGGGATTCCGTTAGTTACTGAATTCTTTGAGGGTGATGTTGCACCTTTTCAATTGGAGCGCAGTACGGTAAATGAAGTACATGCATTCATAGAACAAGATTTACTAGCTGCAATTCCCGATTTATTAGAAACAACAAGTAGAGGTAGAGCTAGTAAGGGCGCAGCTATAGCTTTACTGGCAAGATTATATTTATATAGGGAGCAATTTGCACAGGCTGCAGATTTCGCCAATCAAGTTATTCAATCTTCACAATATCAATTGGCTAGTGATTATAGTTTCTATAATCAAGACGATTCACCTGAGCAGATATTTCAAATCATAAATACTACAGTAGATAGTCAGAATAGTAATGAAGGATTTTCTGGTCTTTCTACCCCAGCGCCTATTGGCAGAGGAGATGCTACTTTCTCTCAAAATTTATTAGATGCCTATGCTTCTGAACCAGGAGACTTGCGTTTCAGTAGTTTAAGTACAACCGGAACCGATGCAGTAGGTGGAACATCTACATTTAGCACTAAATTCCCTGAAGCTATTAATGGTTCTGATAACGGTCCAGTTTTAAGGGTAACAGAAATGTATACCATTAGGGCAGAGGCAAATTTTAGAGTTGGTTCTACAGTTGGAGATACTCCATTAAATGATATTAATGCGTTGAGAAATAGAGCAGGTTTATCAAATTTAGGATCTATAACGTTAGATCAGATTTTAAATGAAAAAAGAAAGGAACTGTGTTTTGAAGGACAAAGAAGAATGGATTTATTACGAAATGAAATGGCTTTGAGAAGACTGGGTCAAGCAAACACAGCAGAATCAGCTTTTGGTGCAAATAAAACAATTTTACCAATCCCAACTACCGAGACAGA
This sequence comes from Maritimimonas sp. 2405UD52-3, assembly GCF_056591715.1. Classification (NCBI taxonomy): domain Bacteria; kingdom Pseudomonadati; phylum Bacteroidota; class Flavobacteriia; order Flavobacteriales; family Flavobacteriaceae; genus Maritimimonas; species Maritimimonas sp. 2405UD52-3. Next base: position 70,169 of record NZ_JBWQOL010000006.1, read on the forward strand.
TTTAAATCCTAATATAACACAAAACCCAGGTTATTAATAATTGATGGAGGGTCATTTTTACAATGATCCTCTTTTTTTAAAAATAAAGCAATTAAGAAAAATTCTAATGAGAGAAAAAATCTTTTTATTCCTTTTAATGTTACTCCTTTTCGTTCACGAATTACAAGCTCAATCAACAGGAACAGGAGACGAAGATGTCAAGATTTTTGTTGATGGAGGTATAGATGGCAGTGGAGATATAACTTTTGTGACTGCAAGAGAACCTATTCCAATAACAATCGGTGATGAATACCTTTTTACTGAATGGGTTGAGGCTAGTCTGATGTCAAAAGCTGGTAAGAAATTTAAAATACTAGGGCTTAATTATAATATAAAAAATGATGTGTTTCAGGTAAAAATTTCTGAAGACTCATTATTTACTCTAACCCCTAATTTCATAGATTTTGTAAAAATAAAAGAAAGTATATATAGATATTACTCAATTGATAATTTTGAGAATCAAGTTTTTGAAGAATTATTTATTGGGAAAAAAATAGAATTGTTAAAGAAATTCAATGTTCGATTAGTTTCGGGTAATCTTAATGTTCTAAACGGAGAAGTAGAACCAAACAAATATATCAAACAAAGTGAATACTATTTAAAAAGCGAAAACCAATGGGTTGACTTTAAATTAAAAAAGAAAGAAGTAATATCTTTTTTTAAAGACAAGAACCTGATAAAAGAGTTGAATTCTTATGTTAAAAAAAATAAACTTTCATATAAAACTGAAGCGGATGTGGTCGAAATCTTTAAGTATTATGATTCCATATTATAGTTCTAATATTAGAAGGAACACAAGACTTACATTCATTTTTTTAACTATTGTTTTTTTTCTTTCCCTGTCTAGTTGTGGAAATGATAGTTTTGAAAATCAAGATACTTTAAGTAAACTATATAGGACGTATAAGAATGGAAGTATAACTGAGTGCAATTATAATGGAGAGTTGTTATATAGTGCGGAGTTTAATGCATATGATGCTGGGCCGAGAATTTATGACAAAGACGGTACTAAAATAGGTGTTTGTAATTATGGATTTGGACAAATTGATCCAATTTGCAGTGAGTTTGGAGATTTCAAGACAATTTACCGAGTTGCTAATAATATTTGGGGGCTACCAACTGTTGATAAATATAATCTTAGTAAATAAAAAACTTAATTATAAGGATTTGATTTAAAAGGCTGAAATTCTTGCTCTCATATAAAAATAATAACTCGCTTAAACAAAAAAAGGAATATAACCAGATTTATTAACCATAATAATTCGTAATAAAAATTAGACTTATGGAAATTCGAATGAGCAATCCTATTTTGATAACTTTTTTAGCCTATTGTATACTTTCTTGTTCAGAAGATACAAACTCAAATAGTTCTGAACAACAGAACCAACTAATTGGTGTTTGGATGGTCACACAGGTACAAGCGAACCACCCTAGTTTAGGAGAAGAAACTGCAAATAATGTTCAAGGCACATTGGAGTTTAGAGAAAATGGTACCGGTAAAGAAAATTATACCTTCGAGGTAGTTGGCCTTACCTTCAGTAGAAAAGAAAGCTTTAATTGGGTAAGTACTAATACAAGCATTATTACAGATGCTGGTACCGAAGCACAACTGACTTGGCAGAGAATTGAAAATACATCTACGAAACAGGTTGCCTCATATACGGATGCTGATAATATTAAGTTTACTTTAACATTTGAAAAATAACAAATTTCTTTTGCTTCAATTATGCTTAGGGCTAGTTACTTAAGTCACTTCTTTTTTTATTAAGCGAACTATAGTTTAGATTGCATTGAATAGTTAGTCTCTACTCTTATACTTATAGACATAATTGTAAATAGAGATCACATAAAGTTTATTGCGATTTGTATAAAAATATCATAAGCTACAAGGGTTATGTTGATATTTAATAAATCTATATAAACTTTTATTTTATGATAAGATCAAGCTATTTATTGTTATTAATACTGTTACTACTTCCTTACCAAGCAATTGCGCAAAAAAGAATAAGTATTAATAAAACGTCAGAAAAGATTAAGATAGATGGCATTTTAGATGAAACTGCTTGGAAGAAGTCAAATAAAGCAACAGATTTTTTAAATCAATGGCCAAAAGATGAAGGTCCTGCACAATTACAAACGGAAGTATATTTGACGTTTGACGAAAACTTCCTTTATGTCGGTATAAAGTGCTTTGATATGTCTAACGATCATATTATCCAAACTCTTAAGAGAGATAAAGATGATGAACATTTTGGAAGTGACGGTATCGCTCTAGTGCTTGATCCATTTAATCAAAAAACAAATGGTTTCTTTTTCGGGGTAAATGCTGGGGGTGCTCAATTTGAAGGATTGATTAGTGTTAGTGGAAATGAATCTTTCATAAATGAGAATTGGGATAATAAGTGGTTTTCAGAAATTACATATGGTGACAAGGTATGGTATGTTGAAATGGCCATACCGTTTAGAACACTTCGATATGATTCGAAAAATTCTATTTGGGGGTTAAACTTTGTCCGTAATGATATGAAGAACAACTATTTTACGTCATGGAATAGGGTACCTGTAAATTTTAACACAATCAATTTAGGTTATACAGGTGAAATGCTATGGTTAGAAAATCCACCCAAAGTAAAAAAGGGCAAATTCAATGTTCAGCCATATGTTTTGGGCTCGATAAATAAAGATTTTGAAAACAACCAAAAGGCTGAATATGAGTTTGATGCCGGAGGAGAGGCCAAAATTGCCCTTGGACCAGCACTTAATCTTGATTTAACAATTAATCCAGATTTTTCTACTGTTGATGTTGATCAACAGCAAATAAATTTGACAAGATTTCCTTTATTTTTTCCGGAAAGAAGAGGTTTTTTTCTAGAAAACAGCGATTTATTCAACTCCTTTGGTCTTAGTTCTATAAATCCGTTTTTTTCAAGACGCATAGGATTGAATGTGCCTATTAATTTTGGAGCTAGGCTATCAGGAAATATTAATGAAAAACTCAGAGTAGGAGTAATGGATATTCAAACAGGAAAGCAAGATGGGATAAACCCTCAAAACTACTTTGTTTCATCTCTATCGCACAGAATTGGAAGTCGTTCAACGTTAGATGCTATGTTCGTAAATCGGCAAACAACTTCGTCTAAAGAGAACCCACAAGAGAATAACTATAACCGGGTATTTGCCCTAGAATATAACTTTGTAGATAAAAAGGGCAAATGGAGTGCGAATGCAGGAGTACATAAATCTTTCAACCCCGGTGATTTAGATGAAGAAATGTATTTCGCGGGTACTTTAAGATATCAGACTAAAAATGTTTTCACACGAATATCTGGGCATAGGGTTGGGGAAAACTACTTAGCGGATGTTGGTTTTGTGCCAAGATTAGAAAATTTTGATGCAGGGAATAATTCGATTGTGAGAAAAGGTTATTATCGACTTAATTATCTATTGGTCTATGATTTTTTTCCTAAAAAGGAATCGTCTATTATAAATCTTCATGGCCCAAGGGTCTCAACTACAGCTATATTGAATACAGATGGTTCTTTAAACGCATCTTTTGCTGGGCTATTCTATTTTGTGAATTTTAAAAATCAGAGTGCTATGGAGGTCAAAGTAACTCAGGATAAAGATAATTTACCCTTTGATTCATTTATAGTTGGAAGCATTCCTTTTCCAAAAGCTGACTATACCTACAGCAGATATGGATTTTGGTATAGGTTTAACCCTAGAAAGAAATTCTATGGTAGAATTGGTGCAACACATGGAGAATTCTATGATGGTAAAAGGACTTTTTTCGAAGCCGAAGCAAATTATAGAATTCAACCATGGGGTAATTTTAGCTTAAATTATCGGTATAACGACATAAATCTTCCTGAGAGTTTAGAGAGTGAGGACTTTCATTTAGCCGGACTTACGTCAGAGATTTCATTTTCTAATAAAATGTTTTGGACAACATTTGTACAGTACAATACACAGAATGATAATATAAATATCAATAGTAGGTTTCAGTGGCGTTATGCACCTATGTCAGATCTTTTTATAGTCTATTCGGATAATTACTATCCTGAAAATTTGCAAATTAAAAATAGGGGATTAGTAGTTAAATTAACGTACTGGTTTTGATTCAATGTATATTTTGAAAATTGCAAAAAACGTTTCGCAAATCATTATTTGAAAATAAAACAAATTCATGTAATGTTTATCCAGTGAACTGCTCTATTTAAGGTTTGATTTAAAAAATATGATAGCTTGAATTTAAATAGTGCGTTTAACTTCAGATAGCTCCATTATCGCGGCAAAAGGCCTTGGGTCATAGAAAATTCTACTTGATAATATTTTACCATTTTTAAAAGTCATGTATTCTGCTGTTGGTATATTACCTATAGGCGGCTTACACTTAAATAGATAAATAAACATTGCCTCATTGTCAGTAGATGCAGATGATTTTATATCAATCCCCAACAAAATTGATTCCATTTTTTTGAATGTATTAATTGCATCCTCTGCGGAAAAGAATTCATCTAATGATCCCTTAAAATGAAAATTAGTTGCTAATAATTCTATAGCTCCTTCCCAATTTTTATCTGAGAAATGCTTTAAGTATAATGTTCCGATTTTATGGTTATTAGCTTTCATAATATTTTATGTTGACATATATTTATGGACATACTCAATTACGTTCATGAAATTATTTGAAGTATCAGAATAATCTAATCGATATTCTTCTTCACATGAGTTTTTAATTTGTTTACTATGTTTAAATCATATTTTCAATTATATAGCTTTTAAAAAATTCCATAACCTTTTAGCTATCTCATCCGACATTTGTTTATCATATATTCCAAATTCTGGCACTCCGTCTGTAAATCCCATAATGAACCAATCTAAAGACAAATAAGGCACCTTTTTTGTACTAATAGTACCTGTTCTAGAAGCACCGCCAATTAATTATATCATAAATTCTCGGTAAGTATTAAAATAATTACTTTTTATCTAATTGATATCCTAATTGCTCAAATAGTTTTGGTGACTGTTTTAAATAACGATTCCTACTGGTTTCCTTTAACCATGCCTTTACTATTAAATCATTATTGTATAAACGGGCGTCCTTCCAATCTTCAATGCCATCGATTGTTAATCTTTGCCAATCTTCATTTATAAAAGCAATTGCTTTGATATTCTTGTTATAACAAAATGAGAAGAAATCTACAAACCACTCATCCCATACTTTTGTATCCTTTTTTGAAATTCCTAAAACAGGATTTGCTTCTGCAATCATTACTGGTTTTTTATGGTTTTTAGCAAAATTTAAAACATCGTTAGTTTCTCTATGATTAAAAATATCTTCATAAGGTTGAAAAAAGACAGAAATGGCTACCCAATCAACATAGTCATCTCCTGGATACCAATCTGTAACAGGATAATTTTTATAGGGTTTAGATGCATAGGAATGCCAAATGTAAGCCACATTAGTCACACCTTCTTCCCTCATTATGTCTACAATATATTTGTAGGCCTTGACATAATCTGTTGGTTCTAAGATATTATGAGGCCCATCGAACTCATAACCAATTCTAAGGTAAACAGGCCTCTCTACCGTTTTTACCCAGTCACAATATTTTTTTATTACGTTATCATACAAACCATTGTATGTTTTTTTTGCAACATCCCATCTGCCCACCATCCACATTGCACTATGCAACGCCATGCCATCATAACGGTCCACTAAAAATTGATGATTTTGAGTACTACCCGTAATGTTCGTAAAATCTTCTGTAACACCTGTAAACTGGGTTACGGCCCAATACGCTGACCAAGCTCCAGGATATTCCTTGTATTGAAAATAATCGCGATACTCATTGATACCTTCTTTAGTTTGCCCTTGAATTAATAATGTTGTTCCATCTGGAGGAACAAATTTTGTTCTATCGTACTCATAAACAAACTGACTGTCAACTTTGGGTTTTATCAAAGAGACCATTTCATCAATAATTAGATTTTGTTTTTCAGATTTATCTTCTTTTAAACTTGCACATGAAGTAATACCGAATGATATAAGTATTATTAGAATATCTCGTCGTTTAACGATGTTATTTGAATTGAACATATTTTAATATTGTTTAGGGTATAACTATAAAAAGTTTATGCTTTTGCTCCTTTACTTTTTAAGTATTGTATAATTTTTTTGTTTTCACTAGATTGAAGCGGCGTTTCTCCTTTATTAGAAAATTTTCTTCCAAGTCTATTAACGTCAGCACCATATTCTACGAGAATTTCTACTTGCTTTTCCTGATCTCTTAAGCAGGCCCAATGTAAAGCCGTCGTTCCAAGAAAATGTTGTTCTTCAACATTGGCACCTCTCTCAATAAGCAATTGTGTCATATCTATACCACATTGACCTATAATTGGATACCATAAAAGCCCAAAATCATGAGCACCTCGTTCGTTTATCCTATTAGGGTCTTCATCAAGCAGTTTTTTTACCGTAGTAAAATCATTTAGCATAACAGCTGTGGGTAACGAATAGGGTGCCCCGTTTTCGATTAAATATTCAACGATTTTCTTATTTCCGATGTGAGCACAAGCTTCTACGCAGATTTCACTAGTCGTTGCAACACTATGCACTAACAACGGGTTGGATTCTAAATGTTTTTTTATATAATTGAAATCCCCGTGTGCTTTACCAACAAACCTTCGTCTTAGAAATAAAGGTATATTATTAAAATCTTCAGGAACCAAATATCCCTTACCATCTCTGTTATATGCTAATCTTGAAGAATGAATAGTCCTAGGAATTTTTTCATTTTTATTTATTAAATCATAAATTTGCTTATACCCTTCTTTTTCTGCTAATGCCAACGCGGTTTGCCCATTACTATCTTTTTTATCAATTTCTGCTCCCAAACGAATCAGCATTTCAACCATTTCGTAACTTCCACGTTCTGCAGCAATGTGTAAAGGAGGTAAATCTGAATTTAATTCTGGGTTTGGATTAGTATTATTAGATAAAAGCGCTGCCGCAGTTAATTCAGCAATCGCGAGATTAGGATATCTTAATGCTTTTTGTATTGCTGTTGTTCCAGTTTTATTTTTTATGTTGTAATTAGGATTTCCACATTTGGCATAAATTCGCCACATGTCCTTTCCTGCACCACCTGCAGCGGCCGCCCACATGGCGTTTCCACCCATTGGATGGTGTTTATTAATCTCGTTTACTGTTGATTCTGATTCTTCTCCAATTAATTTATCATATTTATCCCAGTCTAAACTCAAAATAGCTTCATGAAGATCTGGTTTGTAGCCATTTTGTTTCAAATACTCACCAATATTTTTATGACCGCCCAGTAGAGCTAACACAAATCCAGTTCTGCCTATTTCATCACTGCTAGATAGCAAGAACTTATCCTTAGATAAAAGTTCTTTTACTTTAGAAATATCACCACTAGAACAAGCCTGTAGAAATTCTTCATTTTCTACTAGAGAGCCATTTATTTTATTTTTACAATTAGCTAAAATGATTGGGCTAATAGCTATAGCTGTGCCGCCAACAACTATCTTTTTAACAAAGTTTCTTCTATTATTCATAAGATTTTTTTTGTAGACTTAAAAGTATGAGCAATATTAAATTGATGAAGCTCGCATAAAATAAAATTAAACATTAAACTAAATACTTAATTTTATTTTATGTGAACTAAAGTAGCGGGTATGTGTATAGGTAGTTATTTAATGCATTTAGACTCGTCTTTAACAGGTAAGTTAAAATTCCAAACTATCATCAAACTTTTGTTTATCAACTTTTACCCAGCGATCGGTATTAACGGTTTGCCACTCAGTTTGACCATCCATACGTATTCTCGTAACGGTTGTGTAATGATTATTATCTTTTATAGTTGCAGTATCTTCAATAAATACTTTTTGCCCACCTGGACCATTGCCACTATAAATAGTTTTTAAAACTTCGCTGCTTTCAATTTCAATATGTCCTTGTGCCATTCTACCATCTTTACTAAAACCAGAATAGACAATTCTGTTCTCTTCTGCATTCCAACTTTTAAAACCCTCCCAAAAAGTACGAACTTCACCATCATCAAATATACCTGTGATTGTCATTTTTGCAATCGTTCTTTTATGGTCAAACCATTGCAGTTCATATCCAAATTGCAATTTTCTACCATCTTTTGACTTTTGAATATCTGCGGCCAGCCATTTACCAATCTGAAATGCTATTGGCTTTAGTTTTTCAGAATGTTCATTCTGGGCATTGATTGGGTTTTGAAAAGCAATCAGTACTAAGAAAGTGGTACATATTAATCGATTCATAATTGTGCTTTTAAGATTAAGCACTAAAAATAAACTACCATTTTTTGGAGTAAGTACCATCCTATTGGAAAGAACCGAATATAAGTATTAGTTAAATTTCTTTTTAAACTCAGAGGGAGTCATATTTGTAAACTTTTTAAAATTTCTAATCATGGATGTTTTACTTCTAAAACCAACATCAAAGGCTATTGCTTGAATCGTCAGATTTAAATATTGTGGATCTATCAATCTTTTCTTCATTTCTCCAACCCTCATTTCATTAATTAAATCATGAAAACTAACTTTTAATTCCTCATTTAAAGTCTGAGAAATTTTATTGCTAGAAATACCTATCTTATGAGAAAAATTACTTAGATTAAACTCATTATCAAAAAAAGGTTTTTTCTCTTTCAAATACATTAGTATCTCTTTTGCATACTTTAGTTTCTCTTCAGGTTCAAGTATAGATTTATTATATTTTCTTTTATTTAAATTATAAAAATTAAAAGCTTCAGATTTATTAATTAAATAATACGATATAATAAAAATTATTGCGGCAAGACCAATATTCTGAATGTAACCAAATATTATAGAATATACCCCTTTGTAACTCATCATTAATGTACTAACTAAATAGATAATCCAGAATGCAACAAAGCCATAACTAAGCATTTTCACCCAAGTATAATTAATAGTAGATTTTGTCTTTACCTGTCTTTTCTTGATAAAAATAATTGTGAGTACTATACAACAAATATTAAACAATACTTCAATGATTAAACCGAGTCTCGAAATTCCCATTTTACCTTCAATAAATATCATTTGGAATAAGCGAATTTTATTTTCTCCTGAATTGAGATAAAATTTAGATCTAACTATAATTACTATTATAAAAGGAAGAAATAATAGTAAGTATTTCCAATTCCACTTAGACTTTGATATGGTTATAAAAAAATATAAAAAATAAAGAGGACCTATTAAATAGTACAAGACAAATGAAAGTCCTAAAAAATGAGGAAGTTTTTGATAATATCCGGTATGTCTAATAAGAGACTCAGCTAATATTAATGAAATAACTAAAAGTAAAACTCCAAAAATTTTATTTGTAAAGCTTCCTTTTCTTTGAGTAAAAAATGAAACAAATAAGACAACGGCCTGTAAGAAGGTGAATAGAAATATTACATGCCAAAAATCTAATTCCATGTGTTTATTTTATGAAGTAATTTATAAAGAATAATCAAATACAATTATCAATTTAAAATTTAATTAATGTTAAATAATAATCGCAAGTGGTTTTATAATTTGACACATCCTAAAGGATGGTACTTAACCTATTCTGTTAATTAATAAGTTTAAGTTTTTAAATTAAAGCTTCATGAACAGAAAATCATTATCCTTAATTATCATATTGTTTGCACAAGTTACATTTGGACAAAGTGATTCAAAGTTAGATTCTCATATCGCACCACTAGACTATTTCCTAGGTACTTGGACGGCAATGGCTCAAGGCCCAGGTGGTAAACCAATTATGTACTCTGTTCATACTGTAAAACCAATTTTAGGTGGTAAATTTATTAAGCGCACTGTTATTCAAGGGTTTAATGGTTTACAATTATTGCCTTATACTGAGGAAACAATTGGTTATAATATTGCGAAGAAAGAAATTGAATTATCAAGCCATAACAAGCCCGGATTTATAATTCATGGCACTATTGAGATAAAGGATGATAAAAGCTTTACCAGAAATTGGACATTATATGACCTTCAAGGAAAAGTGGTAACGGGGAAAGATACTTGGACAATTATTGGTGACAATTCATTTAAATGGGAATTACATTTCTTAACTGAGGGTAAATGGGTTGAAGCTCCGTTTTCTCCGTTTAATGTTCATAGATCAACTATTGAAGAATAAATAATTTATCCTATCTTTCAATCAATCGATTGCCAATAATACGCTGGTAAACTTCACTTTTAAGACGTCTGCTTATTTTAATCTTATGCTTCTTAATATGTATTAAGTTCCCTTCTATCTTATCAACATATTGTAAACTAACTAAATAAAAACGATGAACGCGCATAAATTTAGTTTTTGGTAACTCAGTTTCAATATATCGCAAAGAAACTAAAACCAGATATTTTTTATGTACTGTATGTATTAAAATATAATCCTTCGAAGTTTCGATAAATAAAATATCGTCAAGAACTATTTTATTTATTATTCCATCACATTTAACAAAAATGTGATTTTTGCCTTTAGAAGTGTTTGTGTTTAAAGCTAATACCTTATCTACAGCCTTTAAAAAGCGCTTGTATGAAATAGGCTTTAATAAATAATCAACTGCATTTAATTCAAATCCGTCTAAAGCATATTCTCGATAAGCTGTAGTGAAAATTATTAGTGGTGGATTAGTGATTTTCTTAACTAATTCAATCCCCGTTTTTTCAGGCATTTCGATATCCACAAAAAGAATATCCACAGAATGATTTTTTAAATACATAAGAGCATCGGAAGCATTACTAAAAGATCTTAAATTGTTAAGAAATGGTGTTTTTTCAATAAATTCTTCAATACCTTCTCTAGCTAAAAGCTCATCATCAACAACAATGCATTCAATTTTCATTTAAATCTAATTTTAAGGTTACCTTATAAACACCATTTTCTCTATTTATATTTAAATGATGTTTTTTGGGATAGATTAATTCTAGTCTCCGTTTAATATTTTCTAATCCAATTCCATTAGAATTTTGCGTAGTCGCTTTTATGTCATAATTGTTGCTAACATTAAAGTTTAGTTTATTTTCTTTATCGACGTTCAATAAAACATCAATAATATAGCCTTTACTATTTTGTCCATGCTTAAAAGCATTTTCAACCAAAGGTAATAGAAGCATTGGTGGAATTTCTATATCATTGTTATTGTTAGTAATGTTTACGGAAAGGGTAAGAATGTCATTATGCCTCACTTTCTCAATATTTATATAGTCATTTAAACTTTCAATTTCTTTACTAATTGGTATCATTTCTTTTCTTGCCTCATACAGTTGATGACTTAAAATATTTGAAAATTGTAGTAGCATTTCTTTTCCGTCTTTTAAGTTCCTACCAAGCATTATGTAAATACTATTAAGAGTATTGAACAAAAAATGAGGATTTATTTGGTTTTTAAGTAATTGAAGCTCTATTTCTAATTGTTTTTGTTCAATCTCTTTGGTGTATGCTTCTTTTGTATACCATTCTCGAAGTAAATGCAAGGTCATCGAGAAACCAACTAACACTAAAATTTCGGTTAATATGGTTATTTTTCCTTGGGAGCCAAGGAAGAATTCAGCAGTAGGTTGATTAATATATAGTTCAGAAAAATAGAAGTGAAGGCTATATGAAGAAATTATAGTAGTTATAGAAACACTAATTCCACAAAAAATAATGAAAAGAGCTAATTGTTTTCTTAAAAGATATTTTGGTACTAGAACGTATAAATTGAAATAAACAAGAATCGTATAAGGAATAAAGGTGTAAAAATTTGTCATTAAGTTTGATAAGAAATATGGATGATATACTAAGTCATGAGCACTCCATAGTATCAGGAATAAAATCCAAAAAATGGAATGTCTTAAGAATTCTTTATAAATCATTTTTTATTTTTTTTAATTGATATAGATACTCCAGCAAATAAGCTCCAGTTTGTTGTAGGAATAATTGAACTCCGCTGAGTACCATCTTCAGAATAACGATACCCGAAGACTTGATTAAATTGAAACGGGTTTTTTAAGGAAAAATAAATTACGGTAAAATTCTTAAATATTGTAGTTAGATAACTTGCATTAAAATTTAAATTATGATAATCTATAGTTTTATCTCCTAAGAATACATCATTGTTTGGATTGTAATAGGGCCTTCCGCTTGAAAAAGCATAAGCCACTCCCAGCCTTAAAAGTTTTGTTATCTTATAATTTGCAACTAAATTTAAAGTATGTAAAGACACGAAAGATGGGGTTGTTTTAATCGGAAAATCTTGATAATATCGCTTTGAATCTAACAGGGAATATGATATCCAATAACTTAAATTTGATATGGTTTTTTCATCTTTCCAAAATACATCTATTCCCCGTGAGAATCCATTACCCTCATTATTAAGAAGTAAATTGGGTTCCTCTTTTATTAAATTCTTGTATTTTTTGTAATACGCTTCAATTCTTAATAATTGTTGCTTAGGTTTCCACTGATAATTGGCAATAACGTGAGTGGAATTCTCATAATTGAGATTGCTATTTCTTCTCAAGTAGACGTTACTGGGGGTCTGGTAAAATTGCCCGTACGCTAAAGAAACATTCGAATTACCACCAACTTTATATCCAAAAGAAACCCTTGGGACAATATTATATTTGTTCAGAATGTTTGCGTATTCAGCTCTTAAACCAAACCTTAGCCCAACATTTTTACCGAAATTAATATCAGATTCTGCATACATTGCTAAAAAATTGTTATTTAATAATGTTCGAAATTGTGACTCCTTATACTCATTTTTACTATACTGCCATTCATTTCCAACTCGTAATTTAAATTGACCTAATTTTTTGTTCAGAGTTATTCGCCCTTGAAGTAGTAAATCATCTTCAACTTCTAAATCATCATTAAAAATATCTTTGTTATTATCATAGCTTATTGAGCCCAAAGCGAATAATTTCCAATCTTCAAATATGTATCCACTATAAGAACTATTCCAGAATAAGTTTTTATTCTTATTTTCAAAAATGTTCTCTGAATTTGTGTCAAATGACTGAAAACCTAATGTGATATTTCCTTGTCGATATTGTAAGTAAGATTTAAAAATGCCTAAATTTTCAGTCTTTTTTCTAAATCCAAAAGAACCTGAGATTCCATTTGGAGCTGTAATCCAATTTCTGTTTTGTGGTACAACAGAAAATAGAGTAGACAAGTTTGTGTGACCAATACTTCCTAGGAAAGCAGTTTTATCTTTCCACGTTTTTACATAAGTACCATTAATTCCAGCCATATTTAAACCCAAACTATAGTTGTCATTGCTTGGAAAGTCATTGGTGTTTAATATGAGTACTGAAGACAAGGCTTGTCCATATTCGGCAGAATAACCACCTGTACTGAACAGGGTACCTTTAAATAGAAATGGATCGAAACGTCCTCTAGCAGGAATATCCGGGACCTCACTAAAAAAAGGCCTTGCTACCAAAACTCCATCTATAATTGTTCTTGTTTCTCTTGCTTCTCCACCTCTAACGAACAAGCCTGTTTCATTACCTATAGGTGTGACTCCGGGTAAGGTTTGTAAAGCACCATAAACGTCTCCACTAGCGCCCGGGTTTGTAACAATATCTAAGGGCTTTAAAATACTAGCGCGTTTCCTATCACTTGCTTCGAAAGTTCCAGCAGAAATAACTACTTCAGATAAACTATTACCACTTCTTAAAACAAAATTGAAATTAAGATCTTCGGTTTTAACATCAATTAACTTTTCTATAGTTTGATATCCAACAATACTAATCACCAAAGTCAATTGACCTTTAGCGTTAGTTACAAATGAGAATTTGCCAAATTCATCAGTTGTTGAACCCTCAAATGTGGGTTTTAAATAAACGTTTGCAAATGAAATTGCCTTACCTTTTTCATTATTGACAGCACCACTAATAGTAATTTGAGAAAAACAATTGATAGAAATATAAAAGAAGAAAAGAAAACTTAGTGGTTTCATAACAATTCGTTATAGGCCCAGATCTTTTTTCAATTTATTTAGTTGCAAATCATCCGGAAATAGCTTTAGTCCTTTTGTACAGAATAATTTGGCCTCATCGGTACGATTTTCGCGATCATAGTAACTGGCCAAAAAATAGTAAACTTGATTTCGACCAGTAGTAGGAGCTAATGTATGATTATAACTTTTATCTGGTTTGCTTAAGGCTTGTTTTAAATATGACTCTACTTTAAAACCACCTCCATATTGAACGGGTGTATAGTAATCACTTCTACCAATGCCTAAATATGCGCGTAAGTTATTCGGGTTTTTCTGTATTGCCTTGTCGTATAGAGCATCGGCTTCGGCACTTAAAATAGCTGCTATATCTGTTTGAAATTTAATTGAAAAACTTAGCATAGATCCTTGCAATGCTAAAATTTCAGAACTTCGGTAGGTCGATTTTTTTAATCGATCGATTCCTTTTTGTAAAATCTTTAATGCTTGTCGATTATCACCATTGTTCATAACCAAAATAGATTGCCGATACATTGCAAAGGCAATCCAATAGTCATAAATCGGGTCTTTAGTTTTTATAAACCTTTTCTCTAAAGTATTAATTATAGGAATAAATTTATCGGTTTTAGTTTCAATTGATTTTCCATAAGCCTCAATAATTTCTTTCTCAATATCGTTTTGAGAGTATCCAAAATTTAGAGATAGTAATAAGATAAATAATAATGCAAAGTTTTTCATGATTTAATATATAAGCTCAAAAAGAATAATAATGAGGCATTATTAAAAACTTAATAGCTTAATGGTATATGTAAGTCGCTAAATGGTAGTTCAATATTGATCGAAACTAAATGATCCCTTTTTAATTATTAATTTAGGCTTCTAATAGCAACTTTAATTTCTTTAAATCTTTATTGTTGGCTCTATGCACTGCTATTCTCATAAAAGGAGCAAATAATATTGAAAAACCAGTTGGCTTTCCTACATTTCGTAATGTCATTTCAGTTTGCTGGTCCGAAACTTTCATCCAGCTGTAGGTAGTTTCCATTGGAAAAGGACCATCTAAAGTTTTCATGATCATGATGGTTTTACTCAATTCAATAACTTCATAGATATATGATAACTCCCTTCCAAGAAACTTGGCCTTAAATGCTATTTGCGTCCCTACACCTAAAGGCCTATGGGTTTTCCACTCAACAGATTTTATATTTACGTACCATTCAGGTGCATTATCAGGGTTAGAAGCATAACTTGCAACTTCGTTAATAGGTTTATTTATAACAATTTGCGTCTGAACATCTACCATGTTTTAAAGAATAATTTTAATTGTAAAATATTTATTGGTCATTACTTCATAAATGCAACATTATTTCGTCCTTCTATGTAGTCCTTTAGATAATACATTAAATGCCCCCAATCGGTATTGCATTTTGCAAACCAACCATCGGTTTGTTTCCAATCTGTGTGAGTGAACTTTACTAAAGATATCTTTTCATCATTTTCTAAAATTTTAAAAATTAATCTGGTGTTTATCCATTCTTCAAGCCCATCAATACAAACCCATTCAACATACTCATTCGGAATTTCTTTAATTATTTTCATAGTTAAAAGAAAAGTATGATTGTTAAATCCAAACACATAAGTATTGTGATTTTTTTGAACGTCTGATGTCCACCAACTTTCTAAACCACTTTCTGTTGAAATAGCCTTAAATACTTTTTCAGGGTTTGAGTTGATTGAAATTTCATGTTTTGAATCTGCCATATAATTTGCTTTTTTAAGTTTCGTTTTAATTTTTTTAGAATGTCTGTTATAGTTCATTAAATATAATACAGGCAGGTGTATTGATACTGCTTACTACGAAACACTCTAGCTATCTCATTTTAAGTGATATCAAAACCTATACTGGGTTCTGTGTGTTTGTAATTGTTACTCAAATGTTTCATCGACTCATTTTATATTTATCCTTTTTTAATTATCGTATGATTATCGTATGAAATTTTATCGATTATTTTTTCACTATTTATTTTAACACTAACATTGAATGGTAGACTTGTTCTATTAGAAAATCCAGAAAACCCAGGGTAAATTATTTGAAATTCTCGTTCACTTGTTTTAAAGAGTGTCACCTGAGGTTCGTCAACAATATAGTTTTCACCATATTCTTCAGAATTTAATTCTATTTGAATTGCTTTAAATATTGTTGCTTCATTAGGCTTTAGTCTTTCATTTAAAGATTGAGCAAGGTGATAGTTTACAATGTTATCCAATTCAAAATACCTTGAAATGAATGGGCTCCAAAGTTGCGTCTTAGGCGGTGAGAATTTTGTATAATTGAAATTTCCGTGAAAAGGACTGTATCCAGAGATGTATACTGAATCTTGTTTCCTATAAAGTGCTATATTTGATATACCTTCACCACCTTTATTAATTATTGACAATGAATCTATTCTTCTACTTTTGATGCGATGATAACTGTATGTTTCTCTATAGTCTGGGGAATCAGCAATCATTACGGATCTAATAATGATAGTTCTGTTTTCTAATGAATCTATTAATAATTTTTGTTCTCCAACTTCAACATCATCAGTAAAAAAAGAGTAGTTAAATTCTTCCGTTTTATCATTAACCTTTAAATAGTCTTCCCAATTGTTAAATCGATTTGTCCTTTTTCTATTGTTTTCTTTTAATTTTGATAGTTCATCATTAAGAAATTTTTCATCTAACCATTTATTATTGGACATAACAGCCTTTATATTACCTATGGTATTGATTTCATTTAAAGGGTTAGAATCGCACAGAATTAGTTCAGCATTTTTTCCAACTTCAATAGTCCCAACATTGTCTAGATTTAAAAATTTTGCAGCATCAACCGTAGCATATTTTAATGTTTTATAGTTTGTTATTCCTGCTTTTACAAATAGTTCCATTTCATCTAGGTAAGCAAAACCTGGGACAACTAATGGGTATCCACCATCACTACCTATAAACAATTGAATATTATTATCACTCAACTTTTTAATAAAACTTGCAACATTCTCATAAGGGTAAGTCGATTTTTCTATATTATTTTTTATATCAGGCTTCCAATTAACTCTTAATTTTGGCGGAATATATTCCATATTAGATGAGTTGTATATACTATCTTTTTTGTGAGATAAAGACCAGTTTCTATGTACAGCGAGTGATGGCGTTATGGCTTTGTTGTTTTTCTTTAACTCATTTATCAGTTTACTTCTATCTACCAGTAATTTACCTCCTCTAGTTAGACCAGTTAGATTGGTATATTCTGGTTGTTTACTTTGTAAGACTTTATCTTCATTAATAAATATTGGAAAATGACCGCTTATAGGTAGTTTTATTTTTTCAGCTTCATCTAAAATTGCTTCATATGTTTCTGGCGAACAAGTTGCATATATATACATTCCATCATAACCTAAACGCTTTGCTTCTCGGACTTGTTCTTTGCCTTGTTCAGCCGTGAAAATAGGTTGTTGGCTATGATATGGTGCTGGTGCCCCAGTAGCTCGTAAGCCATAACTTAAAATTCGAGGACCTATAATTTCCTTATTCTTAATTTGTTCACGCAAACCAAGTACATTTATATGACTAGGAATATCTCTAACTGTAGTTTGTCCATTAGCTAAATAGAGTAATAAATTACTTTCGTTAACATGAGTGTACATATTTATAAGTCCTGGTAGAATATACTTTCCTTTTCCATTTATAACTTTATAGTTTTTTGGAATTTGTACTTCTTTGATATTACCAATAACATTAATTATACCTTCTGAAATTAAAATGGTTTGATTTTCTAAAACAATTTCTGATGTCATAGGAATAATGTTGACATCCACAATTGCTATTTTTTCTTGCGAAAGAGAAACATTGCAAAAGTGTATTAGAATAGAGATAAATATTAAAGGATTTTTAAACATAGAGATTAAATTTTAATTGATAATACTTTTGGTAACAAGTCCATTTTCATCATAAAACTTAATTTCAGGTTGACTCATAGAGTTTAGTCCAATAGACAATCTTACCATCTGTTTTTTATCTAAAAATTTGATAGAGCCTTCTTCCTCATCTATGGTTAACATTAAAATGTTAGATCCTTTTTCCGAATTCATAATTAAATATGCTCCTCTTGTATTTGGTTTTTCGTTTGTGGTTCCCAGCCATATTCTAGAGATACCACGAACAGCATTTGCCCTTATGCTATCTTTTTCTTCTTCCGAGGCTAATTCATAGCGTGTTTCAATAGATGCTAAGGACTCACTAGGTCTGTCAACAATTGATAGTCCAGAAGTATATTTACCATTACTATCTTTATAGCTAAGTGCTATGGTTTGGTCTTGTTTGTAACGATCAAATGATAAATGGTGACTAGCAGTAACATCTCCATTATCATTTACTTCACTATTGTAAATAAGCCCGCCACTTTCTACACCTTCGGCGTTATAAAACAAAATACCTGGTGTTTTACGTTTATGTTTTTTTGTCCATCCATCCATACTAATTTCTTGGGGGAATTGTTTCTGGTTTGAAATAACCATTTTTATAGTTCCGTCTGGTTCTTTAATATTAATTCTTTCAACATCAATTATCTCAAACTTTGAGTTTTCATTTTTTATATCGGCTAGAAATAATAACATCGATAGGTTTATAAGAACTAGACTGATTAATGAGAAAATTAGCCATCGTATTTTATTTTTTGAACTCATGCTTTTATTCTGATAACATTTCGTTATTCATTCTTTTTGTTTCCTTCTAATTCGAATTCTTTTTTTCTTACATACTACCAGTCCTCAAGGGGTGCTTTATTATTTCTCCAGGACCATTCTATATCTTCCATAAACCAATGAAAAGCTTCAATATCAGTTACATCCCAGTCCCTAAATCCTTGGACGTTTTCGAACAGCCGACTAGCATTTTCTACAGTAGGCCGGTTTAAAACCTGATTCATTTCTTTGATCAGGTTCTTGGGTTTGTCATTGCATCTTGACAAGTATTCGTAAAACCACTTGTGATATGGAAAAAATACACGATTGTATGTGAGAATCAACCTCCCGGCAAACAACACAAGCTGCGATGCGGCGCGGCTTTTCGTGTAAATGTTACCATGTCGCTCTGCTTCACCCATTAGCCAATTTTGAATAAAGGTCATCGAATAGAATTTTCGTATTTTTTGGTCCCGTTCGGTTTCTGGGTATTGTTGGATAGAATTGATAATGCTAGCCAGGTCATCTACTTTTGAAAAAGCTATGATCGCCCGATCAAATGCCGAACGGGTGGGTTCATTTCCTCTGTCAACGACTTGTCTCAAGTAATGCATGTCGATGACTTTTCCATCCACAAAGCCACCAGAATAATCTGTCAAGTCCGTTCGGTTGATAAAAAAGTCTCCTACTTTTTGTCGGTTTTTAAATTCTTCATCTGTGGCAACCATCATAAAATCGATATCTGAATCCGGCCTGGCGCATCCTTTGGCAACTGACCCGCCGATGATTAAAGCCTCAAACCGTTTATCGTTCTGATATTCTTTCACAAGGTTATTGATTGCGCGCTGGTGATGAGGTAAGATATTAGTGTTCAAAGTTTTTCAAATTTATATCGCTTAATTTTCTCTCGCTTACAATGAATACCAACAACTAACTAATACAAAGCAATCTTTGTCTCTTTAGCTCCTAATGATTTTAAATATTCGGCTACAGGTTCTGCTTCTGTGCCACCTGCAATTGCATGATGAAGTAATGTATAGCCATGAGGACCTTTGGCATGTAAACTTTTTGGAAAATACTCTAACATAGGCTTAATAATATCCATCCTTCCAAACATAGCTGCGGTAAATAAATTGATTTGAGCGCCTTTATCAATTAAATATTGAGCCAATTTCTTATAACCAACATGAGTTGCTGCACCAAGTGCTGTTTCAAAATCTCCCCCTCTCCAATCGTGAGCAGCATTCAGTAAAGTTGGATGCTCATCTAAAAGTTCTTTTACAACATCTATTTTACTATGACCAGCACTCACAAACTTAGCTACAAGTTCTTTGTCTAATTGGGGTTGATCTTGATTTATAATAGTGTTTTTGCTAAATAACAATGTTGGCGCTACAACTATTGCGCTAGCGGTAACTATTCCAGTTTTTAAAAATTTACTTCTGTTCATAGTATCTTTTATTACTTACTTATTAAAATTCATAGGTTGTTCCAATTCGCTTCAATAAGAGTTACTTCTTTAGTTTTCAAATCCATAGAGTAAATCCTGCTTGATCCAGATCTATCTGAAATGAATAAAATTGAGTTAGGTTTAAAACCTGTTTTTGGCGAAGACTCATGAGAATCACCATCGGTTAACTGCTCCAATTTTTTTGTTTTAATATTAACCATATAAATATGGTAGTTACCGGACCTATTTGATGAAAAAAGTAAGTTTTCATCACTATCTAACCAATGTGTTCCAAACTCATTAAATTCACCTTCAGCAGCTGCAAATACCTTTCCGGTCGCAACCTCATAAACATAAGAATCAGGATTGCGTCCACCATTATTACCTTGTGTATAAGAAATGTATTTACCCGTTTTAGACCAGTTAGGAAAACTTTCAACTAAGCCAACACTTTTAGTTACTTTAGTCCTTCCCGTTCCGTCGGGATTTATTATAAACATACATGGAGGTGTATGCTCTTTTGGTTGATTTAAATACACAATTTTTTTACCATCAGGTGACCAATCTGCTTCATTACCCAATCTATTATTATTAGTTATTTGTACTTGATTTGAACCATCAATATTCATTTTATAAAGTTCATCTCTTCTATCTCTCTGAGATGTAAACATTATTTCTTTTCCATCTGGTGATACATCTGGCAGAAAATCTTTAGATTCATTATTCGTTAGTTGTTTTACATTATTACCATCTGTATCCATACTATAAATTTCATCATCTCCATCTCTGTCTGACACAAAAAGTAATCTGTTAGAATTTGGAATAACTATAGCGTATTTGTAATCGTATATTTTCTCATATTTACGCTCCCAAACCAATGTAGTCAACATCTTTTGTTCGTTGTTTTCATCATTTATGTAAGCGGTGGATCGCATTTTATCTTCGCCGAAAAGTAAATGAATGTCTTTTTGCTTTTGTGAAGCTCCGTTGGGATAGAAAAATTCCATTTTTGCAACGCGTTCATCCTTGTTCACAATGGTAGATTCTCCTAGAGCATAGATGCTCCCATTAGATGATCGTTGAATTATAATGGCCTTTTTCTTATATGGTGAATAGAATTCTGAAAAAGACCAAAAGTGAATAGTGTCTTTTTTCGAACTAATGCCATAGATATTTCCTTCTATACTAAAACGATCTTTTTTCGAAAATTTTAAAATAAAATCTTTAAATCCAACAGTATCCCCAACTTTAAAATTTGGATTAAAAGCTTTCCATACACCACCTTTGTTTGTTAAGTAGTTAAAAAGAGTTACATATTTATCTGATTCTGATTCATCTTTCTGTGCATGCCCATAGAATCCAATTATTATAAAACCTATAACTAAGCACAACGGTTTTATTTTTTTACTAAATATTGGTTTCATTACTTTTATTTTGGGTTATTTTTATCAAATAATTTGAAAGGAATATTGGGATTAAAAAAAAGGATTACTGCTATCAATAAATAATTGAATGCCAATTCACCTTCGCTCCAAAATAACCCTTTATGTATATAAAAGGCAGCCACACCAAGTACTAGGATAATTAAGAATGAAACCGTTCTTGTAAATAAGCCTAAAAGCAATAGTATTCCTCCAAAAAATTCAATTGATTTGGCTACATATGCAAGAATTTTTGGAATAGGGAAGCCTTTACTAGCTATAAACTCGGTAAATTGAATTACCGCATTTGAATCAAAAAAGAGCCAATGACTGTGATAAATAAGCATTATTCCGAGCCAATACCGTAAAAGCCATGTCAAATTAATCAAAGGTATCTTATTCATTTATTTTAGTCTTTAAAATGATAGGTTCATATAGTTTTTCCATTGGAAATAAGTTTCCGTTTTTGTCAAAGCTTCCAAATTGAGCGTTCGCTATATAATACAAGACATTACCTACAATTTCTCCAGTTGTTGGATTATTCATCATAGGGTGATTGACTTCTAGTAATTTGGATTTTATTATTGAAGTTCCATCGCGATTCAAATAAAATTGCTGGATCGTTTTAATATCTGGCTGTATACCGATTAATGAGTTGTTTAGCAAGTACAAACCATCAATACTTTCTCTTCTGGCAATTTTTAAACCTTCGGGAATGGTTAAGGGAGCTATTTCACCGTTAGATATATCTATAATCGCAATACCTTCAGAATGAGCTATATACAATTTTGATTCATCTTTAGATAGAGTAAGTCCATTCGGATATTTGATTATTGGTGATGAAAATGCTTGCTCTAGCTTATCTCTTTTTGTAGTGATTTTATAAATCGAATGCTCTTTGAACATATGCGTTATGAAGACATCGCCATTCTTTTTTAGAACTATATCATTGAAGAAATGTATTTCTGATGGAGTATCAAGAATGTATTTTTTAATTAATTTTCCCGTATCTAAATCGAATTTAAAAATTCCAGCCGGCCTTCCTTCAACTTCATCCTTTAATTCATAGGCCTGAAGATTATCCCCACCGGAACTGCATGCCCATAATATTCTTCTTTGAGAATCTATTTTCAAACCAATCACCATCCACAAGCCTGATTGTTTTGATTTAATAAAATCTGTAATGGAACCATTGCTAGCGATTTTGACTATTTTTCCTTTTCTGGTACTTCCAACATAAAAATCTCCAAGCTTTGAGTCATATGCAATGCTTTCAGGGAGCAAATCTTTTTCAGGTATTGCATAGGCTAAATTGCTGTTATTTAAATTTTTAGATAAATTTTGAGCATCTAAGGATATTGAAAAATTGAGACTCAATATAGATATGCAAAAAAGTAATATTCGTTTCATAAAGTAAAATTTTTGTTTTCTAATTTAAGTCTTGTTAAAAGAGGCCATTTATTTTTTATACTAAGTATTGCGAACCTTATGTATAACATCACATTTGTTATGTGTAGCTTAAAGATGAAGTTTACATCAATCATTAAACATTTTAAATAAAAACTTTAAAGAAGATGCTTAAAATAGTAGGTTTGTAGATTAGTACAAAGAAAGTTGAAGGTAAGAAACGTTTTATATCATATTCTGTTTTGGATAATTATCATGGCCTCCTTTGCTATATCAGAATGGGGATATAGGCAATCATTTCTTGATGCTGTTATATTTGAGTTGTTATTCTTGCCATCAAGAATAATAGCTGTATATTTTAATTGGTTTATACTCATTCCTAAATATTTATATAAGAGTAAATTCTTCGCCTATTTTTTTTCACTTCTCTTATTATTAGTGATTGTCGGCATTTCACATAGATACTTTGTACTATATTGGGGGTATCCAAAATTCTTCCCAGAATGGGTAACTGAACGTGTACGTTTAAATCCTTTTGATGTTCCAAAACTGCTTCAGTCTATTTTAATAATAGTTTCTCCAGTAGCATTTACTACTGGTTTCAAGTTATTTATAGACTGGTTTAAACAAAGAAAAGAAACTGAAACGCTGAAACAAGAAAAAACTGAGGCTGAATTAAAATTTCTAAAATCTCAAACGAACCCACATTTTCTTTTTAATACCTTAAATAGTATATACGGTTTAGCATTAGAAAAATCTGAAAAAACACCCAACCTTATTCTTAAACTATCGGATATTCTAAATTATACACTTTATGAATCAAATACAGATAAAATAGCTTTGGTTAAAGAATTGACTTTGATCCAAAATATTATTACTCTGGAGAAAGAGCGGTATGAAAGGCGAGTAAAAATAAATTTTGAAGTTAATATTGAAAATAATGGCATTGAAATTCCACCATTAATATTAATTCCTTTCGTTGAAAATGCCTTTAAACATGGCTTAAAAAATGAAGTTGAAAAAGGGTTTATAGATATAACATTAAACGCAAATATTAAATCTCTAGGTTTTGTTATTAAGAATAGTTTTTTAGAAACTCAAGAGGAAAATAGTAATGAGAATGGAGGTTTGGGGCTAAAGAATGTTTCTCGTCGTTTAGACTTAATTTATGGCGATAGGAAAAAGTTAGAAATTTCTAAATCTGATGATATTTTTATCGTAGAATTAACAATAAAATTTTAGTGGAATGGCCCTCAAATGTTTAATAGTAGATGATGAACCAATTGCTCAAAATATAATTAAAGGCTTTATTGGAGAAACTCCTAACCTAGAATTATTTGGTATTTGTGATAATGCTATAGAAGCTTTAAAAGTACTTCAAGAACATTCCATAGACATTCTTTTTTTAGATATAGAGATGCCGAAAATATCTGGGTTGAGTTTTTTAAAAACTTTGTCCAACCCGCCAAAGACAATTCTTACAACAGCATATAGAGAGTTTGCTCTAGAAGCCTATGAACTTAATGTTATTGATTATCTGCTTAAACCCTTTTCTTTTGAAAGATTTTTAATGGCAGTGAATAAGGTCAATATTAAAACTAAAAATGATTCAAACAATAAAGTTGAAAAGGAAAGAGCTTATCAATACTTTAGGGTTGACGGAAAAAATGTTAAAGTATTTTATGACGAAATATTTTACATTGAAGGTTTGGGTAATTATGTAAAAATCCATTTAAAAGAAAATTATTTAGTTGTCTATCACAAGTTAATTGACCTGGAAGAAGAATTACTAGAGAATAAATTTATACGTATCCACAAGTCCTATATTATTCCGCTTTCAAAAGTTACTGCCTTTGGCAGTAATTACGTTGAAATTGTAAATAAACAACTTTCAATAGGAAACACTTACAAAGAAGCATTTTTTAAAAAACTTAATATAAAGAGGTAATGAAAAAATGTGAAGTAAAATAGTATCGATTGGATAATAAAATAGTTGGTTTTGTAATGAATTTAATTTTGTCAACTATTGAAATAGGTTGTTCAAAAACCACTTTAGTTGAATGTACGATAAATTTAGCTAAGGATAGTAATTATGATGAAGTTTGGTGTGTTTTCGATATGGATTTCATGCCTGAGATAAATGGCCAAAAAGAAGATTTTAATAATGCTATTGAGGTATGTAAAAATGAAGGGATAAAATGTGCGTATTCTAATGATGCGTTTGAATTATGGATTTATTTGCATTATCAATTTAATGATCAAAGGAATCATCGGAAGTATTATTATACTCAGTTGAGTGTTATTTTCGGTATTAATTATGAAAAAGAGGGTAAGAAGAGAAAGTTTGCTTTAGATTTATATGATACTTTATTGAAGGATAATGATGCAAGTCAAGAAGAAGCTATTGATAGAGCGAAAAAATTGGTTCAAATTCATGACGGCATAGCTCCCAATCTACAAAACCCTATTACTTATATCTTTGGTTTAGTGGAAGAATTAAATAAGTATTTGTCTTACTAACTAGTTTTATATGTTGCTTTTGACATAAAAACATAGGCAGCATTACGTATATTTTGTTGCATTAACCATATTCCATCTTTTTTTACGGTGAAATACTTTGCTTTTTAAAAATTCTTGTAAGTAAAACTTCCAGAAGAAAATAACCCAAAATATTGATTAAGTTTTTGATATATACTAACTTGCAATAAATGGATTCAAAATTTATGAAGATGACTTCTGCGTGCAAATTGCGTGCAAATGAAAAAAGCTTCGAAAGTCAAAAAACTCTCAAAGCCTTTATTTATGCTGCTCCCCCTCTTGGGCTCGAACCAAGGACCCTCTGATTAACAGTCAGATGCTCTAACCAACTGAGCTAAGGAGGAATATGCTTAATATTTTTCCTTTAATTTTTGTACAACTTCTGGATATTTTTTAAGGTTTCGGTAATACGAAGTACTTTTCATATTCTTAATATGTTTTTCAATTTTAATTGCTTGGTTTTTAGAATCACAATCAATTTTAAAAAACAACATCCAATCTTGCGTCTTTGACGTAAATGAATTAACATAAAAACATGTATTATGTTCTTCTAATCTTTTATTAAAATCAGAAGTTTCACCCACATATAATTTATTCAACTCTTTAGAATAAATTATATAAACACAATATTCCATTGCTATTAAAGAACTTGCTTTCTTCTTTGCTCTAACCTCCCGATAACTATCGGGATGAGCTAAGGAGGAATTTAAAATACTGAAATTTTAAATTTGCGTGTGCAAATATAATCGTTTTTATACTTTCTGCAAGCACAAAAAAGTTTTTTTTGAATTATTTTAATAGCGCCTTTTTGGCTTTTATTTCAGACCTTTTTTCTTGCAAAAAATTGTACTTTTGTTAATCATTTTACAACCGATCAACAAACGTATATGGATAGGTTTTCCTTTTTAAATGCTGCTCATTCTGGATTTATTGCAGATTTATATGATAAGTACCTTATAAATCCGGATTCAGTTGAACCAAGTTGGCGTAGCTTTTTTCAAGGCTATGACCTGGCTAATACAAATTATTCATTAGATGGGGAATCTACCGTCACTTCAATAGAAGTACCTGAGCATGTTCAAAAAGAGTTTCAGGTAGTGGAGTTAATCAATGGATATAGAACAAGAGGCCACTTGTTCACCAAAACCAATCCGGTACGTGAGCGTAGAAAGTATATACCTACTCTTGATATTGAAAATTTTGGACTTTCTACGGATGATTTAAGTACGGTATTTGACGCAGGAGAAGTATTAGGAATTGGGAGCAAAAGTCTGAGTGAAATTATCAAACATCTTGAAGCTATTTATTGCGATGCCATAGGTGTTGAATATATGTATATTAGAAAACCCGAGGAGATTAAATGGTGGCAAGATCAGTTGAATAGAAATGATAATCATCCTCAATTTGATGCTGACAAGAAGAAGTATATTCTTTCAAAGTTAAATCACGCGGTTACTTTTGAGCAGTTTTTGCAAACTAAATATGTAGGGCAGAAGCGTTTTTCACTAGAAGGTGGCGAGGCTTTAATTCCTGCAATAAGTAATATGCTCTATCAAGCTACAAATAAGTTTGGTTTAAAGGAGTGTGTATTAGGAATGGCACATCGCGGGAGGTTAAGTACGTTAATCAATGTTTTTAGAAAACCCGCTCGTGAGTTGTTTAGTGAATTTGAAGGGAAGGATTTTGAAGATGATACAATAGATGGTGATGTAAAATACCATTTGGGGCTTACACTTGATAAGACCTATCAAAATGGTAAGCAAATTAAGATGAACTTGTGCCCAAATCCATCACATTTAGAAACGGTAGATGCTATTGTTGAAGGTATAACAAGAGCAAAGATTGATAATGATTATGGTGGAGACTCTTCTAAAATACTACCAATTTTAGTGCATGGTGATGCTGCCATTGCTGGGCAAGGAGTGGTTTACGAAGTCATTCAAATGGCAAAGCTTAATGGCTATAAAACAGGAGGAACGGTTCATATAGTGGTAAATAACCAAATAGGATTTACTACCAATTATCTAGATGCTAGATCAAGTACCTATTGTACGGATGTAGGAAAGGTAACATTGTCACCTGTCTTGCACGTTAATGCAGATGATGCAGAAGCGGTTGTGCATGCCACTGAAATGGCATTAGAATTCAGAATGCGTTTTAAACGTGATGTGTTCATAGATTTGTTAGGCTATAGAAAATATGGTCATAACGAAGGTGATGAACCAAGATTTACACAACCCAAACTCTATAAGGTAATTGCAAAGCATCAAAACCCAAGAGATATCTATGCTGAACGATTGATCAATGAAGGTGTTATTGACGAGGATTATAAGAAAAAGGTAATTGCTGACTTTAAAGGGATGCTGGAGGTTGAGTATGAAAAGTCTAAACAAGATACTTCATCAAGTATAGCACTTTTTATGGAAGAGCGTTGGCAAGATTTTGAACGTGTTTCTGTAGATTCAATGCTTCAAAAAATTAATACTACTTATAAAGAATCGGCTTTAAAAGGCATTGCCAATGTTATTTCAACTGTACCTGAAAAGGTTAAGTTTTTGCGTAAAGCAGAACGTATTTTAGCAGGTAGAGCTAAAATGATAGAAACTGATGCAATTGACTGGGGTCTTGGAGAAACAATGGCCTATGGTAGCCTTTTAGAGGAAGGATATAATATTAGAATATCTGGTCAGGATGTTGAACGTGGTACTTTTAGTCACAGACATGCAATTTTACGTGATGAAATTTCTGAGGAACGGATCAATCTATTAAATACCAATCCCAAGAATAAGGGTGAGATGTTTATTTATAACTCCCTTTTGTCAGAATATGGCGTGCTGGGGTTTGATTATGGATATGCCATGGCAAATCCTGATACTTTGACTATTTGGGAAGCGCAGTTTGGCGACTTCTCTAATGGAGCTCAGATCATGTTTGATCAATATATCTCTTCAGCAGAGGACAAGTGGAAAATGCAAAACGGTATTGTAGTATTACTGCCTCATGGTTATGAAGGGCAAGGCCCAGAACATTCATCAGCGCGCATAGAGCGTTATTTGCAATTGTGTGCTACAGATAATATGACTGTTGCGGATTGTTCTACGCCAGCTAATTTCTTTCACTTACTAAGAAGGCAGATGAAACGAAAGTTTAGAAAGCCATTAATCGTTTTTACACCAAAGAGTTTATTGCGCCATCCAAAGGCAGTTTCAAAACTTCAAGAGTTCTCCAAAGGAGAATTTCAAGAGGTGATTGATGATACTATTGAAGCTAAAAAAGTGAAGAAACTGGTGTTTTGTACTGGTAAGTTTTATTATGATTTGTTGGCCGAAAGAGAAAAGCTAAGCAGGGAAGATGTTGCGTTGGTTCGCATTGAACAGTTATTCCCTTTACATGAAGAAAAATTACAAGATGTAATTAATAAGTATAAGAATGCAAAACGATATGTATGGGCACAGGAAGAGCCTCAGAATATGGGTGCATGGAGTTATATGTTGCAACGATTTAACTTAGTAACATTAGAAGTCGCATCAAGAAATTTTTATTCGGTACCTGCAGCAGGTTCGAGCGCACGATTTAAATCAAGACATCAAAAAGTAATTGATAAAGTATTTGATTAACAATAACAAAACCTCAAAATCCAAGTGGTAGTTCATTTTTGGATTTTGATCATTGAAAATAAGAAAATATGGTTTTAGAAATGAAAGTTCCTTCTCCGGGGGAATCCATTACAGAAGTAGAAATAGCACAATGGCTTGTGGAAGATGGTGATTATGTAGAAAAAGATCAGGCTATAGCTGAAGTAGATTCAGATAAAGCTACACTAGAACTGCCGGCAGAGGAAAGTGGTATTATCACCCTGAAAGCAGAAGAAGGTGATGCTGTGGCTGTAGGTGCTGTGGTATGTCATATTGATACAAGTGCTGTAAAACCTGAAGGAACTTCAACCCCTGCTAAAGAAGAAAAACAAGAAGCTCCAGAAAAGGAAGAAGCGAAACCTGCTGAAAATAAAACTACTTATGCTAGTGGTACTGCTTCACCAGCGGCTAAAAAAGTGCTAGCTGAAAAAGGGATGGAAACATCTCAAGTGAATGGTACTGGAAGGGATGGCAGAATTACCAAAGAAGATGCCATCAAAGCAACACCAAGTATGGGAGCTCCTACTTCGGGAGGATCGCGCGGTTCAGAGCGTAAAAAGCTTTCAATGTTACGCAGAAAGGTAGCGGAAAGACTAGTTTCAGTTAAGAATGAAACGGCTATGCTCACCACATTTAATGAGGTGAATATGCAACCCATTTTTGATTTGCGCAAAGAGTATAAAGAAGATTTTAAAGCCAGACATGGCGTGAGCTTAGGTTTTATGAGCTTCTTTACAAAGGCTGTGGTAAGAGCATTACAGTTGTACCCTGATGTAAATTCAATGATTGATGGTGATTATAAAATATCTCATGATTTTCAAGATATTTCTATTGCCGTATCTGGTCCCAAAGGGTTGATGGTTCCGGTAATTCGTAATGCTGAAAACCTAACGTTTAGAGGAGTTGAAGCTGAAGTAAAACGACTAGCTATTAGAGCACGAGAAGGAGAAATTACAGTTGATGAAATGACAGGAGGAACATTTACTATTACCAATGGTGGGGTGTTTGGCTCTATGTTATCTACGCCAATTATCAATCCACCGCAAAGTGCTATTCTAGGAATGCATAATATTGTTGAACGACCCATGGCCGTTGACAGACAAGTTGTGATTCAACCCGTAATGTTTGTAGCATTATCTTATGATCATAGAATCATTGATGGACGTGAGTCAGTAGGATTCTTGGTAGCAGCAAAAGAGGCCTTAGAAAATCCGGTAGAATTGTTGATGGATAATAATCCTAAGAAGGCATTGGAAATGTGATCTTAATAAAAAACTAAAATCTAAAACCCATTGCCATTTGGTAGTGGGTTTTTAGTTTACACCATCTTGTAGTGCGAACACTTTTTGAAGTAAGGAGGTCGTTCTTGAAGCTACTTTTGTTCTAATCTCTTTTTCTTCAACAGCTATCATAGTATAGACTCCATTTAAGGCTTCTATAGTTACATAATCTGTTAAGTCAGGGTTAACTTTATTAAAAACAATGGGTAGGTTATTGTATTTATTAATAAGATTTTCCCATATTTTATCAGCTCCCACTTTTTCAAAAGAACTTTTTATAACAGGATGAAATTTAGAGTACAACGCCTTTGAAGTATTTGTTTTTAAATAATTAGTGGCTGCTTTGTCATTTCCTAACAGGATGTTTTTTGCATCAATAAAAGTGATATTCTTAACAGCAGCCACAAAAATAGGAGTGGCCTCACTTACCGCATCTTCCGCAGCTCTATTCAAAACTTTTAAGCCTTCATCGGCAAGGTTTCCCAAGCCTATATTTCGTAATGTTTTATCAACTTTTTTAAGTTCTTCAGGTAGCAAGATCTTGACCAATTCATTCCTGTAAAAACCATCTTTTAAGGTTAATTTATTGACCTGTTTTGAAACACCATAATCTAACGCTTGTCGTAATCCATTTGCTATATCGGTATTCGTAACAGTTTCTGAAGGTAATTGATTTACCACCTGCTGTAATTCTGCACAAGAGCTTAAAAATAGAACTATTACAAATGCGGTATTTCTAATATGTTTCATAGATTTTATACTGGTTAAATTAGTTTTCTAGAAATTTGGGTGCTTTTCTATGCTTGGTGCCTTGTTCATAGGCGTAAGCAATTTCTAGAAGAATAGGTTCGCTCCATGCTCTTCCAAAAAACGATATTCCTACCGGTAATTCGCCCACAAATCCCATAGGTACAGAAATATTTGGATATCCTGCTCTAGCTGCTGGCGAAGAGCTGCCAAGTCCAAAAGAATCACCATTCAAATGATCTGTTTTCCAAGCCGGTCCTCCCGTAGGAGCAATAATTGCATCTAGATTGTGCGTGTTCATGACTTTATCAATGCCATACTCCCTAGAACCTTTAAGCATTGCCGCTAACTTTGTTCTATAATCTTCAGAATTAAGGTCATCTTTTTCTTGAGCCATTTCTAAATACTTCTGATTGTAAAAACTTAATTCTATAGAATCTTGTTTGTTAAATTCAATAAGTTCTTCTAAGCTTTTGATTTTTGCATCTTTCCCTAAAGATTTAAAATAGTTATTTAAGCCATCTTTATATTCATAAAGCATAATTTCAAAAGATAAATTACCCACATTACTTTCGGCTATTTTATCAATTTCAATGAGTTCTGCTCCTTGACTTTCAATAAAAGCTACAGCTTCATTAAATAAGGTATCTACTTTAAAGTTTCTGCCAAGAGGCCTTTTATAGACTCCTATGCGCTTACCTTTTAAACCATCCGCCTTCAGAAATTTGGTATAGTCTTTTTGAATAGTATTAGTACTTGCCAATGTTTTGGTATCTGTAGAATCAATACCAGTCAAAAAATTTAAGCATAGTGTTGCATCAGTAAGCGACCTGGCCATAGGACCTGCCGTATCCTGTGTAAAAGAAATTGGAATGATTCCGGAACGACTTATCAAACCAACAGTAGGTTTTATACCAACTACACCATTAGCATTAGAAGGGCATACTATTGAACCATTTGTTTCTGTACCTATAGCTACAAGGCATAAACCTGCTGATACCGCTGCACCTGATCCGCTACTTGAACCACAAGGATTTCTATCAAGCACATAAGGATTTTTAGTTTGCCCGTTAATGCCGCTCCATCCACTCGAGGAAAGTTCTCCCCTAAAATTAGCCCATTCGCTCAAGTTAGCCTTTGCGATAATAATAGCGCCCGCCTCCTTCAGTTTTTTTGCTACATAGCTATCTTTTAAAGGCTTAGAATCGGCTAATGCTCTTGAACCAGCAGTGGTAAACATATTGTCATGCGTATCAATATTATCCTTTAATATTATTGGAATACCATGTAGTGACCCCCGAGACTTACCTTCTTTTAACTCTTGATCGAGTTGTTTTGCAATAGAAATAGCATCAGGATTTACTTGAATGATTGAATTTAATGTAGGGCCATTAGTATCAATCTCATCAATATAATTTAAAAAATGTTCAGTAAGTTCAGTAATAGTATAATCACCATTATTATAAGCTTCTTGAATTTTTTCAATAGTAATCTCTTCAAAAGAAAAGCCTTCAAAATTATTTACTTCACCCACATTATTTGATGAAGAATTGCATGATAGAATGACGAAAAACAGAAGCAGTTTGATGTATAGAGTTATGAAAAATCTCATTTGAAGTGTTTATAGTGCTGTACTAAATTACAAACTTTTTAATACAAGATTTCTATTTAAAAGGATATCCACATAATGTGGATATTATTTTTAAAAAAATTATACTTTTTTAAAAAGTACTACGTTTACTTAGTGCATTTAATTCCCATTCCGTAGGTACCTATAAGCTCAATGAGACTTTTTCCTGCGGAATGTTTTTATTTTAAAATATAGGCTCTTTTAATGTAGTCTAATTTAGGGAAATTCTTTTTCAAATAAGCATTACCATATTTTTCTATAGAATCCTGCCTGTGTGAAGGTTTTTCTTTGTATTCATCATAGAAAGACTTAATCACGTTCATGCCATTAGTAACCTTACCAATTACAGGAAATCCTTTAACATTATTATAGTTGATGGTATCTAGTCTAGGAGAGTTACTTTTTAAATTAATGAAAATTTGAGTTGTCCTAGTATCTTTTCCATCTCTGGCATAGGCAATATATCCTTCTAAATTCTTTTCTATAACCGGTTCATCAATAACCTTATATTTTTTCCAAGAGTTATTAAGTGTAGAGTCATTATGAATTCCAAATTGAACTACAAATTTCGGAACGACTCTGAATAAAGCAATATCGGTATAAAAACCTGTGGAGATAAGTTGATATAATCTATCCACTGCTTTAGGAGACCACGCCTTATTTACTTTTATATCAAAATTACCTTTTGTGGTTTCAAATCTTGCTTCAAAGGTCTGGGGTGACACCATAGTCGTCCACTTTTCTTTAAACAGCTTTGGACTACATGAAGTAAGAAATATTAGGCTAATAATTAATAAACTACTAGTT
Organism: Maritimimonas sp. 2405UD52-3; assembly: GCF_056591715.1. Taxonomy (NCBI): domain Bacteria; kingdom Pseudomonadati; phylum Bacteroidota; class Flavobacteriia; order Flavobacteriales; family Flavobacteriaceae; genus Maritimimonas; species Maritimimonas sp. 2405UD52-3. Next base: position 103,859 of record NZ_JBWQOL010000006.1, read on the forward strand.
TTCTGAACTTGATGTTTCAATGGGCTTTTCATTTACTACTAATGCTATTTTATTTCCCAAGGGGCTTATGGCGAGACGAGTGATACCATCTAGATCAAATTCTTTGATAGATGCAATTTTCTTCCATTCTTTACTTTCTTTAGGTGAAATCATATATAAACTATCACCTTTTGCCATAATTATCCTACCATCTGGCGTCCAAACCAAATCTTGTGACCCTGGTAGCGCGTCAACTATGTATTTCTTTTCGCTATTTATGGGATTAATGGCATAAATCTCTGGTTCTTCGTGTTCAAGACTAATAAAACTAATCAGCTCAGAATTAGGAATATTTTGCAGTGATCTACCTATATTTTTATCAATGGGGTATTTAATCTTAAATTTTAAGTTTGATACCTCAAGTGTTGATGGTTCTCCTAAAACAAATGATACCACAATCTGGTCGTTAAACCATACATGATAACCAACTTTTAAATTCTCTATGAGTACTTTTGGATTTTTCCTTCGCAATGAATAGTACCACAATAGTTGTGTGCCATCTTGTTCTAATCGAACAGCTGAAAAGAATTTTTTATTTGGGGTTTGCAATGGGGAATACTCACTGTATTCAGTATCAGTTAACCATTTTTTTTCGTTCTTTTCAATGTCATAAAGTACTATGTCAGTTTGCTCATTTCTTGTTGATGAAAATAAAACACCACGCCCGTCATTTAAAAATGAAGGTTGGTTATCATAAAAACCAGGATTGTCAGAAAGATTTATTGGGTTTTTTAACTCATACCTATTTGTGGTTGAGTCTATTTCAATAAAATCAAATAAATAAACTTCTGAGGCCTTTTGTGCAGATAGAAAACTGATAGTAAAAAAAACAATAAACACTAATCTCTTTTGCATAGAAACATTCTAATATTTTGCCGCTTTACCTTGGTTAAAAGTTCTTTTAATAAATGCCCTAAGATCATCATTCGCTTTTTCTAAATCTTCTTTACGAAGATACATCATATGACCACTTCTATAGCCTTTAAAACCAAAACGGTCTTTCATTTTACCACTAGGATCAACTTGCCACATAGAATACTTAGCACCAAAATAAGTGGTAGCACCATCATAATAGCCTGATTGCGTTAGCACATTTAAATAAGGATTTTGTGCCATAGCTTGACGAAGACGCTCACGTACATTATTATTTGTTCTATCCCATGGGCGGACAGGTCCAAACATGTTGTATTTTAAATCGGTTTTGTAGTTTAATACTTCTCTAATATAATAGTTGATAGCTGGTGTAAATGAATGTAACCAAGAGGTTAATTCTGCACTGTAGTCTGGATTATCACCTGTTTCCATCTTATCAATACCTAAGTAACGAGAATCTAACCTTCCAAGGGTTTGCCCTGTTTTGTTACGCAACAATTCTTTCCAGAAGAATCTAGGTGTTACATCTAAATTACGTTTTAAAATTGCATCTTCAGTCAAGCCTGAATAGTAAGCCATCTTTTTAGCAATTGTATTTTTTTCAGTTTCACCTATAAATCCACCTTTTGCTAACGCAGGCACTAACTCATTTACGGCAAATTCTTCAGATGCAGGTAGTACTTCCAGAAGATCTTTACTTTGTAATTCCGAAGGTAGCATTTTATGATACCAGGCAGCAGCAGTCATATATGGGAAATCAATACCAGTAGAAATAGGTACATCTGATTCAAACACCTTATAATCGGCAGGAGAAACTAAGATAACACCATTTAAATACATCCATTGGTTATTTTGTAGCTCACCCGCAAGCCCCATCACACGGGTTCCACCATAGCTTTCACCAATAATATATTTTGGTGATTGCCATCTGTTGTTACGAGAAACAAAAGTGGTAATCCATTCTGCTAAATACTTGATATCTGCATTAATACCAAAGAATTGCTTTTTATCAGGGTATTTTCCTTTTTCATCTGCAATCATCCTAGAATACCCTGTATTTACAGGATTTACATATACAATATCGGCTACATCTATAATTGAATATGGATTTTCCTTGACACCATAGGGCTGCACAGGATAGCCTTCATCATCAATTTTTAAAATTCTTGGTCCGGTATAAGCTACATGCATCCAGACTGATGCAGATCCAGGCCCACCATTAAATGAAATGATAAGTGGACGATTTGCGTCATTTTTAATATCAGATCGCTTGTAATAGGTATAAAAAAGTGAAGCAATTGCTTTTCCATCCTTATCCCATACGGGTTGTGTTCCAGCAGTAGCAATGTATGGAACTACTTTTCCTTTAATGGTTACTGCGTTTTTTGTAACAACAGAAGTGTCTGGCTCAATTACTCTTTCTTGAGCGTACAAAGTAAGGATGCAAAAGAAAAAAGCTAATGCATTTACTAATTTTCTCATCGGCTATATTTTAAATTGATTGCTCGTAGGGGTTTAAGCGAATCACACAAATATACATATTTTTTATAGGGTGATATTAGATTTTAACAGCTGCTTTTTTGTATAAAGAATTATCTTGATTTTATGTTTTTGGCGCAAAAATCAATAATTTGTGCGATTCTTTTTTGCCTAGTTTCTTCTCGTTTTGCTTGATGAAGCCATGATAAATAACTTTTTCTGTATCCTCTGGCAAAATTTTTATAATTTTCATAGGCTCCAGGGTTTTGATCAAATGACTTTTTTAAATCATCTGGTATAATGCCTTTTTCCACAGCATCCATAGCTGTCCAAGAACCATCTTTTTTTGCTCTTTCAATGATATTAAAGCCAGATTCATGAATTAGATTTGCTGTAATAAGTTCTTCAACATGTTTTTTGTTTACAGCACTCCAAGGACTTTTTGGTTTTCTTGGACAGAAATATTGCCGTCGTTTACCATTTCCTAAGCTTTTTACAGTAGAGTCTATCCATCCAAAACATAATGCCACTCTTACAGCTTCCTCCCAGCGCATTGTTGGAATTTTCATTTCTAGCTTATAAAAAATAAGATAGATACCTGCGGATTTATCATGATTAGACAATAGCCAGTCATACCAATCAATGTCCCTCTCAAAATATAGTTCAGGTATTTCTTTCATAAAGTAAAGAATTGAGCTCATAAAGTTACAGTTTTGACTTATATTTAGTGTGTCAAAATTATCTTTCAATGAAAATTTTTATCACTTCAATTTTTATAATTTCATCTTTATTTATGCCTGCACAGGAGCAACTCCCTTATGATCAAATACCAGAATGTCCAGAAAGTTATTCTGCAGGTGGTGTGGCCGCTAGAATGATTGATGGGCTAGGCTTTAGATACTATTGGGCAACAGAAGGACTGCGAACTGAGGATTTGGATTATAAACCCAGCGAGAGTGGAAGGGCATGTAAAGAAACGATTGATCATATATATGGCTTATCTAATGTTGTGGTTAATGCTGCTATGAAAACAATAAATGATAGAACTGCTGCTATAAAGGAAGATTTAACTTTTGATGAAAAACGTAAAAAAACATTGCTCAACCTTAAAAAAGCAGCTGATTTGCTAAGAAATGAAAAAGATTTATCTGATTTTAAGCTTGTTTTTAAGAGTGAAAGAGGTACTTCAGAATACCCTTTTTGGAACAATATTAATGGTCCTATTGCTGATGCCATTTGGCATACTGGCCAAGTAGTTTTAATGCGAAGGGCTTCGGGTAATCCTTTTAATTCAAAAGTGAGTGTTTTTAATGGAAAATTAAGAGAATAGAAATTTTTGTCCAAAAATCAATAGTTGATTTGTCATTAGATAAATCATTAAAAACTTTAAACAATGAAAAAATTTATTTTATTGCTCCACGATGAATTAGAAAAGGAAAAAGGATATTCTCCTGAAGAAATGCAAAAACTAATAGAAGCGCATATTGTTTGGTCTGAAAAATTAACAGAAAAAGGAATGTTATTAGGTGGTGAAGGCCTAGAACCAGAGGGTAAGTTTATTGTAGGTAATAACTCTGTTGTAAAAGATGGCCCTTACATGGAGGCTAAAGAAATTGTGGGTGGTTTTTATCTACTGCAAGCAAATAGTATAGAAGAAATTATTGATATTGCTAAAGAATGTCCTTGTCATTTATGGGGCGGCAAAACAGAAATTAGACCTGTAGTAGATTACTCACAATTTGAAGAATAATACTTCTCTATATAACTTAACAGAACACCTCTTTAGAAACTTCTATCAAGAGGTGTTTTCTTCTTTGGTTGTAAAATTTGGAGCTAAACATGTTGATATTATCGAGGATGCACTGCAAGAAACGTTTTATAAAGCGTTAAAATCCTGGAAGTTTAATAATTACCCTGATAGGCCCAAAGATTGGTTGTTTATTGTAACCAGAAATAATGTCATCAATGAGCTTAGAAAAGCATCTAAACTGGTTCATAATGATGATTTAAATTATGCAGCTGATGCATTGCAATTAGATATTAAAAGTTCTAAGGATGATCAGTTACAATTGCTTTTAGCCTGTGGTAAGTTTGATGTAAAACCAAGAGCAAAACTTATTTTTACATTAAAAGCAATTTGTGGTTTTGGAGTAACTGAAATAGCGAATAGTTTGCAACTAAAAGAAGATAATGTCTATAGAATAGGACAACGGGTAAAGCAAAAGTTAAAGAACCTGCCTAAAAATTATTTTACGTCATCTAAAAGTAAACAGATACTACCTAAGGATGCTGAATATCTTGAGCAGATTATTTATTTTATGTTTAATGAGGGCTATGATTCAACTGCAAAATCTTCAAATCAAGCAATTAATAAAGATATTTGTTATGAAGCGGTTAGATTAGCGCATTTATTGGATAAATTTTCCGAGAGAGAAACCACAAAACATTTGTTGGCGCTCTGTTATCTTCATATATCGCGATTTGATTCGAGAATTAATGATGAAGTAGGTTTTATTTCTTTACGGAAACAAGACCGTACAAAATGGGATAAAGATTTAATAACATTAGGTTTTAAATATCTTATAAAACCAAAGGAATTAAACAGGTATTATTTAGAAGCTTTAATTGCTTCTTTACATACAACAGCGCCCACTTTTCAAAAAACGAATTGGCAAGAGATATTAAAACTTTACAACACCTTACTATTGATAAACGACACCCCTATCGTTAGATTAAATAGGGCTATCTGCTTATTTGAACTTGGAGATTATGACCAAGGCAAAAAAGCTTTAGATGCAATTAAAGATCAGTTAGAAGATTCTTATCTATACTATTCTGTGAGTATGGCTGAATATCTTTCAGATAAAGACCAAAACCTGTCTGAGTATTGGTACAAAAAAAGCCTTAGAACTGCCAAGCAGTCATTTAGAAAGGAGTTAATACAAGATAAATTAGATGGGCTAAACTGATTTATTATAAGCTTCTTTGATCCAATCCAACACTTCGCTATCAACTTCATCTACAGAGGTTAATTGAACTCGATGTGTACACATGGTGCCAAATGGACCTGAATCACCCAATCTTCCTTCAGAAGGTTTCCCTTTTAATTTTAGCCCAAGGTCAATACGTGTTTTAGTTGCAGGCTTTATTAAGGCAAACTGATGCTTCCTAATTAAACTGACACTTCCTTTTTTTGGCGTTTTGGTAACATCATCACCAAATTTTAGAATTTCTTCAACTAACTTTTCATAGATAGGAATCAATGCTTCTTTACCTTTATATTGATTGGTTACCAAATCATCAGGAGCGTCCTTATTTTGCTTAGATAGAGTCACAATGGTGTTGGCAAATCCATGAGTGACACCGTGTTCGGTTTTTAAAAATTTAACTGCTTCTCCGTGCTTGTCAAAATTTTTTGTTTTTAGAATTTTGATCCAATCGTCCAACGACTTACCTGTTTTTTCAGGCATATTATTAATCATTGTTTGCAAGGCTTTATCCATTATTTTAAATTTAGAAGCGAATTTAATTTGTCTGTAAAAACATCTTTTTCATCAACATAAAAAGCTATGGAGGTATATGTTTTGTTCATTCCATAAAACCCATGAAGAATATTTTCTTTTTTAAGATGTAAAATGATGTTATGGCCTTCTATATCTCCTAAAGGAGATAACTTTCGCATGTTTTTATCCTTTTCAACTTCTTTTGTAGAGACTTCAATGGATTCAATTTCACTTATTTCAATAGTGGTTTCACTAAGAATACCGTACCTAAGATGCAGTTTCTCACCTTCTATAAATATAGGCCTTTTAGGAATTGATTTTAGTAAGGCAAAGATTTGCAATAAAGTGTAGATGCTTAATCCAGTAACTATCCAAGCTACTACTATATTCCATTTCATTAATAAAGCATGTATAACAATGGTTTCAATAAGAATTATCATTATTACCGCAATCAAAATTGTTAAACTACCAGTATTTTTATGATAAGAAAACTCATTTTCATTTAAATGGTTCTTTTTCCAATTAAAAAAACCATAGTAAATCACAGCCAGTTCAGTTGCCAAAAGTGTAGCTATTTTCGCAGGAGCCATTTCATTACAAACCTTTTTAGCAACCATAAAAAAATCAGTTGAATACCGCTTTTCTTGTTTAAAGAGTTGAATGGTTTTATAAACCTTAAATCCTACATACGCTAAAACTCCAAGTTCAACTAAAGGTAATACCCAGGTTTTTGTTAATTGCAACAGGTGCTGGTTTTCTTTTGGGATAATAAAAGAAGCAACAACAATTCCAAGGATAAATACAGGAACAACTGTAGTTTTTGGAATCTTCTTTTTTCTAATAAGTATATAGTAAACAAAAGGCACAGACAACAGTAAGTCCAACGTAATGGCAAAAGATAAAGTATTTTGATTTGCTTCAAAAGCTGAAGTTTGTACTAAAAGAATACAACCAGCAATAAGTATCAAAGGAGTTCCAAAAACTATAAAAGGACTATTAAAAAAGGTGGTTTTATTCATAAAATTTTCGCATTAATATTCTACTTTATAAGTCTTAAAATCATCAAGAATGTTACTGTATTTCTCAATTAATAGTTACTTATGTCCTAGTTCGCAACCGCATGCAGGTAAGGTAAAACTTTGTGCGTCTTCATGCCACTGAAATGACTGGTTGTATTTGTTGTTTTCCCAATAAAATTTAGTTCTACTTTTTTCTGTATTTCCTATTTCATTCATAGTTTCAGTATCATAGAGTCTACCATTGACCATCGTGTAGTGAACGCTATCGGTATTTAGAATATCCTCTAAGGGATTTTTATCCAGTACAATCAAGTCAGCAAGCTTACCTACTTTTAACGAGCCTATCTCATTTCCCAAACCTATATATTCAGCTCCGTTTAAGGTGGCAGCCCTCAAAGCTTCCAGATTGGTCATGTCACCTTGCTGTAGCATCCATAATTCCCAATGAGCTCCGAGCCCTTGTAATTGACCGTGCGCTCCTAGATTTACTTTTACACCTGCATCAGTTAATGCTTTACAGGTTTTAGAGGTTAAAATATGACCATTTTCATATTCCTCCATAGGTATCATCGTTCTGTGGCGAGCTCTGGCATCTACTACGCGTCTGGGTGTATATTTCAGTAATTTTTCATTTTCCCAGATATTATCTTTCTGATACCAATAATATTCTCCACTCATTCCTGCATAGTTTACTACCAATGTAGGTGTATAACCAGTATTACTGTTACTCCATAAAGCAATTACATCTTTATAAACCGGAGCAATGGGTATGTTATGTTCAATACCTGTATGCCCATCTATAATCATATTCATATTATGGTAAAAGGTAGAACCTCCTTCAGGAACGACAAAAATACCTTCTTCGCGTGCTGCCTGTAACACTTGTTGGCGTTGATTTCTTCTAGGTTGGTTGTAGCTTTTAACCGAATTGGCTCCAAAAGCCTTTGTTCTTCTAATTGCTGAACGGGCATCATCCAAACTATTGACTACGGCTTTAAAATCACCATCAGCACCATATAAAATAACACCGGTAGAGTAGAGTCGAGGTCCTACCATCGTTCCATTTTTTATGAGTTCAGACATGGCAAAAATAGATTCTGAATTGGCTGACGGATCGTGAGCTGTAGTTACTCCGTAGGCTAAATTGGCATAAAATTGCCAGTGCTTTTGGGTTGATAATCCATATCTAAATCCACCAACATGAGCATGTGCATCTACAATACCAGGCATTATTGTTTTACCTGACATATCATAAATTTTAGCATCACTCGGGATAGTTACTTCATCAGTTTTTCCGAGTGCTTCGATCTTGTTTGCATTAACAACAATACTGCCATTTTCAATTACTTGATCGCCTTCCATGGTAATAATCCGGGCGTTGGTAAAAACAATATGTCCTTTAGGTTTATCACTTTTTGAGACCAAACCAATCTTGATTCCTTTTTCAGTAACAGGAGGGATACTATCAGGTGAGCCTTTTAAAAAAGTAAAACGTTCAGCAACTTTGTTTGAAAAGTATTTTTCACCTAATGTCCAATAGATTTTTTTACTGTTTTTGGACCAATGTAAATTAATACCGGCATCTTTGGAAATTTGAGACACTGGTATGGCTTTCGTTTTATTGTCAAGATCTATCGTTTTTCCTGTTAATAATAACGGTGCTACATAAGCTTTATGTAAATGACTAAAGGCAATCCATTTATTATCAGGACTTGGGACTAATCTGTTTGCATATTTTGATTTTACATGTGTTTTCTCATCTTTTCCGTTGAGGTCAACACTTTTTAATTCTTTAGTTAAACTACCAAATAGATAGCCCCCAGTTTGGTACAATATTCGTGAATCATCTTTGCTAAATGAAGGGTAATCTCCTGCTTTTGTCAATCGTTTAGCATTTGCCCCATCAGCATTCATTATATAAATACCACTATTCTTTGCAAAGGTTCTTCCTTGATCGCCATTGCCATTTTGCTTTACATATGCAATTTTAGAGCTGTTATTGCTAAAAGAAGGATTTCTATAAATTCCTCTTTTGGAAGTTAGTTTTACAGCAGTACCCCCTTTAGCAGAAATCTTATAAACTGCTCCTAAATTTTCATCATTCCAGGTAACATATACAATGTGCTTTCCATCCGGCGAAAAGCTAGGCTCAGATTCAAAATCAGCTCCTTTTGTTAAACGCTTTGGTTTTCCATTTGGAAGTTTTTTCGTCCATAAATAGCCTAGTGCATTAAAAACAATTGATTTTTCGTCAGGAGACGTTACAGCTCCACGAATAACTTTTGCAGTAAAATTCTCTTCAAAAACGGGATAGTCAAATTTTACTGTTTCGGCAATTTTAATTTTTGTATCAGCTTCAAAAGGAATATTTTCGATGTTGAGAGTGTTGATGTTTACTTTATGAATCTTTCCGCCGGCCCAAAATACAAGTTCTTCATTATTGGGCATCCAACTAAAGCCAGGATATACGCCGAAAATGGCCCAAGCCTCTTGTTGGTCTTTATTAAGATTATCATAGATAGGCCATTCCTCGCCCGTCTCCAAGTCATGAATAAACAAAACTGATTTTGTTCGAACACGCTTTACAAACGCTAATTTTTTCCCATCCCTTGAAACCTGCGGGCGTGCCGCACCACCTGGCCCACCAGTAATAGTTTCTATTTCACCATTTTCAAAATTATAACGCTTTATAACATAAATCTGTTTATTGGGATCTTTATTATATTGAAAAAATCCACCAGGATATACATCTTCACTATAATATAGATACTTACCATCTAAAGATGCATTTGGTTCATTAACATCTTGTTGATCATTTTTACGTTTGGTGATCTGTGTACCTGAACCTCCAGTAATATGATACATCCACATTTCGCCTGCACCTAAGGAACGTTGAGAAGTGAAATGTTTACGGGCAATAATATAATTACCGTCGGCTGACCAGGTTCCATTGTTTAGTAATCGAAACTTTTCTTTGGTAATTTGCTTAGGATCCGAACCATCTGCATTCATCGCCCAAATGTTATCACCACCACCAGCATCACTAGTAAACAGAATCTTAGAGCCATCAGGACTGAACCGAGGTTGAACTTCAAAGGGTATTCCTTCTCTTAATAATTTCGCTTTTCCCCCGGTAATAGGTATTTTATAAATATCACCTAATAGGTCAAAGACAATTTCCTTTCCATTAGGACTCACATCCAAGTTCATCCATGTGCCTTCGTCTGTGGTAAGTTGTACTTCTTTGAAATTGAAATCCCCTTCAGGGTTAGAGACATCCCATTTTTTATCTTTTTTTTCTTGTGCATTTAGGCTGAATAAACTCAATATTCCGAGAAGAAAAATACTTTTAAAATGATTCATTTGAATTAGTTGTTTAGTTGATGTACTAAGATAGTTATTTATGAAAAAAGAGCCACAATTAGATATATTATGGCTCTTTAAAAACAGAAAATAAAACTAAAATTATTTGATTTCTTTTAATGCATTATCTATCAAAGTGCGTAAATGCTGTCTATGTGCTCTTGTTGCCACATTTCCTGTTGGTGTTGCCATATTTCTAATGTTTTTTAGATTATATAGCATCATTGATCTAGCCGAGTGTGAGTATGAATTTTTCTGTTTTCCTGTCAATCCATTAATCAACATATTGGTGTACTCTAATTGCAGATTTTGTCTAAAAGAATTGACATTGCTATATCTATCAGCTCTAAAGATAGCATTGTTCAGGTCATTCATCATTTCTGATAAAGGATATTTATTACCGTATAATTCAGAATCCGAAATTCTCTGTAATGTATTTGGATGTAGTAAGTGTCTTAGCACATTTCTTTGAATGCCTAAAACCCTTCCATGAATTTTTGGATCCTCAGGATTTCTAAAGAAGTTAAATCCTCTTCTTTGGCCAGCTGCATAATTATATATTTCATTTGGCACTGTAAAAGAATTTGAAGCAAAAACATAATCATTTAAGGCTTTCATAGCCTTTTTTTGTTTTTCTCTTTCTACAGGAGTATAAGGTTGAGTCCCTCCATTTTGACCATTCATAGAACGATCAACATAGACACCACCAATATATCTAGAAATAGTATTTGCAGATCCCGCTTGTTGACCAGTTAATATAAAGTAAGAATTACGCAGTTCCTGAAATGACTTACCTTTTGATTTCTCTTTGTACTTGGCTAAAACTTCTTTACCTACTTCATTAGCCAATTTAATTCTATTGATAGCATATTGAACTGCATCATTAGTCATATCACCAACATTTACTCTTGGGTCAATAGCCTTTCCAGGCGCGCGCATGTCATCCGCGTCGTTTCCAAATGTTAATTCAGGCTGAGAAGATTTGTCTAATAAAGCTTTCAATTCGACATCAGTCATAGGCTGATATGCAAACTGAATAGCCCAAACATCATAAGGTCCGGGAGTAGTTATCCAGTATTGACCCTGATTATCTCTGTCTAAATTATAATTAATTGCCGGATAATCCATCACTGAACCTGTCAAACCTACGTTAGAAGTAATGGCTTCATTATTAACATCTTCAATGGAATGTAATTGGCTAGACTTCATATTGTGGTTTAAGCCTAGGGTATGCCCCATTTCATGTAAGATCAAAAAGTGTAAAAACTCATTTAGCATTTTACTTTTTTCCATTTCTCCATCTTCAAAAGCAGTGCCTGCAATATTAGCAAACATATTATCTAGATGTGCCATTTGACTCGCAGCGCAAAATTTTCCATGATTATTCTCATCTATATGTTCAGACATTTCATCATAGAAATTTGGCAATGCAGCTTTTTCAAATAATTTTTCACCTCTTAGAGAATTACCCAAAACTATATGTTCTAGCATGATATCAGCTCCTAAAATTTGCCCTGTTCTAGGGTTTACAAAACTAGGACCATAGCCACCAAACATAATATTAGGAGAAGAGGTCCATCGCAATACATTGTAACGAATATCACCTGCGTCCCAATCGGCATCATCAGGTTGTTCTTTGATTACAACTGCGTTTCTAAAACCTGCTTTTTCAAAAGCTTTGTTCCATTGCTCACCAGCCCTTTTAATAATTGGCCTTATTTCTCTAGGTGTTGTATTTTCCATCCACCAAACAATGGGCTCAACTGGTTCAGACATAGCTGCGCTAGGATCTTTTTTTACAAGATTCCAACGGTGCACTAAATCACGATATGGAGTGGCGCTTGTAGATGATTGATCATTTACCTGCGTCATAAAATACCCAACTCTAGGGTCATCAAACCTGGGTTTGTAATCATTTTCCGGCATTGCTATTAAGCTGTGATTTACCTTTACGCTTACATTTCTTCCATCTACAACAGCTCTTGAACCACCGTTTAATACAGAGGGTTTTGAATACACATATTCAACCACTAAGTCTGTATTCTCAGGGTAGTTTTTAATAGCGCCAACTTTGGTTTTATTTTTATCCAGATTACCTAAGGTGAACGCGGTAGGTTTTTGACCGGGAAAACGAGGCGGTTTAATTTGAGATAGTGTTTCTTTTAAAAATAAAGGATCAGCTTTAATTAAATACAAACCCTTATCCTTGTCATGAGTTTCAATTTTTAAGCTGGCCATATTACCGTTACTAATGTTAGCATCACTAGCTTTAGAAATTGCTTTGTCTTTATCGTAGTAATAAGAGGTGTTTTGTGTTATGAACTCTATTTTATTAAAGTGTTTTTTTACTTTAAATACTTTTGACCCTCTATAAATACCTCTACCTGCAAAGCCCATATCTCCCGGAGCATCAGCAATTTGAGTGAAGTAGATAAATTCTTTACCGAGTTGATCTTCAGAAATTACCATTTGCAATGAGCCTGTAATGGTATCCTGATAAATTTTGAATAACCCATCAATCTCTTTACTGGATTTTGTAAGGTCTTTTATACTTTTCTTCTTGTCTTTCTTTGGAGGAGGAGGTGCCTCAACTTTACCTTTCTTTTTCTTCTTTTTTCTTTGCGCTTCTATAGGTTGAGGAACCAGAAAGGCAATTGTTAAAAGTGCCAAACCAAGTAATTTGACAACTTTGACATTTAGAATTTTCATAATGCTAAAATGAATTAATGTTAGTTTGTAGTAATTTGAGGGGCTAAGATACTTAAAAAGAGTACCAAAAAGGATGAAATTACTGTTAAAAAATGTTAATAAAATAAGTATACATATTTATTGTATTGATAATTTTAGATTTTTTTTGTTACAGTATTTTTTATTTTTCTCATAAAAATCATTTTATTTTTACAAAATCAATAATTTGAAATCAATTAAAACAAAACAAAATGTGGTTTTTTGAATGCTCATTTTTTGTAACTTTGCATTTCTTAAATTGAAAGGATAATTATGGCAAAATTTGAACTTAAACTTCCTAAGATGGGAGAAAGTGTTGCAGAAGCAACCATCACCTCATGGCTAAAAGAAGTAGGCGACACCATTGAGTTAGATGAAGCCATTGTTGAAATTGCTACTGATAAAGTAGATTCTGAAGTGCCATCTGAGGTAGAAGGAGTATTATTAGAGAAATTGTTTAATGTAGATGATGTAGTACAAGTTGGTCAGACCTTAGCTATCATTGAAACTGATGCAGAGAATGTTTCTGCTAATGTAGCGCCTGCTGTAGAAGAAAAAATTGTCTCAAATGTAGTAGAGGAGAGAGAGCAAATATCCGTTGCGCCTGTTGCTGCAGCAATTACTGAAATTAAAAGCTCACCATCCGGAAAGTTTTATTCACCATTAGTTAAGAATATTGCCAAAGCAGAAGGTGTTAGCGTTGATGAATTGGAATCCCTACAAGGTACTGGAAAAGAAGGAAGAGTTACAAAGAATGATATTTTATTATATGTAGAAAACAGATCAAATGGTACCGCTCAATCTATAGAAAAAGTAGAAACTCCAAAAGTTAAGAAGGTTTCAGAGCCAAAAGCTGCACCAATTGCTGTAAGTGGTGAAGATGAGATTATAGAAATGACAAGGATGGGCAAGTTGGTTGCAAAGCATATGGTAGATTCTGTTCAGACTTCAGCGCATGTGCAGTCATTTATAGAAATAGATGTTACCAATATTGTAAAATGGAGAAATAAAGTAAAAGATGCATTCTTAAAAAGAGAAAGCGAGAAGTTAACTTTTACTCCTATTTTCATGCAGGCTATTGCTGCCACTATTAAGAAGTTTCCATTAATTAATATTTCTGTTCAAGGAGATAGTATAATCAAAAAGAAGAATATCAATTTAGGTATGGCTGCTGCTTTACCTGATGGAAACTTAATTGTACCTGTTATTAAAAATGCAGATCAGTTGAATTTGGTTGGTATGACTAAACAAGTCAATGACCTGGCAAATAGAGCAAGAGAGAATCAATTAAAACCTGACGAAATTCAAGACGGTACTTATACTGTAACCAATGTTGGTAGTTTTGGTTCTATTATGGGAACGCCAATTATTAATCAACCTCAAGTGGCCATCTTGGCTTTAGGTGCGATTCGAAAAATGCCTGCCGTTATTGAAACACCTGAAGGGGATTTTATTGGTATACGTCATAAGATGTTTGTTTCACATTCTTATGATCATAGAGTGGTAAATGGTGCCTTGGGAGGTATGTTTATTAAGTCACTTAAAGAAACCCTTGAGGCATGGGATATTAACCAAGATTTTTAAAAAATTTACTTTTTTAAGAGATTCGGATTAGAAATTTTACCAAGCTTTTTTATTACTTTAGGGTTTAATTTGATCAAAATTGAATTTTAATAGCCCCATACTTTTTTTTATTTGCTCTTTAGGAGTTTTCAATGGATTTTTAGTAGCACTTTATTTTTTGTTTTTCAGTAAAAGAAAGCGTGTTCAGAATCTTTTATTCGGATTACTGGTTTTATTATTGACTATACGCATTGGAAAATCTGTTTATGCCATTTTTACGCCTAAAGAGGAGCTAAATTTATTGATTTTACAAATAGGTCTATCAGCATGTTTTTTAATAGGGTTTGCGCTTTTTTATTACCTAAAATCATCAATTGAAAATAGAAAGTCAATACCCAAATCATGGAAAATACATTTTGCTATTCTTGTTCTATTTATTGTTACAGTTGGAATCATAAAACCTTACAAATATTATAGTCATTTCTGGAATAACTTTTTTGCATATTTTATTTATGTAGTTTGGGGAATATATTTGTTAGTTTCTGGATTTACTTTGAAGAGTATTTTCAAAAAACTGTACAATAAAAATGAAAAATGTACCACAGCAGAAATATGGTTAATTGCAGTTTTTAGTGCAAATGTTTTAATTTTTGTAGCTTATTTAATAGGGCTATTCTTTTTGTATTTGGTTGGGACAATTACATTTTCGGTGGTCTTTTATGGTTTGGTAATATTCTTTCTTTCCAAGAACAATAGAGAAACTATTTTTCAAGACATTCCTGAGAAATATGGTACCAAGAAGATTGATGAAAGTGAAGCAAGTTTTTTATTAAAACAATTAAATGATTTAATGTTGAAGGAAGAACTTTATAAGAATTCAAATGTAAAGCTTCATAGTGTTGCCAACAAAATTCATATTTCACCACATAAATTGTCACAATTAGTGAACGATAATATTGGAAAAAGTTTCAATGCCTATGTAAATGATTATCGTATTGAAGAGGCAAAGAGATTATTACAAGAAAAACAAAATCTTACTTTAGAAGCTATTGGTTTTGAGTCAGGATTCTCTTCTAAATCAAACTTCTATGCTACATTTAAAAAAGTAGTTGAGCAAACCCCAGCTGAATTTCAAAAGCAGTTTTTATAGCCTTTAGCGTCTGAAATTATAATGTTGGACACCTAAATTATAGCTTACAACCTTGCCGTAATTTCATTTTTAGAAGTTTGAATAAACTTTAAAATATTTAAAAATGAAAAAAGTGCTTGTGTTATTTTTTATAATACTTACTTCTAATACGTTATTGGGGCAATCTTCTAATCAACAACAACCTAATAAATCAGTAGTTAGATTAACTGTTCTTAATGATAAAGGTGAAATTTTAATGAAAAAATCACCAATTGGTTGGGTGACTATTGCAACATTTCATACAGAAAGACAAAGTTTTAATGAAGTTATAGATAGTCTTACAAATACCTTTGGATTTAAGATTACAAAGCCTAGTCTTAGCGGATTATTTTCTTATAAATATGATTTTAAAAATTCAGCAGACACAAGACTAATGTATACTGCCAAATATGTTGATGGGGAAATAAAACAAGGTGTTAAAGGCTATTATTTTGAATGGTTTCCTAAAGAAGAAGCAATAAAAAAACTAAAGGAAACCATTCCATCATTAGGTGAAATGACTGAACAAATATTAAAATACCCAAATCAACTTTGGGGAGGTTCTTTTTTTATAAGTCGAGATGCTAACGGAAAATTAAAGTCGAAAGTAACAGAAAGCTTTCACACAGTGTGGAGTAGCTCATTCGATGCATATGGTTCTGAAGTAAATTTTGCAATAGAAAAAACACTTCTGGATTATATTGATGGAAGCTCATATAATACTTTAGACAAGGTTAAAAATGCTTTTACCAATGATGCAACGCTTTACCTTACAAATAGAGAAGGTAATTTTAAAAGATACACTCCGGAAGAATATGCCAATTTTTTCAAAAACGGGGAAGTTGGAAAATTCAATGGAAGGCAGGGAAGAATTTTAGACATTGAACTATTTAAAGATATTGCAATGGCAAAAGTAGAAATTGCAGGTCCAGATCGAAAATGGGTATATATCGATTTGTTTTTATTGAAAAAGCTCGAGGATGAATGGAAAATTATTAGTAAAACAGCAACTCGCGTAGATGATCCGGAGAAGAAATCGGTTTTGTTTATTGTGTCAAATGCTCATTTTTACGGAAACACCAACCTGAATACCGGAAATAGTTTTTCAGAAATTGTAAATGCGTATGATGTCTTTAAAAATGCAGGTTATACAGTAGATTTTGTAAGCCCTAAAGGCGGTGCTGTTCCTTTGTCATATATCAATACTTCTGACGAGATGAGTAAAAAGTATTTATACAATACTCATTTTATGAATATGTTGAAAAACACAAAATCACCTTCAGAAATTGATGCTTCCAAATATAAAGCGGTACAATATATAGGTGGTGGGGCTGCTATGTTTGGAGTACCTGAAAACCAAGAGATTCAAAAAATAGCAATGGATGTTTATGAGAAACATAATGGTATTATTTCATCAGTTTGTCATGGTACTGCAGGAATTGTAAATCTAAAAACTAGTGATGGTAAGTATTTGGTAGAAGGTAAACGTGTAAGCGGCTACCCTGATGACTATGAAAATCCCAACAAGCCCTATTTTAAAACGTTTCCTTTTCTGATTAAAAAAACAATTAAGGAGCGAGGAGGAGAATTTATATTTTCAGAAAGAGGAAAATTTACAGTAGAGACTGATGGACGTTTAGTAACCGGGCAAAATTACCAATCATCAAAACCAGTATCTCTAAAAATCATTGAATTGATTGAATCTAGCAAATAGAATAGATGAAAATCAAACTTATATTAATTGTGCTATTGTTCAATGGCCTGTTACTGTATTCGCAACATAAACCTATAATTAAATATATTAATACTGATATTGAAATTGATGGAGCATTGAGTGAATCCGTTTGGCAACAACTTCCTGAATACACTAATTTTTATAATTATTTACCTACTGACGAAGGATTGGCAGCGAATCAAACTTCAGTAAAACTATTTCATAACGGAACGCATCTATATGTAAGTGCGGTATATAAAGATAGTACACCCAGAAACCAAGTCAGTTCTCTAAAACGAGATGTGCCCATTGGATTGAGTGATGGATTTGTAATGATTTTAGACGCACAAAATCAACAACAGAATGCTTATTATTTTTCGGCAAATGCGTACGGTGTTTTAATTGATGGATTGGTAGAACGCATTGATAGTGGGTTTGACTTTTCTACAAGTTGGAATACCATCTGGGAAGCTAAAGTAACTACACAAGAAAATAATAAAATTTATGAAATGGCAATTCCATTAAAAGCTCTTAATTTTAACCCTGAAAATGCGGTTTTTGGAATTCAGTTTTATGTAAGAGATATCAAAAAAAATGCATGGACCATATTTAAAAATGTAAAAAGAAACTATCGCCTTTTCGATTTACGATTTACGGAACCTTTTTCAGTAGAAAATTTACCGGACAGATCAACTTCTAGATTTGCAATAACACCATCAATTACATCTAATTATCAAAACGATGTAGAAGATGATAAAGACAAGGTAACATTTAAACCTAGCTTAGATATACAATATAACCTTACTTCATCAGTGAAGCTTGATGCTACTGTTAACCCTGATTTTTCACAAATTGATGTAGACCAACAAGTAACAAATTTAACGCGCTTTTCAGTCTTTTTTCCGGAACGACGAAATTTCTTCTTAGAGAATGCCGATCTCTTTTCTAATTTAGGAACTGATGATGTGAACCCTTTCTATTCAAGACGCGTTGGTGCTAATAGTGACATCCAATTTGGATTAAAACTATCAGGAAATCTAACACCTAAAACTAGAATAGGGTTTTTAAATACCCAAACTGAAATCGATGATGATGTAAATTCTCAAAATTTCACAGCGTTGGTTGCTGAACAACAGTTGTCCAAAAGTTTTACAACAACAGCGTTTTTAATCAATCGCCAACAGACTGATAAATTTGAGTTTCTTGATGATTATAATCGTGTTGTCGGTATGAATCTAAATTACAAGTCAACTAACAATCGTTGGACAGGTTTAGTCAATTTTGCAAAAAGCTTTAATGATGATCTTTCAGGTGATAACAATTTTTATAATGTGGGAATTTGGTATAATAAACGTGGAATGGAATGGAATTTATCTCTTAAGAGTTTAGGTAAAAATTATATTACCGATGTAGGTTTTGCACCCCGTCTGTTTAACTATGATGCTTTAAGCGATGAAGTAATTCGTGAAGGTTATACTGAAGCTTCAGGGTATTTATTCTTGACAAAATTTTTACCCAAGTCTAAGAAATTAAATGAATACCGCTATTTTTTTGGAAGAAATAACACCTATTTTGATGAAAATGGAAATGTAACACAAGTTTCTTCCTTTTACAATACAGCATTATTCTTTAAAGACCTGTCTGCAGTTTATGTCAATTTTTATCATGATTATGTAGATTTAAAATATGCCTTTGATCCTTTAGGCAATGAAAATGTACTGCTGCCTGGCCAATACCGTTATTTTAGAGGTAGAGTAGGGTATAACTCAGTAAGTAATAAAAAGTTTGTTTTTAGAACCTATTTGCATCATGGTCAATTTTATAATGGTAAACGCTCTGCTGGATTTCTGACGGCATCATATAGATTATTACCGTATGCTAATATTGATCTTTCATATGAAATAAATAAATTAGATTTAAATGAATTAGGAGAAGAAACCTTTCACCTTACACGTTTTACAGGTGAAGTTTTTTTTAATAATCGATTAAATTGGACAACTTATATACAATACAATACGCAAAGAGATAATTTTAATATTAATAGCAGGTTACAATGGGAATACAAACCTTTGAGTTATGTGTATTTAGTAATAACAGATAATTTTGACAAAAATATTCGTCGTAAGAATTGGGGTATTGCTTTTAAAATGAATTATCGACTTGACTTTTAAAATGCTTTGTAACGTTTTTAAATTACCTGAGTTTACCTGTATAGAACCAATTTAATTCTATACACAATGAAAGTATCATGTAAACTAATTCTCATATGCGTATTGGCTATTTTTATAAGTACCACTTCTTGCGCCCAAAAGAGAAAAGACAAAAAAGAAACACGAGTAACAAACATCTCATTCAATAATTTTTCGAATTCCCCCAAATTAGATAAGGGGTTTTGGACGGCTACTAAAGAGGGAAATACAATTTATTTAGGGCTAATGAACTCTGGAGGTAGAAACCAAGGCTCATTTCATATCAATTTTTCGGTAGATGAAAGTGAATTAAAAAGAACCAATGAAGGTTTTGAATTAGATAGGGAAGCGGGCCTTATGAAGTTTCAAGGTAAATTTCCAGCTGATGAAGAAACAGGTAAATTTACCTTTACCCGAAAAGCTGATTTTGAAAGTTTTTTAAAAGGAAAAGTATTATCTAGCATTGATGGTGATAAAGACTATTATTTTTTCAAACTGTTTTTAGGAGATATTACCAGGTCGTATGTAAATGGCATTCAGCAAATGGGCTATCAACCTACCATACGTCAATTAGGAAAACTAGGAATACACAATGTTGATCTGGACTATATTTCCGAAGTGAGAAAAACCAACTATAGTGATCTTGATGTAGATATGATGATCAAATGGGCCATTCATGGGGTGTCTTTACATTATATTGACCAACTAGCTAAGGCCGGTTATGGAAACATGGATGCCAATATGGTAAAGAAGTTTGCTATTCATAATATTACCATAAATTATATTGATGAACTTTCAAAAGCGGGGTATGGTAATTTAGATGCTGATATGCTTAAGAAATTTGCAATACATAATATTAGCCCTGATTATATAGAATCATTGTTAGCCACTAAGATTAACAAACCGAATGCAAACACACTTAAAAAAGCCAGAATTCATAATGTAACGGCTAATTTTATTAAACGGGCAAAAAATAAAGGACATGACTCCAATGAGTTGTATGATTATGTAAAACTAAAAATTAGAGGAACCATTTAATAACGCTCATATAAAAAAAGGTCCTTTTTAGGGTCTTTTTTATGGTTTCGCTTATCATTCTATGTATGAGGAGTAGCGTATAACTCACCATAGTGTCTGTTTACTCGAAAGATACTAAAATACAATGACTTTTTGGATAGCAGAAAGGAGCTATTACTTATTTTGTTATGTGCTTTTTTCCTAGCTAAATCCTTATCAATTTGGAATCTTTATTGAACTTTATCCAAGAGAACCAGTATTCGTCAGAGATAGTTATGGGGACAAGGTTTTTATTTAATGTACCTGAAATGTATTTTCCTCTTATGTCCCAGTGGGTTGCACTATTTAAATCTATGATTTCGTTTTCTTCAACCAATATATTGAGTTTCGAATTATTTAATGTGTTTCTAAATGCTTTTACAGTCGTATTCCCAAAAAGGAAAAAGTCATGTTCTTCGTTAATTACAAGCTTTTTTTCAAGAACTTCTTTTCTCAGATATACTGCTTTTTCCTTTATAGACCTATCTGTTATTCCAATTACTCTTGTTCGCGCAGGAAAAGTTTTGTCATGACCTTTGGTTGAAACACCAGGAACAGTTTCCGAAGAAACAATCTTTTTCCAAACCCCAGGAATAGGTAATTCAAATTCTCTAAAATCATTTTTAGTTACATTTACAACATGGGGAGAGGAAATTGATTGTTTAACGTCTGTCCATGATAGGACTTGAAAAGGAATCATGATTAATTCTTTAGGATGCAGTTTTCCAATGAGAGACTTAAAAGTGGATTGCTGAAAGAATGTTTTTGTCTTTCGGTCTGCAACGACCATATTGCCATTTTTCAAT
Organism: Maritimimonas sp. 2405UD52-3; assembly: GCF_056591715.1. NCBI lineage: Bacteria > Pseudomonadati > Bacteroidota > Flavobacteriia > Flavobacteriales > Flavobacteriaceae > Maritimimonas > Maritimimonas sp. 2405UD52-3. The sequence goes on from NZ_JBWQOL010000006.1 coordinate 125,358, forward strand.
GCCGAAACTGACAATGGTCCTATTTCTGTCACATCAAATGGAATGACACTTCTGCACATGGCACAATAGGTTAGGGATATGATTTTTGAATCAAATTTATCATTGACTATATGATGATGAATGACAAAGTCTAGTGGATAACATTTGGTAATTCCTTCAAATTCAATAACCGCAATTTCTTTGTCATCATCAATGGGTAAACTCGAGATGTCATTTGAAAATTCAGGATAATCAATAGCTTTAAATGCACTTTCAGGATGCAGTTTGTAAACCAAAAACAAGGCAATAATTACCAATACGATAGGTGCTATTGTCCAAATAGGAAATCCCCCTTGCTGTTCAGATATAATAATGTCCAGGTAATTAGCGAAATAAGTATCGCCCAGTTTATTGGCTTACGAGCTAAATAGTGATAGTAAAACACTTTGATTGGAGTTTTCGCTAAGAATGTTATTGGAACAATAGCTATGCCTATTACTATTGCCAAAATGGCTAATATATAAAACAGTGTTATTTCAATCATGTCGTTAAATTTATGGTAAAACTACAGTTGATTTAAATCAATTCCTTTTACATATGTTAAATAAGCTAGATGCTAGCTCTAATTCGACTAAGAGATACTTGTGAAATGCCAAGGTAGGCAGACAAATCTTTCAAACTCACGATATTCATTAATGTTCTATTGTGTTTTAAGAAATTCATATACCTTTCTTTGGCCTCTGTTTCTAGTAATTCTTTTATTCGACTCATCATTTTTTTTGTTGCCATAGAGGAAATATTCGAAATCAATTTTTCTATAGAATGAAGTTGGGTTGCTAGTTGATTTAGTCCTATGAAGTCAATTTCTATTAAATTTACATCAGTCAATGCAATTATTGCATAGTCAGATGTTTGGTCTGAGTTAAGAGTGTCTAGTACAGCACAAAATTCATGTGGACAGAAAAACTTCATAACAAACTCTTTACCTTCGTTGAAGAATGATATTTTCAAATACCCCTCATTAATAAAATATAAATTTTTGTTGGATTGACTTACTCTTAATATGGTTTCCCCTTTGCGATATGACTTTATCTTAGTCAACTTAATCAATTCAAGTGATTCTTGCTTGCTGAGATTAGTGAAAGTTTCGACTTGTAAGAGAAATTTTTCCATCTTTAATTATTGTACATAACGTTTAGCTTGGCGGAGTTTTAATTCCGTTTAGCGACTGATAAGCGAAGTTCGATGAAAATAAATTAAGAAGCAAACTAAATTAATGAGTAACTATATTATTAGTACTTGTTCAAAATCCGTTAAAAAGTTCCACTAAACTAAATGTTAAATAGCTTCAATAGTTTTCTTCAAATTGTATCTTTGAGACATATAATTTTTTTATGGAGCTAAACCTCAAAAAACCTATTGTTTTTTTTGACCTTGAAACTACCGGGGTGAATATTGCTAAAGACAGAATTGTAGAAATTTCCATCTTAAAAGTGCACCCAAATGGTAATAAAGAAAGTAATACCTGGTTGGTAAATCCTGAAATTGAAATTCCAAAAGAAGTTTCTGCTATTCATGGCATTACCAATGAACAAGTTGTTACAGAACCTACTTTTAAAGAATTAGCAGCTAAAGTGAGCGAAATGATAGCGGGTTGTGATTTGGCAGGGTTTAATTCTAATAGGTTTGATATCCCGCTTTTGGCAGAAGAGATGCTAAGAGCAGGCATAGATTTTGATATGAAAGATAGGGTAGCTGTAGATGTTCAGGTAATCTATCATAAAAAAGAACAACGCACTTTGGGTGCCGCGTATAAGTTTTATTGTGATAAAGACCTGGAAAATGCGCATTCAGCAGAAGCTGATACCAATGCTACCTACGAAATATTAAAAGCACAGTTAGATAAATATGATGACCTTGAAAATGATATTCAATTTTTAAATACGTACTCTTCTCATAAGAAGCGAGCTGACTTTGCTGGATTCATTATGTATAATGAAAAAGATGAAGAGATTTTTACCTTTGGTAAATACAGAAATAAGAAAGTGGAAGAGGTATTGGAAAAGGATAAGGGCTATTTTTCGTGGATTCAAAATGCTGATTTTCCACACTATACCAAGAAGGTATTAAAAGAAATTAAAGAGCGCATGTTAAAGCCTGATAATTCAATGACGGAAGATGAAAAATTAAAAGCACTTCAGGATAAATTCAATGCCCATAAATAGAAATTAAGTAACTTTATAATAAGGATTTGTTAGCTTATGTTTGTTGATTTTAAAGACTTACCGAGTAGTTCTAGAGTTTGGGTATATCAATCAAATAGAGAACTTAAAGAAAGAGAAATTAAAAGTATTTCTGAGAAGCTAAAAGTCTTTGTTTCCAATTGGAAACGCCATGGAGATGATTTAAAAGCTTCTTTTCAGATAAAGTATAATCAATTTATCGTGTTGGCTGTTGATGAAAGCTTTAATGATGTTTCAGGTTGTTCTATTGATGCTTCGGTTCACACAATTCAAAACCTAGAAAAAGAATTAGGTGTTGACTTGATGAATAAAATGAATGTTAGTTTTAAAGATGGTGTGAATATCAATACAGTTTCTATGCAGCAATTTAAAGCGTTTGCAAAGCAAGATAAGATAAGAGCAAATACATTAGTTTTTAATAATATGATTGCTACCAAAGGTGAGTTAGAAACTAAGTGGGAAATAGAAGCTCAGCACAGCTGGCATGCAAGGCTTTTAAATTAAACACTTAATGAGTGTAATGATCTTATATTAATATGAAAAAGATACTTGTTTCAACCCTATTACTTTTTTTTACGCATTATGCTGTTGCTCAGTATGTGGATCCTTTATTGGCAAAAGATAGAAAACAACAAGAAGTTTGGGTAGATAGCATTTTAAGTGCAATGTCAGTTGATGAAAAAATAGGCCAACTTTTCATGATTCAGGCATATTCAAATAAAGATTTGAAACATCAGGCTGAAATTGAAAATTACATCGATAAATATCATATTGGGGGTCTTATTTTTATGCAAGGAACACCTGAAAAGCAAGCCAAATTAACGAATAGATATCAGGAAATTTCAAAAACACCATTACTGATAGGCTTTGATGGTGAGTGGGGCTTGGATATGCGCTTGAAAAATGCCTATAGATTCCCATGGAATATGACCCTTGGTGCTATAGAAGATAATACACTAATTGAGGAATTTGGCAAACAATTAGGTGAACATTGTAAAAGATTAGGCATCCATATCAATTTTGCTCCGGTTTTAGACATCAATATCAATCCTAAAAACCCTATAATAGGTAACCGTTCTTTTGGTGAAGACAGAGAAAATGTAACTGAAAAAGCAATTGCTTTCACAAAGGGAATGCAAAGCCAACAAGTTTTGGCTTCAGGAAAACATTTTCCGGGTCATGGTGATACAGATGTTGACTCTCATCATACCTTGCCATCCATTCCATTTACCAAAGAACGCCTAGATTCTATTGAGTTATATCCGTACAAAAAGTTATTCGATGCTGGTTTAGCAAGTGTTATGACAGCGCATCTAAGCGTACCAAGTGTTGAGATGAATGCAAGTTTGCCCACTTCGCTTTCGTATAGCACTGTTACGGAATTACTACAAGAAGAAATGGGTTTTCAGGGATTGACGTTTACTGATGGCTTAGCTATGAAAGGCGCAACAGATTTTTCGTCGTCAGCTGAAATAAATTTAGCAGCTATTAAAGCCGGAAATGATATGTTATTAATTCCGCAAGATATTCCAGCCTCTTATGCAAGGCTTCAAAAAGCTGTGAAAGATTCTGTGATTACTATGGCCAGATTAAATCATTCAGTTAAGCGGATTTTAAAGGCAAAATTCTGGTCAGGTTTACATCAATATACACCAATTGTTATAGATAGCTTGTCGAGTGATTTAAATACATCTCATAACGAAGCACTTCATCACAAGTTGGTTGAAAACTCATTGACACTTGTAAAGAATACAGACGACCTGCTTCCTATTAAAGATTTAGTTAAGAATACTATTGCCTATGTAAAATTAGGTGATGCTGAAAATGAAACTTTTGTCAATAGATTAAAAGATTATGCCAATGTTGATGTTATTACGGGTAAAACATTAGATGTTATTATCAATAAGTTGAAACCTTATTCTTTGGTAATCGTTGGCTATCATAAGTCAAATAAGAACCCCTGGAAAGGTTTTAAGTTTAAGAATAAAGAGTTAGTGTGGTTGCAGGAAATTGCAAGAAAAAAGAAGGTCATTCTTGAAGTATTTGCAAGTCCATATAGTTTACAAGATGTGAAGTCCTTTACTAATATTGATGCTGTATTGGTTTCCTATCAGAACAGTAAATTGGCTCAAGACATTTCTGCTCAGATCATTTTTGGTGCACGTCAAGCAAAAGGGAATTTGCCCGTTTCTATCAATGAAAACTTTAAAGCAGGTCATTGTTTGGTGTCTGAAAACCTAGACCGCTTAGGTTATAATATTCCAGAGAATGTAGGTATGAGTAGTGAAAAATTATTACGCGTTGATTCTATTGCACAAGAGATACTTAAAGAACGTATGGCTCCTGGTATGCAGGTACTGGTTGCCAAAAATGGAGATGTAGTGTATTATAAAAGTTTTGGATATCACACAGCGGCACATGAAAAGCCTGTGAAGAAGACAGATCTATACGATCTTGCCTCTTTAACTAAAATTCTGGGCGGTGTACCTTCTATTATGAAGGCATATGAGGATGATAAATTTGATTTAAGTACAAATCTGGGCACTATTATGCCTGTTTTAAAAGATACAGATAAAGATAGCATTTCTGTTAAACAGGCTTTGGCTCACAATGGCAGATTGAAAGCTTGGATTCCTTATTACTTATACACTTTTGATTCAATTACAAAGAAGCCTTCAAAAGATTTTTACAATGTACGTCGTACCAAAGAGTATGGTATTCAGATTGCAAGAAATGTATTTTTAAAAACCAGTTTCCAAGATTCAATATATAAAATGATTGCAGAGTCACCCTTACGCGAAAAAGAAGGTTATAAATATAGTGGACTGATCTTTTATCTGTTTAAGGATTACCTTGAAAAAGAATATAAAAAACCTTTGAATGTCTTTAATGATATTCATTTTTATCATCCACTTGGAGCCACAAGCTTGACCTATAAGCCACTTGAAAAATTTTCTAAAAACAAAATAGTTCCTACAGAAGTAGATGTTTACTACCGTAGGCAGCTACTGCATGGTTATGTACATGACCAGGGGGCGGCCATGTTAGGAGGTGTGAATGGCAATGCTGGACTTTTTGGTAACGCAAATGATATTGCCAAGATGATGCAAATGTATTTGCAAGGAGGTACTTATGGTGGAAAGCAGTACTTTAATGAGGAAACTGTGAAAAAATTCAATACGCGCCATTTTGAGGATGAAGGCGTTCGACGAGGTTTGGGTTTTGATAAACCACAGTTAGATCCTGATGTGAAAGCAACTTGTGGTTGTGTATCTCCAGCTAGTTTCGGTCATAGTGGCTATACGGGTACATATACATGGGCTGATCCTGAAACAGAGTTAGTATATGTTTTCTTATCTAATAGAGTATATCCAAACTCAGCAAACACAAAACTGGTAAAGCAAAACATAAGAACAGAAGTACAACGCCTTATTCAGGAAGCTATCATTGATGATCATTTAGTTTTGGCTAATAAAAAAACAGATAATACACTTATAAATAAATAAGTTAGCCCAACAGCGCTTCCAAAAAAGTAAATTATTAGTGTTGTCTGCAATAAATAAAATAATGGAAATGCACTAATTCCTATAGCAAATCTTGTAGTTGAATCAAACTCAACTTCTTGAATTTTAGGCTGGATGGTTTTCCAAATTATATAGGAAAAAAAGCTATTTATTTTTACTAAATTGTACAGCAACTTCCATAAGATATTTGATTTTCTTTCTTCCGGTTTTGAAGTAGAAATTTGCTGGTTACTTTGATTTTTTAGTTGTAAGTTAACTTCTTCTGGATTCAAATAATCTACAGTTCCAAGTTGTTCAATAATGTTATCATAATTCTCAATATCTTCAATATGCGTGGTTAAGGTTTTCATTTTTGAACTTACTACTTCTTTCAGTTTTTGTGATGATAGTTGAAGATTCTCAGCATCATAAAAAGGATTTACTTCAATGGGTTTGCCATAGTATATAGAAACTGACTCCCCAAATTCTTCAGCTCTACTGTAATTTAACCCAACCGGGATTATGGTTAAATTTAACTCAGAATTTTGCTCTAAAGCACCAAATGTAATTCGGGTAAACCCTTTACTTAAAGGGCGAACCCATCTTCGTATATCATGTGTACCTTCTGGAAAAATTAAAAGGGATTTTTGCTTATTAAGTATACTATAACACTTCTTAAAAACTTCTTCATTTTTTGCCAGTGTTGCTTTTCCATCACGTAAACGATAAATAGGTAACATGTTGATCGTTGAAAGTAGCCACCTAACCAATTTTAATTTAAAAGCACTGGCACGCGTAAGAAAGTAAAGATTTCTTGTGGTGGAGGTTGCTATTAAAATAGGATCAATCAGAGCATTTTTATGATTGGCTACAAAGAGTAAAGCACCTTTTTTTGGAATATTTTCCTTACCTACTGATTTTATCCTCTTGAAATAGAAATTCAAGCTAACAGTGGTATATACTTTAATGATTTGGTACCAGAGTTGTTGTAACATTAGGCAATAGCTTGAGGTGATTTTCTAGACCAATAATAGGCGAGCCCTAAACCAGAAGCAATATCCCACACGCTCCAAAAAGCTAAACACAAAGCCATTCCACCAAGACCTTCAAAAAAGGCAAAGCAAAGTAATAAACCTAAACCCGAATTTTGAATACCTGTTTCAATAGATAAGGTCTTTTGATTTTCATACGACAAGCCCATTAGTTTAGAGAAGTAAAAACCAGAAACATATCCAGAAACATTCAATGCCAACACCACAAAAAGCACATAATGAATATGATCAACAAAAATATATCGGTTCTCATAAAAGGCTCCGCCTATGAATACCAATAAGATAAAAATAGAAAGAGGTTTTAATACCTTCGATAAATTCATAGCTATATTCGGTTTATATCTTCTGAGCAGCATTCCTAAAATCAACGGGATTCCTAGTATTAAACTTACCAGGCGAATCAGTACTAAGGGTTCCAAACTTACTTCCCGCAAAATATGTGCTGTTGGTTCATATAAATTCCCCCAGAATGCCAGATTTAATGGAGTCATAATAATAGCTGCTAATGTGGCAAAGGCAGTTAAACTAACTGAAAGAGCTGCATTACCACCTGCAAGATAAGTGGCAAAGTTTGAAATATTTCCACCAGGACATGCTGCTACCATAATCATACCCAATGCTATACTTGGATACGGATTTATAACATTTACCAAGATATAAGTAATTAAAGGGAATAGTAAAAATTGGGATATAATACCAGTAATAACAATTTTAGGGCTTTTGAAAAGGCGTTTAAAATCATCAACCGTAATTCCCAAAGCAACACCAAACATAATGAGTGCCAGAATAATGTTTACAGCCCATAACTCTTCATTGTTGAAGTTTATTTTTATGTTGTCTAAAACCTGACTAGGATCAGTTTTTAAAAACATATTCTATAATATTTGAACCCATTTTCAATGCTTTTTCCCTTAACTCTTGTGGATTGTTATGAACTTCTTGATCTTCCCAACCATCACTCAAATCACTTTCATAATCATAAAAACAAACCAATTTACCTTCATAGAAAATTCCAAATCCCTGCGGAGCTTTACCATCATGCTCATGTATTTTAGGTAACGATTCAAAATCAAATGATTGATGATAAATGGGGTGGTTATAAGGTATTTCATGAAATTCGAGATCGGGAAACACTTTTTTCATCTCACGTCTTAAGTATTCATCAATTCCATAATTATCAGAAATATGTAAAAACCCTCCTGAAATAAGGTAATTCCGTAAATTCTCCACATCATTTTCAGAAAAGAAAACATTACCGTGACCAGTCATAAATATAATTGGGTAATTGAAAATATCTACACTTCCCGCTTCTACTGTTTCAAAATTGGTATTTATTGATGTGTTTATATTGGTATTGCAAAAAGTAATCAGATTTTTTAGTGCAGTTGGATTTGCGTACCAATCACCGCCTCCGCCATATTTCAGTACAGCTACTTCTTGTGCATGTATTGAAAATGTAAATAGTAATAAGACTAAATATCTGTACATATTTGAGGTAAAACTTATGAAAATCAAATATAAAATTATTCTATGAAGGTAAATAATTAACAATTATTTAATTGACCTTTGAATAGTAACTTTAGATTTTGTTGAGTTTTTGTTTTTAAATTTGCCGCTTATAATTTTTAGAATAAATTAAATACTATTAAAAAATGAAAAATAATGTAATTAAAGTTGCTGCTATCTTTTTTCTAAGTTTAGCCGTAGTGTCATGTAAAAAAGCAAAGAATGAAACTGAGGCAAAGAAAGCAGAAGAAGTTTCTCAAATAGCAGCTGAAGCTGTAAGATATGTAGCCGATGCTGATGCAAGTACTGTTACTTGGAAAGGCTTTAAACCAGCAGAATCACATGATGGTACGGTAAGTATTTCTGAAGGGTATGTGGCTTTAGAAGGTGATAAACTTACCGGAGGTAATTTTATCTTAGACATGAATTCAATTAAGAATAGTGATATTGAGAATGAAGAGTATAATACGAAGCTAGTAAATCACTTAAAAAATGAGGATTTCTTTGATGTAGAAAAACATCCATTTTCTGTATTTGCTATAACTGGGGTAGAAGATAAAGATGGTAAGACTGTGGTAAAAGGTAACCTTACCATTAAAGGTATTAAAAAGAATATTGAGTTTCCTGCTACTGTTTTAGTCAATGGTGATGAGGTTTCTTTTACAAGTGAGCCTTTTAATATAGACAGAACTGAGTGGGGTGTAATGTATAGTTCTGGTAAGCTAACAGAAACATTAAAAGATAAAATAATTAATGATAATATAGAGTTTACATTTACTGTAAAAGCTAAGAAAGAAGACGCTTCTATATAATTGTTTGAAGCAAGGGGTAAATTAAAAAAGCCACCTAATGGGTGGTTTTTTTAATTTACATAGTTTTTAACTGAAACTGTATGAGTGGCGACAATTCCAGCAGTTTCTGTCCTAAGCCTACTTTCTCCTAAACTAATTGGTTTAAAAGATTTTTCAGCTGTTGCTTTAATTTCTTCAGGTGAAAAATCACCTTCAGGGCCTATTAAGATAGTAATGTTTCTGTCTTTTAGATTTTGATGAATTAATAGTTCCTTAGGCATATCTTCACAATGTGCTACGAATCTTTCTGAAGAATTATCATTCTGAATAAAATTTTTAAAAGAAGTTAACTGATTTAGTTTTGGAAAGTAGTATTTTAAAGATTGTTTAGCTGCAGTTTCTACAATCTTTTGCATTCTATGCCTTTTAATAACTTTACGTTCTGATCTATCACAAATAATTGGAGTGATTTCATCAACACCTATTTCTGTACTCTTTTCTAAAAACCACTCAAAGCGGTCATTATTTTTTGTAGGTGCTATGGCAATATGTAAGTGATAATTCCATGGCTTTGGTTGTTTCGCAAATCTTAAGATGTTTACAGCACACTTTTTGTCATTAGCTTCAATAATTTCTGATGTGTATAGCAACCCTTTGCCATTTGTGATATATAGTATATCTCCAGTTTTTTTTCTCAAAACACGAACAATATGCCTGCTTTCCTCTTTATTGAAGGTAAAATTCTGATCTGTTATAGAAAGTTCTGAACTATAAAAAAGTTGCATTATAATTCTTTACGATAAGTTCTTCTCCGTTTATTAATCTTAGAATTGAAGTGCTTCCAAATTTGATGTATAGCAGTATTTTCTTCAAGTTCAGGCGTTCGAACACAACTTTGAATACCGTTCTTAGTAAATACATCGTAATAATGATCAAAAATCAAGGCATGTACACCTTTATTTTGATATTCTGGCAATATCCCAATAAGGTAAAACAATACTTCTTTGCTATGTTTTCGTGCTTGTAATAAGTGATAAAATCCGAAAGGAAACAATTTACCATTTGCTTTTTGCAATGCTCTAGAAAAAGATGGCATTACTATGGCGAATCCAACTAACTTTTCATTATCATCAGTAACGAAAGAAATATACTCAGGGTTTATAAAACTGATATATTTTTCTTTAAAGTATTTTTTTTGTGCTTCAGATATTGGCACAAAAGAGGCTAATTTGGCATAGGCAGAATTAAAAAGATCAAACATATCATCTACATAAGGCATAATCTCTTTTGTAGAGTTAAAGTTCAATAATTTCAGCTTATATCTCCTTTCAATAATTGGTCTTAAGCGTTTGAAATTCTCTGGGTGTACATCTTTAAAAGAAAATTGGGCTTCTATATATTCTTTTTCTTTAACAAAGCCATGATGCTCAAAATGGTCGATATAATAAGGATGATTGTACCAAGTAATCATAGAGCTTAATTGATCATATCCTTCTGTTAATACGCCAACCTTATCTAAATTAGAAAACCCCACTGGTCCTTCCATATAGTTAAGATTGTTTTTAATACCTATTTCTTCAACCTTTTTAAGCAACACTTCACTTATATTTTTATCATCTATAAAATCAAACCAACCAAAACGCATTTTTTTTATGCCTTGTTGGTTAATTTCAGTATGATTCATTATTGCCGCTACTCTACCTACTATTTCATTGTTCCTTACTGCCACAAAAAATTTTGCATCAGCGGTATGAAAAGCAGGATTTTTGTCTTTATTAAAAGTCGTTAGCTCTTCTGAAATAAGAGGTGGAACCCAATATGGATTGTTTTTAAAAAGTTTAAATGGAAATTTCACAAAAGCTTTTAAGTCTTTTTTTGACGTAACTTCCTTAACGGTGATCATGAGTTTGAATCGTCTTTTGGCGGTTCATAATTACGTTTACTATTCTTTGCCTTTTTCTTTTCTTCTTTGCGTTCTTTTTTCATTTTCTTCAATGCCTCTTTTTCCCTGCGCTTTTGTGCTTTAGTCTTCTTTTTAGGTTCTAGCTTTTTAATCTTACGTTTTTTAGCCTTTACGCCTTTAACCTTTCTTTGTTTTGACTTTTTCTTAAATAATCTACTAAAGAAATTACCTTCCTTTTTGGTCTTCTCAATAGCCTTACCATCAGAACCTATAAGTTTGAACTTATCTTGATGCTTGTCTATTCTCCAGGTAAACCCTCCACCTACAAAAAATGCAGAACCATCTCTGTCACTAATTCTTCTAACAGCTATATCAACCTGTTTTGTTTTATCTAGTAAATATGCACCGCCTAAACCAAATTGAAAATCATTAGGTATATCTTCTCCTTTAAAGATACCTTGATGCTCTACAAAGGCTGAAAATCTGTCAGTTACTGAGTAAGTGCCTGTTAAAATGTACGAATTTTCCTTAAGCCTGCTATCCCCAATTTTATCCATTACCAGATTCATAAGGAAGATAAACTTATCTGTAAAGTCATTTTGCGTATAAATAGCTAACCTTGGGCTGAACTTATCATCAATTAATCCTGGAGAGTTGCCACTAACAGGATTTACGTTACCTCTAATATATGTTTTTGAAATAGGAATGTTAGCACCAGCATAAACTGCTACGGCAGGGATAAGTCTTTTCCAGTCATAGCGTTGTTTTGCTTTCCAACTTCTAATCTCTTTTGACTTATCCTTGTATTTTGGCATATATACAAGGTATTTAGCACCAATTGTTAATCTACCAAAACCAAATCTAGAAATATCTTCTTCAAGCGGATCTTTTACATCAATATCATCCTGCTGAAAAGTTGCATTTAAGTTTATTTCTAAACGTTCAAAGAATTTTCCATAACGCACCATTAAATCAGTTCCAAAGGAATTGATATCCGCATTTTTATCGCTAATATTATTGTAAAAAAGTCCATGTTCAAATTGAAGGACATCTGTTCCAACGCTATAAGGGCTATCAGAAAAACCGGGGCGTCTGGAATTAATAACTTCGGTATATTGGGCGTAGGAGATCTGATAAATTGTTATTACCAGCAGCAGCGCAAAAAAATTCTTCATAAACGGTGTCGAATATACAAATTAAAGATTTTATTTATATGAAACGTTTTTGTTGCCTGCAAATTGTTACTTTTGGGTTAATATTTTCAATTTATGCAACACGCTGATTTTGTGGGACTCTTAAGAACACTTCTCATTATTTTGCTGATCTATTATGGATTGAAATTCGTATTACGATTAGCTTTTCCATATTTAATGAAGAGTTTTGCAGGAAAGGTAGAGCGAAAATTTAGACAACAACAACAATATCAAAATAACCAACAAAAAACTAAAGTTGGTGAAACCATTATTGATAAACAGCCTACTCAACAACAGAAAGCAGACAATTCAGTAGGTGAATATGTTGACTACGAAGAGATTGAATAACAAATGACAGATATTTTTAAGAAAATTCTACCTTACATAATTGCTATTGTAACTTTTGTAATTGTTTCATTGGCATATTTCTCACCAGTTTTAGAAGGTAAACAATTACAACAAAGTGATATTACCCAGTTTAAAGGTGTTTCAAAGGAAATAGTAGAGCATAGAGAAAAGTTTGGAGAAGAACCTTATTGGACAAACAGGGTTTTTGGAGGTATGCCAGCCTACCAAGTCAGTACTTATTATCCTCATAACTACATAAAGAAAATAGACAATTTATTACGATTTTTACCAAGACCTGCAGATTATCTTTTTCTATATTTTCTTGGTTTTTTCATATTAATGATGGTATTAAAAGTAGATTGGCGACTAGCCATTATAGGAGCACTAGCCTTTGGTTTTTCTACATACCTCATTAGTATTTTTGTGCCTGGTCATAATGCAAAGGCACATGCTGTAGCCTTTATGCCGGTAATTTTAGCTGGAATCATTTCTGTTTTTAGAAAGAATTATCTCACAGGGTTTTTATTAACTGCTTTAGGTATGGCTTTTGAGGTAAATGCCAATCACCCTCAGATGACGTATTATTTGATGTTCATGGTGTTAATTTTGGGTGTTTTTTATCTCTCGGATGCTATCAAGGAAAAAGAACTACCAAGCTTCTTCAAAAAAGTTGGTATGTTATTTTTGGCTGTATTGTTAGGTGTTGGAGTTAATTCTACGAGTTTACTGGCCACTAAAGAGTATGCAAATGAAAGTACTCGTAGTAAGAGTGAATTAACAATTAAACCAGACGGTGACCCCAAAGAAAATGTCACTTCAGGATTATCAAGAGATTATATTACGCAATACAGTTATGGTATTTTTGAGACATTCAATTTATTAATTCCAGGATTTACAGGAGGTGGTAATACAGAAAATATTGGTAAAGATTCTGATTTATATGATTTTTTAAAAAGTAAAATTGGTAGAACGGGAGCTAAAGATTTTACAGAAAATGCACCTATGTATTGGGGAAAACAACCAATAGTCGAAGCACCTTTTTATATTGGTGCTGTCATTATCTTTTTGTTTGTTTTAGGACTTTTTTATATAACAGGAACATTGAAAAAATGGCTATTGGGTACAGTTATTTTTTCAATTCTATTGAGTTGGGGGCATAACTTCTCCATTTTGACAGATTTCTTTATAGATTATATTCCCTTGTATAATAAGTTTAGAGCAGTTACTTCTATTCAAGTAATAGCTCAACTAGCAATTCCTGTTCTAGGGATCTTAGCACTTCATAAGTTTTTAGAGGAAAATAAAGATAAAGATGAGAAGTTAAAGTTTTTGAAATTTTCACTTTATGGGGTTGGTGGTGTTATGTTGTTATTCACTTTAATGGGTACAAGCTTGTTTGATTTTGAAAGTTTTAGAGATAGTGGTTTAGAGCAGCAACTTCCTGGAATTTCTGAAGTTTTAATAGCTGATAGAAAATCTATTTTCCTTAGGGACAGTATCCGTTCTTTAATACTAGTTTTGTTGTCTGGAGGTGTGCTTTTGCTTTATTTGAAGGATAAAGTAAATAAAAACATTGTTTTGGGTGTTTTTACCATATTAATCTTATTTGATCTGGTTGGAGTTGATAGACGTTACTTGAATTCAGATAATTTTGTTGCTAAGAGGCAGCAAGATGTTCCATTCAAAGCTTCTACAGCAGATATAGAAATTAATAAGGATACAAGCTATTATCGTGTGGCTAATTTTATGGTTAATCCATTGAATGACGGTAGTACTTCCTATTTTCACAACTCTATTGGAGGCTATCATGCTGCCAAACCTAGACGCTACGAAGAGTTATTTGAATATCAAATAACCAAAAATAATTTTGAGGTATTGAACATGCTCAATACTAAATACATTATGTTTCCTGATGAGCAAGGAAATGGGCGTGTGCAACTAAATGATGAAGCTAATGGCAATGCTTGGTTTGTTAGCGAAATTGAATATGTAAATTCTGCTGATGCAGAGATAAAAGCTTTAGATAGTTTAAAAACCAAAGATAAAGCCGTTATTCATGAAGATTTCAAGAAAAGTTTGACCGATTTTAATTTTCAAAAAGATTCTACAGCAACGATTGATTTAATAAAATACAAGGCAAATGAATTGATATATGAATCAGAAGCAAATTCTGATCAACTGGCAGTCTTTTCTGACATGTATTATAAAAATGGTTGGAATGCCTATGTTGATGGTAAGTTAACACCTCATTTCAGAGTAAATTATGTGTTAAGAGCTATGGTAGTACCTAAGGGTAGACATAAAATTGTCTTCAAGTTTGAACCTACCGTTATACAAAAAGGGAATACTATAACGCTTATTTCCTATGCCTTGCTGTTGATCGTGCCTTTAGGATGGTTTTTTCTAGATAAAAGGAAAGAAAAAAATGTACAATAAACTTCCCGAAAAGAGATACGAACATACTCTTAATTTTTTAAAGAAAGTTATTCCAGAACCTACAAGCATTTTAGATTTGGGAGTTCGAAATCCGTTTAGTAAGATAATGGAAGAGCATGGTTATACTGTTTATAATACTAAAGGAGAAGACCTAGATATTAAACCCCATATCGTACATCAGTATGACGCTGAAATTGTTACCGCTTTTGAGATTTTTGAACATTTATTGGCACCTTTTAATGTCCTTAAAGAGATAAAAGCAACTAAATTGGTAGCTACTATTCCTTTAAATTTGTGGTTTGCAAAGGCTTATAGAAGTAAAACTGATATGTGGGATAGGCATTATCATGAATTTGAAGACTGGCAATTTGATTGGTTATTAGAAAAAACGGGTTGGGAGATCAAGACTACAGAGAAATGGACTAGCCCAATAAATCAAATTGGATTTCGCCCTATTTTGAGAAGGTTTACCCCAAGGTATTATGCAGTTTATGCAGAAAAAGTAAAGTGATGGGCTACATCTGTATGCTATTTGATGGTTTATACCCAAATGACATTCGTGTTCGAAAGGAAGCTGAAGTCTTAACTGAGAATGGTAAGAAAGTGCTTGTAGTTTGCCCAAAGGTTAAAGGTAAACCAAAGCATGAGACTATCAATGATGTAGAAGTGTATCGCATTGGGAATCACTATAGTTTTACCAAGAAAGGTATTTGTGACATTATTTCTAGTGTAATTAATATAAATCCCTTTTTTCGAAGTGGCTTAAAAGAAGTTTTTGGGAAATATGAGATTGACTATCTGCATGTACATGATCTTCCATTGGCAGGTACTGGATATCAATTTAAATCAAAAGTTAAAAAACAACTTATTCTTGACTTACATGAAAATTATCCTGAAGCATTGAGAACTTGGTTTGAATGGAGAAAAAGCACATTTATTCGTTTGAAGAATCGTGTTTTTATGAATCCAAAAAACTGGTCAAAAAAGGAAAGATACTATTGTCAAAAATATGATAAGATAATCTGCGTTGTCAATGAGATGAAGCAAAAGCTAATACGTAATTTTGGTATTCAGCCTTATAAATTGATCGTTATATCAAATCATGAAAAGAAAACATTTGCTTCTAATTTTAAAAGAGAAGTATTGCAATCAGTTATAGATGATACCATCTTTTCTATTACTTACGTAGGTGGTTTTGGCCCTCATAGAGGTATAGACACTGCTATTGAAGCGATGTCAAAAATTAAAAACCAAATTAAAAATGTAAAGCTATTTTTAGTAGGCAAGGGTAGTGTTGACGTAGAACAATATTTAAAAAGTTTGGCAAAAGAAAATAAAGTTGAAGATATTGTTGAGTTTGTTGGTTATAGACCATTTGATGAAGTAGCAAGTATTATGCGGACATCTAATATTAATATCATTCCGCATAAATCTAATGAGCATACTGATAATACCATCCCGCATAAGCTATTTCAAATTATGATGAGTAAAAGCTTATTGTTAGTGAGTTCATGTAAACCATTAAAGCGTATTGTAGAGAAGTATGATGCAGGCTTGGTATTTAAGGCTAATGACCCTGTTGATTTTGCTGAAAAAGTGATATATGCTCATGACAATTTTGAAGCTTTACAAGTAAAGTGTGAAAATGCTCTTGATGCCGTTATGAACAAAGAAGAAAATTGGGAAGAAGAGAGTGTAAAGTTAATTCAATTATATAGCTAATTGAAGGTGTTAATCATAACATATTATTGGCCACCGGCCGGAGGATCAGGAGTACAACGTTGGCTGAAATTTGTAAAATATCTTAGAGATTTTGATATAGAACCCATAGTTTATACGGTTCAAGATGCTCAATATGCTATTCTTGATGATTCACTAGAGAAAGATATTCCTGAAGGATTAGAGGTAATTAAAAATCCAATTAAAGAACCTAATCAGTTATTTTCCTTGTTTAGCTCAAAAAAGAAAAAAACTAGTGCAGGGTTTTTAGATCCAAAACCCTCTTTTTTTGGTAAAATTCCACAATATATTAGGGCTAATTACTTTATACCAGATGCTAGAAAGTTTTGGATAAAACCTTCTGTATCTTTTTTAAATTCATATTTAAAGACCCATCCTGTAGATGCTATTATAACTACTGGGCCACCACATAGCATGCATTTAATAGGTTTAGGATTAAAAGAAAAGCTAAATATAAAGTGGTTGGCAGATTTTAGAGACCCATGGACAGATATAGACTATTTTCATCATTTACCATTATCTGAAAAATCAAAAAAGAGACATAATGATCTGGAAAAAGAGGTGCTTAAGAAAGCAGATATAGTAACTGTTGTTGGAAAAACGATGAAAGAGAATTATGCTGCATATAATAGTCAAGTAAAAGTTCTTACGAATGGATTTGATACTATAATGAGCGATGAAGAAATTACTTTAGATCAAAAATTTTCATTAGTGCATATTGGCTTGATGAATGCTGATAGAAATCATGTAATTTTATGGGAAGTACTGAAAGAATTATGTGCTCAAAATGATCAGTTTGCTAATGATTTACAACTTAAATTTGTAGGAAGACTTGCAGATGATATAACTACTTCTATTGATGCATGTGGGCTTAAATCTTATGCAAAATTTATAGACTATCTTCCTCATCAAGAGGTATTACAATATCAAAAATCAGCGCAGGTCTTACTATTACCTGTAAATAACGTACCTAGTGCTAAGGGAATTATTACCGGAAAGATATTTGAATATCTACAAGCTAAAAGGCCTATTCTTGCCCTTGCACCTGTTGATGGCGATTTGTCTGATATTATTGAAAAAACAAATTCAGGTTATGTAATTGACTTTAATGATAAAAAAGGATTGAAAGAAGTAATTTTAGATTTATATAAGAATTATAAATTTGACAGTTTAAAAGTAGATTCAAAAAATGTTGGACAATATCATAGAAAAGAATTAACGGCTAAATTAGCACAATTGTTAAAAAATTAATTGTATTAAGAAAATGATAGAAAATAAAAAGATGAAGCTACCCAAGTTTTTATTAGGTGATAATACAGATTTTCCTGATGATATTTTTATTATTCATACAGAATTCCCACAAGTTATTATCAATTTAGAGAATGATGAAGTTGAATGGCTTGATGATGTTAGTGGTGAGAAAGAAGAAGACTTGACTTCTGAAATGAATAATTTAATTACAGAGGCATCCGCTTTTTATGATCGAGAAATGGAACGCTATGAAGTTTAAGATTTATTTTCGTTATAATTGATCTTGAAGTTCCTTCAGTTCATCCCATTTATTTTCGTAGGCTAATTTTGCTTGTCTAGGCCATGATGCTGGCTTATGAACCCTATATCTTGGACCTGCTTTATCAAGAATGTTTTTTAATCTATCTTTTGTGGCCTCAGCTAATTGTAAAAAACTCCAAATACCATCATTGTTTAATAACGTTTTTATTTTGGGTCCAATGCCTTCTATTATGGTAAGGTCATCTTTTATGGAGTCATCTATTTTTGCTACACCATCAACAAAGTTAGAATCTGAGAGCACAGAAACTCCCGGAGCTGCCACTTTTTTAGCTTTTATAGTGGTATTCAGTTCATGTTCCATCTCATCATATTTTGATTTCCACTTGTAGATCTCCTTTTTGTATTTATCCTGATACCACTTACGCCAAAAAAACCAACCTATTAAAAAAGCACCCAGCATCCATAAAAAAAGCTCAATAAGATGCCATGTATTTTGATTTGTAAATATAGATACTGATAACATATTTGTTATTTTATTGTTATTTCTACGCGTCTGTTTTTAGCTCTACCACTTTCTGTTCTATTTGAGGCAATAGGCTCAGTTTCTCCCTTTGAAGAAACTAAGATAATGGCACTTGGAAGGCCTTGCAAGATAAGATAATCTTTTACAAGGTTGGCCCTGTCAAGACCAAACTGGTAATTGTTTTCGCCAACGTTGTCAGTATGCCCTTCCAAATAAATCTTCTTATTAGTGTATTTTTTTAAATAAATAATTAATTCTAAAGTATAAGCTTGCAATGTCCTATCCGGTAGAAATTCACGAACTGCAAAGTTTGAATACATAGTTTTATTGGCTATACCCTCTTCAACTTTAGCTATGCGTTTTGTACTTATATCTCTAAATTGTATGGTAATCCCATCATTATAGGTACCTTTATCATCATATGAATATATTGCTTCAACAGATGCAGATATTATCTTATCAGGATTAATTCCTGTCTGTGATAAACTATTTTTTAAATGTTCTATTCTGGCATTTCCAAGATGAATGCCTTTCTTTATATCTACTTCAGATGCTAAGTATTTAGCAGTTATGACCAGCTCTTTATCTTGATGGCTATTGAGATAACTATATATAGAGTCTTTAAAACCATTTAATTCCTTTGGTATTTTAATGCTTCCATCATTAGTACTTATACTAAAGCCTTTATTGAAAGTAAAAATAGGTTTTCCATAAGCTGAGATGGTAAATTTATCAGGGCTAAGGCTAAGAGAGTTATTAGAATTTTGATTAGAAAACAAGCTTTTTACTTTGGTAGTTTTACCTTCTGCAGCCAAATCTTTGGCGTTAGAATTTAAGGTTGTTGATTCAGAAAACACATGCGGAATTGCACAATCACCCATTAGGTGATTATTCAAAAATTCATGTATAAGAATGGCAAAAGTAGACCACACTAAAAATGCAAGAAATGCAGACCAGATCTTGGTCATTTTAAAGTAAGTTTAGTTAATTGGGTCTTCAAATGTACTAAAAGATTTTTTCACAACGCGTATCTATCTGTTTATTAAATAGATAGAATTTTCAACAAAGTTTATTTATTGAGTTCATCATTAAAACAATTCTAATAGTTAAATTCCTGAATTTTATTTTTTGGCGGCAGTAACAAGCTCTAGCTTATCTATTGAAGTAGTAGTGGTAAAAAGACCATAGTTAATAATGGCTTTATTCTTTTCTATTTTTTCTATAGTACCCACAGAGTTACTATCTATAAGTCGCACTCTATCGTTAGGCTTATAAATATAATTTGCTTTTTGTTTTGCCACTTTTTTGGCTTCAGCAACTTTTTCTTTTCGTACCTTTTTGACTTTTTCGAGTACTTCTTTTTTAACGGTCTCTAATTTTTTCTCTTTTTGTTGAATTGCTATTTTTTCTTTTTTCTTTTCAACTTTAGTTTTAGGCTTTTTATCTTTATTGCGTTTAGATTTTTCAATCGTTACCCATTTCATTAAATCAGCTAAAAACTGTTTTTTATTATTTGTTTGAAAATACTTATTGATCAGTTCATTGAACTTTCGTCCAATAGAAAGTATTCTTTGGTTATTGTCATAAAGTTCCTGAAAACTTTCTAGCTTCACCTGAATTTTTCTTTCTTTATCAGAAAGACTCTCTTTATGTTCTTCAGCCTCATCTTGGGCTTTTTCTAATGCCTGAGAAGTTTTTTGAAGTTTATTCCGCTCTTGCTGAAGTTTAGAAATGGTTTTATCAAGTCTAATCTTTTCTCGTTCTACTTTTTTCTTGGCTCGATTGATCAAACTAAAAGGTATTCCATTTTTTTGAGCTACTTCAAATGTAAATGAACTCCCAGCTTGACCAATATATAGTTTAAAAGTGGGTTCTAAGGTTTTTGCATCAAACTGCATATTGGCATTGGATACATTTTCTAGCTCATTGGCTAGAACTTTTAAATTAGCATAGTGTGTTGTGATGATACCATATGCTCCTTTTTTATAAAATTCTTCTAAAAAGATTTCTGCTAAAGCACCCCCCAATTCAGGATCACTACCGGTGCCAAATTCATCAATTAAAAACAAAGTATTGGCATTACATTTACGTAAGAAATTACGCATGTTTTTTAATCTGTAACTATAAGTACTTAGCTGATTTTCAATTGATTGGTTATCTCCAATATCAGAGAGTATTGTATCAAAAAAATAGACCTCGCTACGCTCATGAACCGGAATCAAAATACCACTTTGAATCATAACTTGTAGTAATCCAATAGTTTTTAAGGTAATACTTTTACCACCCGCATTAGGCCCCGAAATAACTATAATCTGTTGCTGATCATTTAATTCTAATGTTTGCGGAACTGTTTCTAATCCTTGCTTACGATTGCTCTCCAATAAAATAGGATGGAATGCATCTTTTAAAAGTATTTTTTTAGTTTTTGAAATACTAGGTAGAATTCCACCAATAGTATGAGCATATTTGGCTTTTGAAGCTACTAGATCTAAATGAGTTAAAAATTCCTGATATACATTTAACAAGTCAATAAATGGACGTATATCGTTAGTAAGTTTTTTGAGTACTTTAACAATTTCTTCCTGTTCTTCATGCAACAGTTCTTGCAACTCCCTGTTCAGTTTATTTGTAGATTCGGGTACAATGAAGATGATACTACCAGTTTTAGAAGTTCCTAAAATGGAACCTTTTACCTTACGTCTGTGCATAGCTTGCACAGCTAGCACTCTTTGATTTTCTATAACAGACTCACGAATATCATCCAGATAACCGGAACCGGCATATTTATTTAAAGCACTTGAAAAACTTGTACTAATCTTAGCCCTTACCATATTCATATCATTTCGAATACCTTTTAACGTTTCTGAGGCTTTATTATCTACTTCTCCAAACGTATTGATCACTTTTCGGATATTTTCAATCAATTCTTTGGTGAACTCTACTTCATAGGACATCCTAAAGAGTGTAGGGTAGTATTCTTGAAATTTTTTAAAGAACTTTAGTTGAATATTAGCAGTTTCAGAAATAGCTGCTATTTTTAAAAAACCTACAGCTTCTAAAAAACTATTTTCTATACCTAATAAATGGATTTCCTTGGTAATTTCTTCAAAATGATGATTTGGTATTTTGTTTTCATTTTCAAATGAGCTTAAATATTCATTTACCAGATGTAGTTGCTCAAATAATTTAAGTTTAGCTGAAATAGGTTTTATTTGTAGAACGGCTTTTTTACCTAAATCAGAAATGCAGTATTCACTTATGCTATTGATAACAGTAATGAACTCAAGGTCGTTTAATGTTTTTTGTGTGATTTTGCTGCTCAAAATTGTACTTTTACAAACGCACTGCAAAGTAACTATTTTACCAAGACTATGAATGTACAAATTGCCGAAAGTTGGAAAGTTATTTTAGAAGATGAATTTAGAAAACCCTATTTTGAGAGGCTTGTTTATTTTGTGAAAAACGAATATAAAAATTATACTTGTTATCCTAAAGGAAGTCAAATTTTTGCTGCTTTTGATTTTTGCTCTTTTGATGAATTAAAAGTGGTGATTATAGGCCAAGACCCATATCATGGAGTGAGGCAAGCTCATGGACTTTGTTTTTCAGTAAATGACGGTATACTACATCCGCCATCATTGATTAATATCTTTAAAGAATTAAAAACAGATCTGAGTATACCTGTTCCATCAAGTGGAAATTTAGAACGGTGGGCTAAACAAGGTGTCTTATTACTAAATGCTACCTTAACCGTTAGGGCACATCAAGCAGGCTCGCACCAAAATAAAGGATGGGAAGAGTTTACGGACGTCGTTATTACTAAAATCTCTGAGCAAAAACAAGATGTAGTTTTCTTGTTGTGGGGTGGTTATGCTAAACGAAAAGGTTCAAGAATAGATGCAGCCAAACATCATGTGTTGACTTCGGGGCATCCCTCACCTTTAAGTGCTAATAGAGGCTTATGGTTTGGTAATCAACATTTTTCAAAGACCAATACTTTTTTAGAAAGTAAGGGAGTGGAAAAAATTCAGTGGTAAACAAATTCTTATTTCACTGTGCTAATTACCTTTTTTGCCCTTAGATATTTTTTTTGTTAAATACCAAACGATAAGAGTTGATACGAAACCAAGAATTAATACCCAACTAAATTCATAGGACATAAAATCATGAGAATGAGTATTCCTTGTTGGATGAGCATTCGCAATGTTGATTACTGAAATGAACACAGAAGTAATTGCTATTTTTTTCATAATAAATTATTTTTTAAATCGAAGTTTGTTTTTTAGTTGGTATGGAGATTGATTTGATTTTTTACTAAGTTCTTTTAGATCGTCAAATTCTGGTTTTGTTTTTTTAAAACCTGTTGGAGTTTTTGACTCCTTAATAATTACGTTTCCAAAGTTAGTATTCTTTTTAATTGATTCTCTGGGTAGTTCAATTCTTTCAACCTTAAAAAATCTCAGACCTATAGTGCTAGTATTATCGAATAAATAAGATGACACTTCATTAAGAGCATTTTTCTTTAATATAACTTTGAGCACGAAACCTAATCTACCTTTTTTCATTATTTCATTTGAAATACTAAAGTCTATAGCCCCAGCTTTGAGCAATCCTTCTTGAAAGTCTAGAGCTAAATATTCAGGGGACATATCATCAATAGAAGTTTCTATTTGAATGTATGCCTTAGATTTCTCTAACCGTTCATTTTCCAACAAAGAGATTCTTAAAACATTTGGATACTTAAAATCCATTTTTCCAGGACCATAAGCAACCTTTTTGACCCTATAAACTGTTGAGTCAATAAATTCTGGATTAAGATATTTTAAAATAGCAGCTCCAGTTGGTGTAACTTTTTCTCCTTGTTCTTCACCTCGATAAATAGGTATATTTTCTAATATTTCTGCTGTAGCGGGAGCAGGAATAGGTAGCATACCATGTTGAGTTTTTACCATACCATAACCAGTACAAATAGATGTAGATATGACTTTATTAATATTTAATTTATCGATCAAAATAGCACACCCTACAATATCTAATATAGAGTCTACGCCACTGATTTCATGAAAATGAATCGTATCTAAAGGTAAATTATGTATTTTAGACTCAGCTTTACCAATTATCAAAAAAATTTCATTTGCTATTTTTTTTGCCTTTTTGCTTATGTGGGCGTTTTCAATAATTTTTTGAATGTCTTTTAAATGTCGATGATTATTGTAGCCGCCATGAGTATGTGGATGATGATGTTTTTTATGCTTGAGTGTATTATCTTTATTATTGTCAGTATCCCTTTTTTCGTTTATATCTATTATTTCAATATAGTTACAACTAATACCATTTTTATCAACCTTTTTAATAGAAACTTTTGCGTCAGTTAAGTGGAGTTGTTCTGGTAAGTTAAGAAGTACATTATAGTCATTGAGTAATTCACAAAACGCACTTAAAAACATATTTCCTGATAGTCCAGAGAAAGCCTCAATATAAATTGTGTTCACAGATTTCTGAAATTTAAAATTCTATATGCACTCATAGCTGCGCCATAACCGTTATCAATATTCATTACAGAAATACCATTTGCACAACTACTTAGCATGGCGTGTAATGCTGTTTCACCATTCTTTGCACTTCCGTAACCTACTGATGTGGGAACTGCAATTATTGGTTGAGGTAACAATCCACCAATTACTGTCGGTAGGGCACCTTCAAAACCTGCTACTACAATTAAAACTTGATATTCTTTTAATTCATCAATTCTATCGAGTAAACGATGAAGACCGGCCACTCCAATATCATGTACAATTTTAGAACCTACGCCAAAATATGAAAGTGTATAATAGGCTTCTTTGGCTACAGAAATATCAGAACTACCAGCGGATATGACGCCAACTTTAAATTGATTGAAGTTCGAATTAATATGTTTAAGCATGAAAATCTGTGAATCTTTATCATAAAAAGCATCCTTAAATATATCTAGTAGAATGTCTGCTTTTTCATTTTGAAGCTTGGTTATCAAGGCATTTTCTTCTCTTTTTTCATATTCAACTAGTAGTTCTTTCAGTAAAGAAATGCTCTTTGAAGCACCAAAGACTACTTCTTCAAACCCTAAGCGTTGTTTTCTTAAGTGGTCAATATTAAAATGCTTAGTCATGTAGTACACGATTTAGTTTTCCAGATACAAGTCCTTCATAATCAATTGTTACATCGCTAAATCCGAATATCAACATGCCCTTAGATATTTCTGCAAAATGTTTTTCTAATTCCCCAATTCTACCCTTTGGGACCTCAATTGAAGCCACATTTTTAAGATATCTAACACGGACTTGGTGGAAACCAAAATTATTCAAAAAATTTTCAGCATTTTCAATTTTTTTAAGACGCTCTTTAGTTACACCAATTCCATAAGGTATTCTAGAACTTAAACATGGGCTTGGAGGCTTATTAGCCGTTTCTAAACTCATTAAATTAGCTAATTCTATGATTTCTTTTTTGTTGATTCTAAGCTCAGCCAATGGAGACCTAATTTGATAAATTTTAGCGGCCTCTAACCCCGGTCTATAATCACCTAAGTCATCAAAATTAGTACCATTGATAATTGTATGTTTTGGATATTTCTGTTTTATCAATTTTGCCATACTTTCATACAAATGATTTTTGCAAAAAAAGCATCTGTTACTAGGATTTAAATTATAATTGGGATCATTTAATTCATTGGTTCTAATAACTTCTAATACAATATTATGTTTTTTGCAGAATGATGTAGCGATTTTAAAATCTTTTGATTTAAGACTTTCAGAATTAGAAATTAGCCCAATAGCCTTTTCCTTAAGCACTAGTTTTGATACATATAGAACTACAGAAGAGTCTACTCCACCAGAAAAAGCAGTAATTGTTGAATCATGTTCTCTAAACCAATTTTTAAGTAAGGTTAATTTGGCGCTCATATGTCGTTAATTACAATATATAATACTTTTTAGGAAGTTTTTTCGTCTGTTACCTGCAAAAGTAAGCAATATAAAAAAACCGTCCTATTTAAAAATAAAACGGTTTTTTGGTTGGCTTGTTGATAATAATTAAGCTACTTCGGTTTGGTAAAAAGTAGCTTCGGTTATGGTTGGGTTTAATTGGTATTGTTCATATAAATCTACACAACTATGTGTTGATTTGCATGAAATTAACAATGCAAAAGCAAGTGCAAAAATTAAAAATGATATCCATCTTTTCATAAACTGTTAGTTTTTTGATAGTTACTCCATCTTTTCCAACAGCAATTTTGCGTCTACTTCGCTTTCAATAACGTTAAATTGTACCAATTTATTTTGAATGCTATTAATTAATTTTTTTTTGACGCCTTTTTTTCGGTTCCATTTGGTAATCTTTAACCAATCTCTAATATCTTCTAATTGCTGCTCATAGCGCTTTGCAAACATTAAATCTAGACCTTTAATTTCAAGTGGGTTTTCAAACTTCTTTAATTGCTTATTAATAACTTTTATAATTGTCTTAATTGATTCTACATCATTCTCTAAAACTTCATCTCTCACGGCAATTACAAAACAGGACCAAGGTGTTCTTACGTTGTCAATCCTTCTAAAAATACCTTTATCAACCAAAGGTTTGGTAGTAAAATGTTCCCACATAAAATAGTCTGAAGTACCGTTGGTAAGTGCTTCTACACCACCATCTAGGTTTTTAACCACTTCATACTTTAACTTATCAATGTCAAAACCTTGATTATAGGCATTTACAATGGCCATCAATTGTGAGCCAGAACCATAACGGCTAATAGCGATTGTTGCATCTTTAAGATCTTCTACTTTCTGAAATTTAGATTGTGAGCCTACATGAATGCCCCATAATAATGGCGATTCAACATATACCTTTATTATTTTACTGGGATTACCATTGATAATATCTTTTATGATGCCTTCAGTAAGTAAAATAGCCATATCAATACTACCTTCACGTAAAGCCTTACACATAGCACCGGTGCCACCAGAGAATTCCTGCCATTGTAGATCAATACCTTTTTTTGAAAATTTGCCTTGTTCAATGGCTAAATGCCATGGTAAATTAAAGTGTTCAGGAACACCTCCTATTTTAATCGTTTTCAATTTATGCAACTAATTTATCAAGCGTATATACAATCAATTTTTCTATGGTTTCTTTAGGCTGATTGCTAAAAGTACCATTAGCTCTGTTGGCGATAATAGCATTCATAGATAACACATGATGCCCTAATAATTTACCCATGGCATACATTGCTGCGGTTTCCATTTCAAAATTTGTAATACGAGTGCCATGAAAATTGAAGGAATCCATTCTTGTATTTAGATCTTTATTTTTGATAGGAATTCGTAAAACTCTTCCTTGAGGGCCATAAAAGCCAACCGCAGTAGCTGTAAACCCTAAAAACGTTTGATTACTTTTTAACTTATTTTCTAATAAATTACTATCCATTACCACATAGGGTCTGGCTTTTCTGGAATTCCATTTTGTATGAGCTATAAAAGCTTCTTCTACCTCTTTTTGCAAGATATGCTCACAATCATAAGAATGAATCATGCCATCTAAACCCAAGCCAAATTTTGAGATGACAAAACTATCTATAGGAATATCCTCCTGTATAGACCCAGAGGTACCAATTCTAATAATATCAAGAGAAGTTAATCTTTCTTTTACTTTTCGGTTTTTGAGATCAATATTTACCAAAGCATCTAACTCATTAAAAACAATATCTATATTGTCTGGACCAATACCCGTTGAAATAACAGTAAAACGTTTACCTTTATACGTGCCGGTTTCTGTTTTAAATTCTCGCTTTTGTATTGAAAACTCTATATTATCAAAGTGTTTGGAAACTAGAGATACCCTATTTTGATCACCAACGGTAATTATGGTATCTGCAATATGCTCGGGTTTTAGGTTAAGATGATAAATACTCCCATCAGGATTTAAGATCAATTCAGATTCAGCTATTCTATTCATAATTTAACCTCCTACACGTTTAACATTAAACCCTTTTTCTTTTAAAATTTGCATGATCTTATCACGATAATCTCCTTGAATTATAATCTTATCATCCTTAAAAGAACCACCTACACTTAATTTGGTTTTTAGTTCTTTAGCTAATTTTTTGAAATCAGCATCTGCTCCGGTGTACCCTTCTAAAATAGTAATAGGTTTACCTTTCCGTTTCTCATATTTGCAAATAATAGGGTCATCCTGCATCCAGATGTCTGATTTTTGAATAGGCTTATCTTCTTTTTCAGGAATGTGATCCGGAAAAAGATTTTTTAACTGATCTTGTAAATCCATTTACTTCTTAATTAAACCGAGCTCTACCAGGCGCTCATTTAGAAAGTCACCTGCAGTAATATCATCATATAGTTTAGGATGCTCATCATCAATACAGTTTTCAAGGCAGTTCAATGGCATTTCACTAATAGGATGCATAAAAAATGGAATGGAATAGCGCGAAGTTCCCCACAATTCCTTTGGTGGATTCACTACTCTATGAATAGTAGATTTTAATTGATTATTAGAATGCCGTGACAACATATCTCCTACATTAATTACTAATTCTTCAGGTTCAGCAATAGCATCCAGCCATTCACCCTTATGGTTCTGTACCTGTAGACCTTTACCATGTGCTCCCATTAATAAAGTAATAAGGTTTATATCACCATGCGCAGCCGCACGTACTGCGTTTTTAGGTTCTTCAGTAATAGGAGGGTAGTGGATAGGACGAAGAATGGAGTTTCCATTTTTGATGTAATTGTCAAAATAGTACTCATCTAATCCTAAGAATAAGGCCAAAGCACGTAATACATACACACCTGTTTTTTCAAGCATTTTATAGGTTTCTTTTCCCACATCATTAAATTCAGGTAATTCATTTACAGTAACATTTGCAGGGTACTCAGCCTCAAGTTTTGGATTGTTTTCTACGTATTGTCCAAAATGCCAAAATTCTTTTAGATCACCTTCTTTTTTACCTTTAGCACTCTCTTTACCAAAAGATACATAACCTCGTTGACCACCAATGCCTTCAATTTCATACTTGCGTTTTGTTTCAACAGGTAGTGCAAAGAATTTTTTAATTTCCCCATACAGATTATCAACTAGATCATCACTTAAAAAATGTCCCTTTAAAGCTACAAAACCTATATCTTCATAAGCCTTTCCAATTTCATTCACAAATTTTTGTTTATGTTGTGGGTCATCTGATAAAAAGTCGGACAAATCAACACTAGGTATATTTTTCATGATTGTTTCATTAAGTTAGCAAAGATAAATTTACGGAAAAAATCTTATTTAGTCTTCTTGTAAAGTGGTATCAAATAGGATAACGTATAGTTTAGTCCGAATCCGGTATCGTTTAGAAAAACACGATTAAACCCAGGTACAAACAAGTTTTTGAAATTCTCAGGTTCTTTAGTCGTGATCATTCGTTTACCACTAAAACTTACACCTAAATACAAATTATTAAAAAGTTCAGCTTTCATACCAACCACTAGCTCCCCCCAATGTGCATTCAATCCATCAAAAGTTACAGGTGCTTCTAGAGACTGATCAGTTACAAAAGGATCACTATTAATAATTCCGCTATTTAATGTTTGTTCAAATGTGCTAAATCCATACCGGATTCCAAAATAAATAAGGTTCTCCATACCCAACCAGTTTTCATAAACGTTATAATCTACACCAGCTTTTATGTATTGTCCTTTTGTGGTGAAACTAAAAAAGTCTTCATCACGATTTTTTTCTGTAAAACCTAATTCAGTAGCTATATATAGATTTTTAGATAATCTATAATCAGCAACCAATTCTAATCCTTTTCTATCATCATTAATAATTGTGGTGGTTGGGTTATAAAGATCTATACCAACACGTAACCCGTAACTTTCTTTATACACAATACTATCTTGCTCTGTTTGCTGGGCAAAAAGAAATCCTGAAATAAGAACAAAAAATATGTTAAAAGAAGATTTTAAGGTGTGCTGCATTTTCGTTGGCAATAGTATCAGTAACTACTTCTAAAGATTGAATCCAGTTTGAAGTAGTTTGATAATTAACATTATTAAAATTGGCTTTAAACCCGCATGAACGTCCAACAAAAACCTCTTGAACATCATAATTTATAGTAACAGTATCAATGCTTGTTAAAGTATCATCTGTACTATTAGAAGTTAAAATATACTGAGTCATCATTTCAGTAACTTTAACTGGAAGTGCTATTGAGTCCGTTGATCCTGTTATCGTTTGATTATCATCGGTATACTCACCTTCAATTCCTATTATTTCAACCTGAATGTTCTGAACATTTTTGAACTCAGATTGATCTTCAAAATCGAAAAAGCGAATGGTAAATTTAGGGGTAGTAGGATCTATACAGATATCATCGCGCTCACACCCTGCAATAACAGCAATGATGGCGAAAATTACTAAAATAAAGGTGAATCGTTTATTTGTTGAATCGTTAAATCGCATTAATCTTTTAATGATTTTTTTAGAGCATTTAATTTATTTGAAATTTTCTCTAACTCACTTCGGATTGCAATATAGCTTTCTTCAGATATATACCCTAATTCTTTAGAAATGATTAACTGATTTATAACTTCCATGGTGGATCCATAAGCAATTGTAATAAATCGTTTTTTATCTTTGACTGTATCTCTAGTTAATCCCTCTGCTAAATTTGAAGATATTGAAATAGTAGCTCTTTTTATTTGACTTGTCAATCCAAATTTTTCACTTTCTGGAAACTTTTTGGTAATGTTATAGACTTCCTTTACTATATTTATTGAATCTTTCCAGACAGTTAGCTTTTCAAAAGAAAAAATATACATGTTTACAATTCAACGATTTAACAAAAAACAGATAAACAACTTAACGCAATTCTAACAAAACAACGTTTTCTACATGATGCGTTTGAGGAAACATATCTACTGCTTGACTTTTAACCACTTTATATTTTGCATCTAAAATGGCCAAATCTCTAGCTTGTGTAGCTGAATTGCAACTTACATATACAATTTTAGGTGACGCCAAATTCAATAGTTGCTCCACTACCTTTTTATGCATTCCGTCACGCGGTGGATCCGTAATTACAACATCTGGTTTCCCATGTTTTACAATAAATTCTTCATCAAATACTTTGGCCATATCACCCACATAAAATTCGGTGTTATCAATCTTGTTGCGCTTGGCATTTTCCTTGGCCGCTTTAATAGCATCTGGAACTGATTCTATACCAATTACTTTTTTAGCTTTTTTAGCCACAAATTGAGCAATGGTTCCCGTTCCGGTATAAAGGTCATACACTATTTCGTTTCCCATAAGAGAAGCAAAATCACGTGTTATTTTGTACAACTCATAGGCCTGCTCAGAATTCGTCTGGTAGAATGATTTAGCATTGATTTTAAATTGCAAACCTTCCATCTCTTCAAAAATGTGATCTCTACCATGATAACAGATAACTTCTTGGTCATAAATGGTGTCATTTCCTTTTGGATTAATGACATAAAGCAAAGAGGTAATGTTAGGAAATTCAACTTTTAAAAAATCTAATAGCTTTCCGCGCTTCTCTAAATCTTCTTTAAAGAATTGAATCAAGACCATAAGTTCACCAGTGGTTGAAGTGCGTATCATTAATGTACGCAAAAAACCAGTTTGGTTTCTCGTGCTAAAGAACTCCAACTCGTTTTTAATTGCAAAATTTTTAATAGCCAATCGAATAGCATTACTAGGATCGGCTTGTAAGTGACATTTTTCAATATCAAGAATTTTATCCCACATACCCGGAATATGAAAGCCTAATGCATTTTTATCTCCTAGGTCTTTATTAGAAGCTATTTCTTCTTGAGTGAGCCAGCGACTATCGCTAAATGAAAATTCCATTTTATTACGATAGAAATATTGTTTTTCTGAACCTAAAATAGGTGTTACCTCTGGTAGGTCAATATGCCCAATTCGGGTTAGATTATTTGTGACTTCCTTTTGTTTGTAAAATAGCTGATGTGCATAACCCATATGCTGCCATTTACATCCACCACAAACACCAAAATGCTTACATTCAGGTTGTACTCTTTTATCAGAAAGGGTATGAAAGGCCATAGCTTTTCCTTCATAGTATGCTTTTCTCTTTTTGAAGGTTTGTACGTCTACTAAATCACCAGGCACAGCATTTGATAAAAAAATGATTTTTCCATCAGGAGCTTTTGCAACCGTTTTGCCTTTAGCACCGGCATCTATAACCTCTAATTGCTCAAAAAATTGTTTTCTATTTTTTCTAGCCATGCAGCAAAAATACTAATAGCATAATATATAAAAGGTCATTATAGCTAATAATGTTTCGTTAATTTTAAGACAGAATTGAACCAGTTTAAAATATGTTCGTCTAGTATTGGAAAGATGAGATCAACCGAAAAAATTTTTGACGGATTGTTAGTGCTACGATGCAGAAGCGGAGATAAAAAAGCTTATTCATTATTAGTAAAACGTTGGCATCAAAAACTTTGTAAACAAGCTTATTGGTATACTAACGACATTGATCTTTCAAAAGATATAGCTCAAGATAGTTGGACTACCATTTTCAGAAAAATACATGCATTAAATGACCCTAATAGTTTTGGTAGTTGGGCTTTAAGTATTGTAAATAGAAAAGCTATTGATGCTTTAAGAAAAGCATCAAGAACAGATGAAAAGTTAAGAATGTACTACCAAAACTTAAAAACAAAACAAGCTTATGAAACTGATAAAATTGTTACTAATGATAGTGCTAGTACTAATTCTCATAATTCTGAGATTGTTATAAGTGCGATTAAAGAGTTACCTGAGAATCAACAGGCAATTTTACGTTTATTTTATGTTGAAGAATACTCGGTTTCAGAAATAGGTGACATATTGAACATACCTAAAGGTACCGTCAAGTCAAGGCTTTTTTATGCCAGAGAAAAATTAAAATCAATTTTAAAAAAATATAAAGATGAAAAATCATAACGAAGAAATAGATCAGATTATTAAGGAAACATTAACAAAAGAAGAAGCTAAGTTCTATGATGAATTAGATGAACTAAATGTTTTTAATAAAATAGGAGGAGTTTTTAAAGGAAAAAATGGTTGGCTCTTGGTCATTATGAATGTAATTACTATTGCTTTCTTGGTATTATTTATTTACTGTATAGTAGAATTCTTTAAAACTGAAGTAACACAAGAACTTATTTTATGGGCCACTGGAGGACTTTTTAGTGCACTGTTCATAAGCATGATAAAGGTATATGTTTGGCAATTAATGCATAAAAATGATGTTTTGCGTGAGTTGAAGAGGATTGAATTGCAAATTGCAGCCTTAACGGGAAAAATATCAGAACAGAAATGAAGGTCATAAATGTGCATACTAGAGTTATTAATCAACCTGTAAATAAAATTTCCAAATTATTTGAGACGCTTGCAACAAAAGATGATCAAATGTTGGCGACAGATAAATGGCCAGCTATGAAACTGGATAAAGGATTACAAGTAGGTTCAAAAGGAGGACATGGTATCATACGTTATTCAGTTCAAGAATATGCGCATGGAAAATTTATTCAATTTAAGTTTTCAAAACCTAAAGGATTTTATGGTACTCATGAATTTGAGATTAAAGAGCTCGAAAAAGATAAAACGGAATTAAAACACAGTATTAGAATGACTATAAAGGGGCAAGCAATTTTTACTTGGCCATTCGCTATAAGATGTTTACATGATGCTTATATAGAAGATGCCTTTGATAGAGTTGAAAATCATTTTTTAACAAAAAAGAAAAAAACGCAATGGAGTATTTGGGTCAGATTCTTAAGAAGAGTCCTTAAACCTAGAAAGAAAATTAGATAAAAAAAGCATCCTTTTTAGGATGCTTCTTAGTTTATATTTGAAAGGGTTATTGAACTACAAATTTTCCTTTCATAATAGCGTAATGTGCAGGGAATGAGCATAAGAAGTCATATTCACCAGCTTCAGGAGCATCAAACTCAATTATAGTTTCTTCTCCGCCACCGATCATTTTGGTATGAGCAATAATGGCGTCTTTCATCTCAACTGGAATATAATCAGTATCCTTTGCTGCATTGGCTTTTTGCCCAAATTCATTTAAATTAGTTCCTTTTTTAAGAATTACTAAATTATGTCCCATTAAATCCTTAGTCATTTTACCAACATGCTTTAAAGTAATTTTTACTTTTTGTCCACCATTCACAATGATTCGTTTTTTGCTAAAACGCATATTATCATCACCTTCAATGACTACATCATTATTTGCAGGTTCTTCTTTTTTAACTTCAGGTTTTTTTACCTCTTCTGTAGTAGTTTCTACCTGCTTTGTTTCTTCTTTTTTCTTATCACCGCAGCTAACAAATATTAATGAGATGACAGTAGCAAATAAGATTATTTTCTTCATGTTTAAATTTTTGTGTTAAAGTTTAAACAAATATACAAATTGTTATGATTATAGAAATCATAATTCAATGTTAAATAATCATTTTTGATAAAATTGACTTTCAATAAGAACTATCAATCATTATTCACTTGTACTTGCCATATATGCCACAATAGCTTCAAGTTCTTCTCTCTTAAGATTTTTAATAAACTCTTGAACATTGGCATTCATTACTGCCAAGTAGCTAGAATCTTTTATACCAATTGCATGGCTTTCTTAACCCTTTAAGAAATCAATAAATGTTTTTATTTTGATCATTAAAAGATTGCAATATTGCAGTTATTGACGGCCCAATTACTATCCGTTAATATGGCGTGACAATTCGAGCATGTTCTTTCTGAAAATAATTTTTGACCTAAGGCAATTTTTTCAGCAGTTACTTCCGTATCTTTTATATACTATTTCTTTTTTCACCACAACTTAAAAAAGTAAGCGCGAAAAATACTATAAGTACTAATATTTTTTTCATGATTAGATGCTTTTAAGTTAGTGTGCTAACAAAATTATTGATATTCTTATATTTTCATATGATATATCAGTTTGAAGATCATAATATGAAGTAAGATTAAAAAATGATTAAATTTGCAAACCTTAAAAAGTACTTATGTTAGAAAGACTGCGCATAGTGAAACAACGTTTTGATGAGGTATCTGATCTGATCATTCAACCAGATGTGATTTCAGACCAAAAGCGGTATGTGAAACTAAATAAAGAATATAAAGATTTAAAAGCGCTGGTTGATAAAGGAAGTGTTTATGAGACTTTGCTTAACAATATCAATGAAGCGAAAGAAATCATTGATGATGGTTCTGATGCAGAGATGGTTGAGATGGCACAACTTGAGCTTGATGAGGCTAATGAAAAAATACCAAAGCTTGAGGAAGATATTAAGTATATGTTGATACCTAAGGATCCTGAAGATGCTAAAAATGTGATGATGGAAATACGTGCAGGAACTGGTGGCGACGAGGCAAGTATTTTTGCAGGTGATCTCTATAGAATGTATACCAAATTCTGCTCTGATAAAGGGTGGAAGACCGAAGTGGTTGACCTAAATGATGGAACTTCTGGTGGATTTAAAGAAATAATATTTAGTGTCTCTGGTGAGGACGTGTATGGTGATTTAAAGTTTGAAGCTGGTGTACATCGGGTACAACGTGTGCCACAAACAGAAACTCAAGGACGTGTACATACATCTGCGGCAACAGTCATGGTATTGCCTGAGGCAGAAGAGTTTGATGTTGAATTGGACATGAAAGACGTGAAGATCATCAGAACGACTTCTACAGGGCCAGGAGGGCAAAGTGTAAACACTACATATTCTGCTATTCAATTAAAACATATTCCAACAGGTATTGAGGCTAAATGTCAGGATGAAAAATCTCAACATAAGAACTTAGAAAAAGCAATCAAGGTATTGCGTTCTCGTTTATATGAAGCTGAACTAGCTAAAAAGCAAGCAGAAGATGCTGCCAGAAGAAAAAGTATGGTTTCCAGTGGCGATAGGTCTGCTAAAATTAGAACTTATAACTATCCGCAAGGACGAGTTACTGAGCATAGAATAGGCCTTACCTTATATGATTTAGGAAATGTTATGAATGGTGATATTCATAAAATCATAGAAGAATTGAAGCTCGCTGAAAATGCTGAAAAATTAAAAGAATCAGGAGAAGTTTTATAACTCTTCTTTTAAAATTTTATATACAGTACATTTACTTAAAGGATTGTTTTTATCAATTTTAGGATGTATAAATTCTGAATGATACTGCATGCCAATTTTTTTCATAACGTTTTGAGATTTTTTATTAAGTATAGGTGCTACAGAAAAAACTTCATCTAAGTTTAATTCATTGAAAGCAAAATCTAAACATGCTTCAGCACCTTCTGTGGCAAAACCATTTCCCCATGATTCTAAAGAAAGCCGCCAGCCTATATCTACACAAGGTGTAAAATGACTTTCGTAAGTTTGATTTAGCAATCCTATAAAACCAATAAACTCTTGTGTATCTAATCTGTCAACAGCAAAATAGCAATAACCATATTTTTTAAAATGATTTTGCATCCTTGCTATTAACTCTTTGGTTTGTTCCTTTGATAATGTATTCGGAAAGAACTCCATTACATGTTCATCAGCACACATTGCTGCAAATGGTTCAAGGTCACTATCTTTCCAATTTCTGAGACCAAGTCTCTCGGTTTTAATGATATAATTTTTCATTCAATCTAAATAATGCAACATTTCAATAAGATTTTTTTTAAATCCTGCTTTTTCATAAGCTTTGATTGCACTTGGATTTTCCTGATAAACTTGCAAACGCGTTTCTTTAATACCTCTAGATTTAAACCAATTAAAAATAGCATCTAGAATTAATTTACTTATTCCTTTCCCTCTGTATTCTTCTTTTACAAACATGAAGCCAACATAGCCATGATGTTTATGAGAAAAATGTGATTTATTTTGTTTAATCAGGCCATAGCCTGAACCTACAACTTCACCATTTACCGCAGCAACAAATAGCTCTGCATCTTCAGATTTAATAAATTCTGATATGTCGTAGTATTTAATATGTTCCTCTTGCTCTAAAGATATATCCATTGGTCGTTCAACAGCAATTAACCGCTGTAAGAAATCCTCTAAAACAGGAACATCTGATAATATAGCTTTTCTAATTTCTGTCTTCATAAAAGTTTAGCTAATTTATAAACTTAAGTTAAAACAAAATTTATACTCCTGTTTAAATACTAACCTAGTTCTATATTTCGTTTATTTTTTGAATTCTTAAGGATCGAATCCATCCATTTTAGTTAATTTTAACCTCAATTGTAAATCATACATGAATTTTACTGGACTAAAGAAAAATACTGCGCAGCGTTACTTTGACAAAGAATTTAAGAAGCTGAAGAAAAGTGCTAAAAAAGTACCGAATAAGGTTGGTTCTATTGGTGTTTTAGCAGATTCACGTTTGTTTGGTAGCTATGATATTTCAAGAAGTTTGAGTCAGAAATTAAATCTACCTCATAAAATGTTTGAAATTATCATTTTTGAAAATCTAAAAGATGAATTTGTATCTCAGCACTACAATACTTTTTCAGAAAAAGATTTTGGAATGTATGGTAAGATAAAGGCTCCTAATTTACGTGATTTTGTTGATTCTGATTATGACATACTTATCAATTACTGCAATCATGATAGCGTATATGCCAATCTGGTTACAGTACGTTCTAATGCTAAACTTAAAGTGAGTTTTGCGAATGAAACATTTACTGATTTGTATGATTTCACAGTCGCTGTAGAGCCGAATAAAATTGATATTTTTAATGAAGAGCTAGGTAAGTATCTTCAAATAATGAACTTAGTTTAATGGAAGCATTTATGGGTACTGGTGTTGCTTTGGCAACTCCATTTAATGATCAACGAGAAATTGATTTTTCTGCATTAGAAAAGTTGGTTAATTTTCAAATTGATAATGGCATTGAATATTTAGTTGTACTGGGTACAACAGGAGAATCTACAACACTTACAAAAGAGGAAAAAGTAGAAGTAACAAAGAAGGTAGTTGAAGTGAATAATGGGAGGCTTCCTGTAGTTTTAGGTATTGGAGGTAATAATACGCAAGCTGTTATAGAAGAAATTAATCAAACAGATTTATCTTCAATTGACGCTATTTTGTCAGTAGCACCTTATTACAATAAGCCCACTCAAGAAGGCTTTTATCAACATTACAAGGCCATTGCGGAAGCTACCGATAAACCTATCATCATGTATAATGTGCCTGGTAGAACTGCAAAGAATATGGAGCCACAAACTACGATTCGTTTAGCTTCTGATTTCAATAATATCGTTGCGGTAAAAGAGGCTGGTAACAATGTGCATCAGTATTTAGAAATATTAAAAAATAAGCCTGATGAATTTTTGGTAATATCAGGTGATGATGACTTGGCTTTAGGTATGGTTCTGGCTGGCGGTGCAGGAGTGATCTCTGTAATTGGGCAAGGATACCCAAAAGAGTTTTCTGAAATGGTGCGTTTAGGACTGCAGGGAAAGGCAAAAGAATCCTACGCATTGCATTTTGGTTTAATGGATATTATTAACCTTATCTTTGAAGAAAATAATCCAGCTGGAATAAAGACGCTTTTGCAAGAACTAGGTATTTGCCAAAATTATGTGCGCCTTCCTTTAGTAGAAGCTACATCATCTCTACGGGAAAAAATTCGTAATTTTACACAATTATATTAAAATCAAAAACAGCACTCATGCTTAGTAAAACAGTAGAAAAAGCATTAAATGATCAAATCACTATAGAGGCAGAATCTTCTCAAGTATATTTAGCAATGGCCTCATGGGCAGAAGTTCAAGGTTTTGAAGGTGTTGCTCAGTTTATGTATGCCCATTCTGATGAAGAGCGTATGCATATGTTAAAACTAGTAAAGTTTATTAATGAACGAGGAGGACATGCTAAAATTTCTACATTGAAAGCACCCCCGGTTTCCTTTGGATCTTTTAAAGAAATGTTTCAAGATTTATTTGATCATGAAGTAATGGTATCTCAAAGTATAAATGACTTAGTGCATATTACTTTAGAAGAAAAAGATTATGCCACACATAATTTTCTACAATGGTATGTGGCAGAACAAATAGAAGAGGAGGCATTAGCAAGAAATATCTTAGATAAGATTAATCTTATTGGTGATGATAAAGGTGGTTTATATCTCTTTGATAGTGATGTAAAGCAGCTTACTGTGGTTTCTTCTGCTGCTAGTCCTGAAGTGTAATTAACAAACTTTTAGCACTGATCTCTTAGTAGGGTAATAAAACACCATTATTTTTGTCACGAACTATAGAAAAATAGTTTCGTAAATCCATTAGAAATAAGTAATTTTGCAAAATGCTTAAAATTGAGAAAATTTTTGTTGCTTTATTAGTAACTGCTTCGCTTTCATCTTGTGGTGAATATCAGAAGGTTTTAAATAAGGGAAAAGCTGAAGATCAGTACAAGTTTGCCACTAAATTATTTGAGGAAGGTAAGTACAATAAAGCAATAACATTATTTGAGAAGGTGATTCCGCGTTACGAACGCAAACCTCAGATGCAGCGTATCCAATTTATGGTTGCTCAGGCAAATTATAAAACGGGTAATTATGACTTAGCATCCTATTATTTTAATCGGTTTATTGCTAATTATCCTAAAAGTTCAAGAATTGAGGAAGCTACTTATTTAGCAGCACATAGTCATTATTTGGCAGCACCTAAATATAGTAGAGACCAGCAGGATACTAGAAAAGCTATAGAAGCATTTCAAAGTTTCATAGATAAGTATCCAAGTAGTTCAAGAATAGAGGAAGCAAATAAGTATTTTAATGAATTAAGCTATCGTTTAGAGAAGAAAGAATTTGAGATCGCCAAGCAATACTATCACATAGAAGATTACAATGCTGCTATTATGGCATTTGAGAATTTTTTGCAGGATAATTTCGGCTCTGACTTAAAAGAGGATGCGTTGTATTATAAGTTTAAAGCATCAAATGATTTAGCCATCAACAGCGTACTCTATAAAAAGGAAAAACGGCTACAAGATGCCATAGTAGTTTATAATAAGTTTAAGAAAAATTATCCTGAATCTAATAAAATAGCTGAGCTTGACAAGATGCAAAATAGTTTAAGTAAGGAAATAGAACGAACAAAGAAACAGTTAGAAAATTTTAAAAATATTAATACAAGCAATAATGGATTATAAGAACACAGAAGCTGCAGTAACTACGGTTACTTATGATAAGGAAAAGATTGAAGCTCCAACAGAGAATATTTATGAGTCAATTGCTATTATGGCTAAAAGAGCCACTCAAATTAACGATGATCTTAAGCATGAGCTTATTGATAAGTTAGAAGAGTTTGCTACTCATAATGATAGTTTAGAGGAGGTTTTTGAAAATAAGGAGCAAATTGAAGTTTCTCGTTTTTATGAAAAGCTACCTAAGCCTACAGCCATTGCAGTTCAAGAGTGGTTAGAAGATAAGATTTACTTCAGAAACCCAACAGAAGATACAGATAATCAGGAATAAATGTCTGTTTTAAGTGGTAAGAACGTGCTGCTGGGCGTTACAGCAGGAATTGCTGCTTATAAAACAGCACATTTGGTAAGACTTTTTATAAAGTCAGGAGCGAATGTTCAAGTAATTATGACTCCTGCTTCTAAAGATTTTGTAACGCCACTTACACTTTCAACACTTTCTAAGAATCCCGTTCATTCTACTTTTTATGATAAAGAAGAAGAGAATGAATTATGGAATAATCATGTTGAACTAGGTCTTTGGGCTGACCTTATGGTGATCGCACCTGCTACGGCAAATACTTTGTCAAAAATGGCGCATGGTACTTGCGACAATCTTTTGCTGGCTACGTACCTATCAGCTAAAAGTAAGGTGTATTTTGCTCCAGCGATGGATTTAGATATGTATAAACATCCATCTACAAAAGAAACATTAGATAAACTACAAAGTTTTGGTAATGTTATGATTCCTGCTGA
The DNA here is from genome assembly GCF_056591715.1 of Maritimimonas sp. 2405UD52-3. Lineage (NCBI taxonomy): Bacteria > Pseudomonadati > Bacteroidota > Flavobacteriia > Flavobacteriales > Flavobacteriaceae > Maritimimonas > Maritimimonas sp. 2405UD52-3. The sequence continues at coordinate 166,083 of NZ_JBWQOL010000006.1, forward strand.
AAGTGGTGAACTTGCTAGTGGGTTAGTAGGAGAGGGCAGAATGGCGGAACCAGATAATATTGTGACCTTTATTGAGCAGGAAATGCTATCTAGCCTTCCATTAAATGGAAAAAAAGTATTGATAACTGCAGGTCCTACATATGAAGCTATTGACCCCGTTAGATTTATTGGTAATCATTCTTCTGGTAAAATGGGATTTGAACTGGCCAAATGTGCAGCTAATCTCGGCGCTGAAGTTATTTTAGTATCTGGCCCATCTCATGAAAAGGTAGCTCATAGTTTAATTAAAAGGATAGATGTGGTAAGTGCTCAAAGTATGTATGATGCTGCTCATAAGTACTACAAAGAAGTTAATATAGTTATAGCTTCCGCGGCCGTAGCAGATTACAAACCTGCTTCTATAGCTGATAAGAAACTAAAAAAGAAAAGTAATGCCATGTCTATTGATCTTGTAAAAACGCAAGATATTTTAGCCTCTATGGGTAAAGACAAGAAAGATCAATTTTTAGTTGGGTTTGCATTAGAGACTAATAACGAATTGGCAAATGCGAAAGAGAAATTAAGAAAGAAGAATTTAGACTTAATTATATTAAATTCGTTACAAGATAAAGATGCCGGATTTAAAAAGCAGACCAATAAGGTTACAATCATTGATCGTAACGAACAAGAGAATGCTTATCCCGTAAAAACTAAAAAAGAAGTGGCAGCAGATATTTTTAATGAAATATTACAAAGAATACATGCGTAAGTTTTTCTGCATATTAGTTTTTCTTTTTTCAGCAAACCTAATTGCTCAAGAGTTAGAATGCACTGTTATAGTAAATGCAGATCAAATTCAAAATTCAAATACGCAGGTTTATAATACACTTCAAAGAGGTATTAGTGAATATTTTAATAATACCAAATGGACAAATAGGAATTATAAGAATCAGGAAAAAATTCAATGTGCTATTACCTTGCTTATTTCAGAACAACCATCATCTAATGAGTTTAGAGGAAGTCTTCAGGTACAAGTTACACGTCCCGTATTTAATTCTACCTACCAAACACCTATTTTTAATTATCAAGATGATAACTTAAGCTTTACTTATAATGAGTTTCAACCATTGATCTATAATCAAAATGCATTTGATTCTAATTTGATGTCCATCCTAACGTTTTATGCTTATACTATTCTGGGGATTGATGCAGATACTTTTGCACTAAATGGCGGGCAAGAGTATTATGAAGAGGCTGAAAAAGTTGTTAATATAGCCCAACAAGGGGGCTTTGCAGGATGGAATCGTAATGATGGAAATACAACACGTTATCAACTTAATGAGAATTTACTAGCACCATTGTATAAAGACTATAGGGAAGCTATGTACGAATATCACCTTAATGGGTTAGACGTGATGTCTGATAATAAGAAAGAATCGAAACAAGTTATTGCAGATGCTGTACTGAAAATGCAAAATATGTTCAATAGAAGGGCAAATTCTTATTTATTGCGTGTTTTTATGGATACTAAGTCTGATGAGTTGGTAGATATTTTTTCGGGAGGTCCTAGAATAAATTCAGGAAACTTAAAAGAAGTGCTACAGCGTATTTACCCTGCATACAGTTATAAGTGGGAAAAAATTAAAATATAACACTTAAAATTTAGCACAATTTATTTTAAGTTTGATGAGTGTTTTGCACTCATTTTTTAATTATAGAACTTTAAAATGCTTCAACGACTTTCAGTTAAGAATTTTGCATTAATAGATAAGCTTGAAATTCATTTCAATGAGGGTTTTAGTGTTATTACAGGAGAAACGGGTGCGGGTAAATCAATACTTCTTGGGGCTTTATCTCTTATTTTAGGGAAACGAGCAGACTTATCATCCTTAAAAGATGAAACTACTAAATGTATAGTTGAAGGAGATTTTTCATTAAAGAAGTACGATTTGAATCATTTTTTTGAAGAAAATGATTTGGATTTTGAAGAACCTTCTATTTTAAGAAGAGAGATTTTACCATCGGGTAAGTCAAGAGCATTTATTAATGATACACCTGTGCTTCTTGATGTGCTGCAGCAGTTAGGAGAAAAATTAGTTGATGTTCATTCGCAGCATCAAACGCTACAACTTACAGATACAGACTTTCAGTTCAAAATTCTTGATGCCCTAGCAAAGAATGAGAATTTGCTTAAATCTTATGAAGATAAATTATCTGAATTTAAAAGGCTTAGAAGGGCATTAGAGGAGATAAGAAAAGCAGGTGAAGCTGCTAAACAGCAATATGATTATGACCTTTTTCTTTTGAAAGAGCTGAATTCATCAGAACTAAGGGTAGGAGAAGCAGTAGCTTTAGAGGAGGCACTTGATAAACTTAACAATAGTGAAGTTATTAAGCAATTACTTTTAGAAATAGTCAATAAAGCAAATGAAGAGCAACTTGGTTTAAAATCTGGTTTACATTCTATCAGGCAGAATCTAAATAAACTAGCATCTTATAGTAAAGACTATCAAGAACTTGCTTCAAGAATAGAGAGCTTAGAAATAGAGTTCAATGATATAGCTGATGCCATTGAAAATACAAGTGAAGAAGTAGTTTACAATCCAAGTGAAATTGAACGTTTAAATAACCGACTACAGCTTATTTATGATCTCAAGAAAAAACATCAGGTGACGTCTATTGAAGAACTAATTCAGATACAAGAATCACTTTCTCAAAAAATAGAAACAGTAGAGAATGCATCTGAAATAATTGTAGCTAAAAAGAGAGAGATTGAAGCTATACAAGTTAAACTTGATGCGTTTGCAGTTACAATTCATAATAATAGGATAGATGCTATTCCAAAGCTAAAAAAGTCGCTAGAAAAATTATTGGAAGATCTAGCAATGTCTGATACCCGATTCAAAATTGAGATCAACGCACAGGATACATATTTTAAAAATGGTAAAGATGAATTGCAATTTTTATTATCTACTAATAAAGGTAGTTCCTTTAAATCAGTTAAAAAAACAGCCTCTGGAGGTGAATTATCAAGAATAATGTTATCCGTGAAATCTCTGTTATCGCAATATTTAAATTTACCAACTATTATTTTTGATGAAATAGATACTGGTGTTTCCGGTGAGGTGTCTAATAAAATGGCGGCAATTATGTTAGACATGAGTAATTACATGCAAGTAATTTCTATAACACATTTGCCTCAAATAGCAGCAAAGGGTCATAGTCACTTTAAGGTTTATAAAGAAGAAAAAAATGGAATCACAACAACAAATATGAAACTTTTAAATGCTAATGACCGCGTTGAGGAGCTGGCTGAAATGCTGAGTGGTAAAGAAAAGGTACAATCTGCAATTACGCATGCTAAAGAATTATTGAATTAATTAACTATGGAGACAGAAAACAAGGCAGAAAACCTTTTTTATGAAGCTGATAAGCTCATAGATGAAAATAAAATTGTTGAAGCTAAAGAGCTTTTATTAGAATTGTTGAGTGAATTTCCTGACTACGGTAGAGCTCATAATCATTTAGGTTGGATGTATCAGATAAAATTTTCTGATTATAAGAAAGCTAAGAGACATTTAGAGTTAGCTATTAAATATGCTCCTGACTATCATGCTGGTTATGCAAACTATGCTTATTTATTACTAGATATGAATGATTATAATGAAATGATTAAATTTGGTAATAAAGTTATAGACAACAAGGTAGCTGATAAATCAACAATTTATAATACTATGGGGCAGGCTTTTGAGCGAGCAGGAGATATAATGCAAGCCTATAAACACTACAAATTAGCGGTTAAAGAAACGCTGAGTAATAAAGCATTAGAAGGATTATATGCCTCTATTAATAGGGTTAAAAATAAAATGACAATTTTGCAACGTATTAAAATATTAACTAACTAAAACTAGTATATGCACAACTTACTTAAAGGAAAAAAGGGAATCATTTTTGGGGCGCTAGATGAAAATTCAATTGCATGGAAAACAGCTGAAAGAGCGCATGAAGAAGGTGCTAAATTTGTATTGACCAATGCGCCTATTGCTATGCGAATGGGTGCCATAAAAGAATTGGCTGAAAAAACTAATTCTGAAATAGTACCAGCTGATGCCACAAATTTGGATGATTTGAACAATCTTGTAGAGAAATCAATTGAGATTTTGGGTGGCAAATTAGATTTTGTATTGCATTCAATAGGCATGTCAGTTAATGTACGAAAGGGTAAACATTATACAGACCAGAATTATGATTTTACCACTAAAGGTTGGGATGTTTCTGCTGTTTCTTTTCATAAAGTAATGCACGTATTATACCACCAGGATGCAATGAATGAATGGGGGTCAATAGTGGCTTTAACTTATATGGCAGCACAACGAGTTTTTCCAGATTACAATGATATGGCTGATAACAAAGCGTATTTAGAATCTATTGCACGAAGTTTTGGCTATTTCTTTGGTACAGATAAAAAAGTAAGAGTAAATACAATATCACAATCACCTACTCCTACTACTGCAGGGCAGGGAGTAAAGGGGTTTGATGGATTTATTTCATATGCTGAGAAAATGTCTCCTCTAGGTAATGCATCTGCTCAGGATTGTGCAGATTACACAATTTCTTTATTTTCAGACCTAACTAAGAAGGTAACTTTACAGAACTTATTTCATGATGGCGGTTTCTCAAACATGGGAGTCAGCCAGTCAGTAATGGATTATTTTGTTGATAAGTAATAGGATAACTCGGTTTATACTATAGTCTTCCACTTATTTAAATAGTTAAATTCGTGTAAAATTTTTTAGTAAAATAAACGTTTATTTTATTAGGTATAGTTATTTTTGGGTTTAAAACCCCTTTAAATAAACTGGATAATTTAAAAATATAGCGAATGAGGGAAAAAGCTACTAACGTATTTTTATTATTTACTTTTTTATTTTGTAGTCAAATTGTATTAGCACAGCCAGCTAATGATGATTGTACAGGCGCTACAGAATTAACTGTAAATAATAACTTTTTATGTTCAAATGTTTCACAAGGCACTGTGGCAGGAGCCACTGCTTCTAGCAATGTGAATGTTTGTCCAGGATCTTCAACAAATGCAACAGACGATGTTTGGTTTAAGTTTGTTGCTACTAATACATCGCATAAAATAGAATTACTAAATATTTCAGGCTCAGAGACTGATTTATATTTTTCAGTTTTTAATGCTGGAGATGATTCGGGTGATTGTACTGGGTTAATAACTACTGACGTTATCTTTTGTAGCGATTTTAATGAAAATACCCTAACAAGTTTAGTTATTGGTAATACTTACTATATTCGAGTGTTCACCAGTAGTACAGGTTCACATGATACAACATTTGATGTTTGTGTAGGTTCGCAACCAGCAGCGCCAGATAATGATGCTTGTGATGATGCTACTGAAGTCAATAACTTCCCTTTTTCTTCGTCTGAAGATGCAACCTCTGCAACTAATAATGCTGGGTTTATAGATGTTGCAGGATGTGTAAGTGGAATGAATGATGGAGTTTGGTACACATTTACTGGTGATGGAACGAATCTAACAATTAATGTTTTTCCTACTGGATGGGATGCTCAAATAGGTGTTTACACTGGTTCATGTGGAGCTTTTACTTGTGTTCAGGGAGCTAATAATGGAACTGTGGGTAATGCAGAAGCTGTTACTTTTACTTCGTCAATTGGAGAAACCTATTATTTAAATGTAGGGAATGCTAATGCAACAGCTGATTTGCCTGAAGGTGCATTTACATTAAATATTACTTCAGACCCTTTATCTATAGATGAATTGTTAGAAAAAGGATTTGAATATTACCCTAACCCATTAAGAAGAGGGCAAAACCTACAAGTAAAAGCAAAAGAAGAGATTAGGTTTTTGGCTGTTTACAATCAGTTTGGCCAACAGTTAAGATTAATGGCACCATCTAAACTAGAGACAGAGTTAGATTTGTCAGGCTTCGCTACAGGAGCATATTTTATACGCGCCTACGTGGGCGATGGAGTGGGTATGTTTAAAGTAATTAAAGAATAAAGTATTTTAAAAAATATGAAAAGCTCTCATTAAGAGGGCTTTTTTTATTTTTGAAAGGTTTTTACACGCGTCTTGAATTTTAATTTCTCCATTATTGTTCCTGTTTTTAATCGCCCTCAAGAGGTTGAGGAGTTACTAGGTAGTTTAGCTAAACAAACTTTTCAGAATAGTTTTGAAATCATTATTGTAGAGGATGGTTCTGAAATTACTTCTAAAAAAGTGCTTGATTCTTATTCAGGTTCTTTGGATATAAAATACTTTTTTAAAACAAATAGTGGTCCAGGACAGAGTAGAAATTATGGAATGCAACGAGCCTCGGGTAATTACTTTATCATTTTAGATTCTGATGTGCTATTACCTGACAGTTATCTTATTGAAGTAGATAAAGCTTTACAAGGAAAGTTTACAGATGCGTTTGGTGGAGCAGATGCTGCGCACACATCTTTTACTATTCTACAAAAAGCTATTAATTACTCAATGACTTCGGTGTTAACTACAGGAGGTATTAGAGGAAATAAAAATTTAGAAAAATTTCAACCTCGTAGCTTTAATATGGGGCTATCAAAGAAGGCATTTGAAAAAACTGATGGATTTGGAGCTCAACGTTTTGGTGAAGACATTGACTTAACGTTTAGGCTTTGGGAAAACGGATTTGAATCACAGTTTATTGAAAATGCATATGTATATCACAAACGCAGAAACACATTACGAAGTTTCTTTATGCAGACCTTTAATTTTGGTGCTACACGCCCCATTTTAAATAAACAACACCCTAATACTGCAAAAATGACCTATTGGTTTCCTAGCTTATTTATCTTAGTTTTTCTGTTATCAGCTTTAACCTTTGTCTTAGATTCTAAATGGTTATTAATTCTCTATGGGTTTTATTTTATACTCATTTTTTTAGATAGTTTTATTAAAAATAAGAATATAGCTGTAGCTCTGCTAAGCGTAATAACCACTTTGATTCAATTTCTAGGTTACGGATTAGGTTTTTTACGTTCTATTTTTCGTATAAATATCTTGAGGTATTCTAAAGAAAAGACTTTCCCAAGAATGTTTGGCTAACACTTTAATTTTATAGTTTGTAATCGCTATTTTTGGGGCGATAAAATTCAAGCATGAACTACGCAGAGAATATATTGGAAACTATTGGTAATACACCTTTAGTTAAATTAAACAAAATTACCCAAGAAATTGATGCTTTGGTATTGGCAAAAGTAGAAACGTTTAACCCTGGCAACTCGGTAAAAGATAGAATGGCTTTAAAAATGGTACAAGATGCAGAAGCTGATGGTCGTTTAAAACCAGGAGGAACGATTATAGAAGGTACTTCGGGTAACACAGGTATGGGTTTGGCTCTAGCCGGGGTTGTAAAAGGTTATAAGTGTATTTTCGTTACCACCGATAAGCAGTCTAAAGAAAAAGTTGATATTCTAAAGGCGGTCGGTGCTGAGGTTATAGTATGTCCAACAGATGTGGCACCAGATGACCCCAGAAGTTACTATTCTGTTTCAAAACGACTAGGTGAGGAAATCCCAAATTCTTGGTATGTTAATCAATACGATAATCCAAGTAATGCAGTAGCGCATTATGAACAAACTGGCCCTGAGATTTGGAAGCAAACAGATGGAAAAGTAACCCATTTTGTAGTAGGTGTAGGTACAGGTGGAACCATTTCAGGTGTGGGTAAATATTTGAAAGAACACAACCCTAATGTGAAGATATGGGGAGTGGACACTTACGGTTCGGTATTTAAAAAATATCACGAAACAGGTGTGTTTGATGAAAATGAGATATACCCTTACATTACTGAGGGTATTGGAGAAGATATTTTACCTGAAAATGTAAATTTTGATATTATTGATGGTTTTACCAAAGTAACTGATAAAGACGCCGCAATTTTTACCAGAAAGTTAGCTAAAGAAGAAGGTATTTTTGTTGGTAACTCAGCTGGTTCTGCCATAAAAGGAGTATTGCAATTAAAAGAGCACTTTAAAAAGGATGATATTGTAGTTGTATTATTTCATGATCATGGTAGCCGTTATGTTGGTAAAATGTTTAATGATGATTGGATGCGTGACAGAGGTTTTTTAGAGGAAGAAATTACCCTAGCCGTTGATTTGATAAAAGATCATATTAATAAACCTTTAGTTACTGTAAAAACAGAAGAATTGGTTTCTCATGCCATAGATAGAATGCGCAAGTATGATATTTCACAAATTCCGGTTGAGGACACAAACGGTTTTGTGGGTTCTGTGGATGAGAGTGATCTTTTTAGAGCTTATTTTGAAGATAAAAATATTGCAGACAAGCCTATTAAGGAATTAATGAAACAGCCATTCCCAATTGTTGCTGGTACTGCTAGTGTAGATCAGATATCAAAGCTGCTTAATAAAGAAAATGAAGCTGTTCTTGTTGATTTAGGTGATAATAAGTATCATATTATCACAAAATATGATGTAATTAACGTAATTTAAATAATCAACTTCATATATCAATAATTGATCCTAAATTTCACATGAGACATTTTCCTTAAACAAGTAATTATCTATTATTATATATCTTATTTAAATTTTCTTTTTCAATTTTTGTAATCATATTAATTAAGTATTTCTGATCTTGTTTTTTTAGAGAAGAAAAAAGTTGATTTCCTTCATTAATAAGTTCATGGCCAAGTTCCAAGCCTATTATTTCTGCTGGAGAGTAAATCTTATTATTTTTTTTCATTTGAAGAATTAAATAATCAACAATGGTAATGATCTTTTTTACCAATACTTGATCATAGAGCGTTTCGAATAATGTTTTAGAACTTTGAACAAATTGATCTATATCTTTTTTATCAAGTTTTCGTATCAATGCATTAATCTTTTCATCATCAAAAGGAGGAGTCATTTTTAATTTCATTGCCTCTTCTAGCAGATTTTGTTCAAAATTATTAGCATCTCTAAATGATCGTAAAGCCCTAAGCCCTGCTTTTAAAATTTTGGGTAAATGCCTTCCGTGTTTCAAGATCAGTTTACTAGAATCAACAAGAATTCGTAAAAGTTTGTTAGGGCTTTTTATGTAATTATCTAGACTCTCAAACGCTTCGTTAAGTTGATGACGCTTATCTAGATCTGGATATATATATTCTAAAAAGTAATCTCTAATTCCATCTATTTTCTCTTCAGTAAATGAAGCTGGTAAATTATAATTGGCTTTTAAATTTTCAAACTGATATCGCTTATATATAAGTGTTCTATACCCTAGAATAAGTTCATCTAAGATGTTATTTCCTGTCATCAGAATATCTTTACTTGCCCAAGTTCGTTTTTTTAATTAATTATTCAAAGTTTTACAAGAATGAATCCTACAAATTTGTAATTTGCTTGTATGAAAGAAGATTTCATTGAATTTATTTGGAAGTTTCAGCATTTCAAAAAGAACAAACTAAAAACAACTCTTGGTGAAGAACTACAGATAGTTTCAACAGGTCAGTCTAATCATAATGCCGGACCTGATTTTTTCAATGCCCAGCTCATTATAGGAAATCAAAAATGGGCAGGGAATGTAGAGTTACACGTAAAATCATCAGATTGGTACGTGCATGGTCATGAAAAAGACACAAACTATGACAATGTAATTTTGCATGTAGTTTGGGAAGATGATGTACCTGTATTTATGAAGAATAATATTCAACTACCCACACTAGAGTTATGGAAGGCTGTTGACGCTTCTATATTAGTAAGTTATCGTGATCTAATGTCCTCAAGTAGTAAATGGAATAATTGTGAAGGAAAAATTCATTCTGTAGATGACTTTACCTTTAAGAATTGGTTAGAACGATTGTATTTTGAGCGACTGGAAAGAAAGTCAGAAATGATTTTCTCTTTGTTAAAGAAATCTAATAATGATTGGGAGGCTGTTCAATTTAAGCTACTGGCTAAAAATTTTGGATTAAAAGTAAATGGAGAAGCTTTTTTTGAAATGTCAAATCGTTTAGAATTTTCTGTTGTAAAAAAGGAGTGGCATAAGTTGGAATCTTTGGAAGCATTATTTTTTGGTCAATCAGGATTACTAACTCCAGAATATGAGAATCAATACTTTACAAATTTACAACAAGAGTATTGGTATTTATTAAAAAAGCATAGTTTAAAAGAGATTTTGACCAATAAGCCACAGTTTTTTAGATTGCGACCAAATAATTTTCCTACCATACGTTTAGCCCAATTTGCTTCCTTATACCACCATCATCAAAATGTATTTTCTAAGGCTATTGAGAGTAGGTCAATTCATGATTTTTATAAACTTTTCAATATTAAAGCTTCGTTTTTTTGGGATGATCATTATACATTTGAAACCAATTCCAAAAAATACCGAAAAAAACTTTCTAAACCTTTTATAGATCTTTTATTAATCAATACCATTATCCCTTTAAAGTTCGCTTATCAAAAGCATTTAGGAAAATCAAATACCTCTCATATTTTAGATTTGATTAAATCAATTAAGGCAGAAAAGAATTCAATCATATCAAAGTTTTCTGATTTTGGTATAATTTCTGATTCAGCATTAGAAACACAAGCATTGCTTCAATTAAAAAATGAATATTGCAGTAAGCAAAAATGCTTACATTGTGCAGTAGGAAATCATTTGTTAATTAGCTAAAAGTTAAATTTTTAGTACTTTTAGTTTGTCACAGACAATGTTGCTAGCATTATGTTATGAAAAGAATACTTCCTGTTTTGATATGCTTGGTATTGATATTTTCTTGTAAAAAAGAAAGAAAAAAGCATACTACTGTTTTAGAGAAAAGAGATTATAAAAAAGAATTTACTGATTTTTTTAAGAAAGATTTTGAACGCTTAAAAAATGATGAAGAAATTAAAAGTATTTTACTTGATAGTAGTCGATGGATTCGCGATTTCTATTCAATAAATGAATACACTCCTATATGGATTCAAGACTCAATATTAATTTCAACTGATGGGCAAAACCTCATTGAAAAATTGGTAAATGCTAGAAACTACGGGCTAAAGTCATCGAGTTTTCATACAGATATTTTAAGGTCTCATAAATCTTCACTTCAAAAAATTAATGAGAAATCGCAACGATATGAATTGGCATCAAAACTTGAATTATTGTTGACTAATTTTTATATGAAATTTGGACAGCAATTGCATTACGGCATGCTTGACTCCATAGATTCCATTACTGTTTTACCAAGGAAGAAGTTTATGGTTAGCATGCCAAAACACTTGAAATTAGCATATAAAAAGGATAGTTTAATTGAAAAACTTTTAGAACTACAGCCACAAAATAGGCAGTACAAAAATTTACAGAAACAATTAGAGTATTTTATTGAAAAATCTTCTTTAAGTACAAATTCTGTTTTGGTTGAAAATTTTAGAATTGATTCTTTAAAAGCTATCCAACAATCGCAAGAGGCATTGATACTTCACCAGTATTTAGATTCTATTTCTACAGATTCATTGTACATTAAAGCATTAAAAAAGTTTCAAAAAGAGCATGGACTCAAATCGGACGGCCTAGTAGGTAAAAATACAGCCAAAGCTTTATCGATGAGCCCTTATGAGTATTACCAAAAATTGGTAGCTAATCTAGAAATGTGGCGCTGGAAAGAAGAAATACAACCTAATCATATCTTTGTGAATATACCTTCATTTGAAATGGATGTTGTAGAAAATGGTACGTCAGTGTTTGAATCAAATGTAGTTGTGGGTAAGAAGAAGACTCCTACTCCAGAAATTAGAGATTCATTACAATACGTTATTGCATACCCCTATTGGCATGTGCCTAAAAAAATATCACTTGAAGAAATATTGGTGAAAGCCCAAAAAGATTCATCATATTTAAGTCGTAACAACTATGATGTCTTTGATAAGGAGTATAAAAAAATTGATATCAATACATATGATTGGAATAGCGTAAATTCTGATAACTTTAATTATTATTTCAGGCAAAAAGGAGGAGGGTACAATTCTTTGGGTTATGTAAAATTTATTTTCCCAAATAAACATGCTATTTATTTACACGATACACCATCAAGATTACTATTTAGTAGAGAACTTAGGGCATATAGTCATGGCTGCGTACGTGTTGAGAAAGCTATGGAATTGGCAGATCATATTCTTAGTAAGGATAAAAACAAATACAATATAGACAGTGTTAATGATTATATTATTAGAGAAAAAGAAAAATCAATTAGACTAAAAAAAAATATACCAGTTTATCTATATTATTTTACCGCTAAAGCAGATAGAGAGGGCCGTTTAATTTTCTATGATGATATTTATGGAATTGATAAAAAACTAACAACTTTACTTACTAAAAAACAACTTACGAATTAGCTTCGATAGAAAAATCTAATGCGCTAACATTGGCATTCGCCAAAGTAGATTTTTTTAAGTAAGATTGATTTGGATGATAAATAAAAAGACAACTACCATTTTTTATTTTTTCAATGATTTCTTTATGCAGTTTTTTTGGGAGCGACGGACATCCTAAACTTCTCCCTAATCTTCCATTTTTGGTAATGAAATTTTTACTTACGTAATCAGCACCGTGAATTACAATTGCTCTGGCTCTTGCATTACTATTGGTATATTCTAATCCATCAAGACGCAATGAAAAACCATGTTTACCACTATAGGTTTCAGCAGTCTTATAAAAACCTAAACTGCTTTGATAGCTACTTATTCTATTTGAAAATTTGGTAGCAAATTCTCCACCAGAGTTTCTACCATGTGCCACAAATGTTTTATATACAATACTTCTCTGATTAACATCTATAATAAAAAAACGTTTTGCATTTGAAGATTTGCTAAAATCAACTATAGAAAGTAATTCATTTTTCTCTAATTTACCTGTGGACTTTAATTGCAAGTATCCTTTTAAAGCTGTTTCAAATGCCTTTTCATTAAGATCTTTATCACCTAATTGTTTATAGAGATTTAAGCTATAAGTTTCAAAAGAAATTCTATTGTCTTTTACTTTTTTAACTGGAATATGATTAGGGATGACTTCCCAGGCATAAGTAGGAAAAATTAAAAGAAAAATAATGGGTAAAAGTAGAACTCTTTTTTTCATTCAGCTGCAAAAGTATAGATTCGTCAATCAGTAACTGTAATTTGTTAATAAATTTTAAATGAGTGCTTTACACACAGAAATTATTAACTCAGTTATTTTAGTTTTATTGCCTAAATGAGTGTTAAATTTTGATTGTAAAAAGAAAAAGGTCTTTCAAATTTTGAAAGACCTTTTAAATAGGTATAAAATTACCTGAATTGGTTATTTTTTCTTTGAGCCTTCTTGAGCATACTTTTGCTTGTTGAGCTCATCTTGTAATTGTCTTCTAAGTTTTTGTTCACGTTCTAAAGATCGTTGTCTATAGCCCTCAAACTCCTCTTCAATTTCAGATTTAGAATCTCTTGCTTCAACCGTAACAGCATTACTTTGTTTAAATTTCACTACAAATAAGGCCGTTGCTGCAGTCAAAATACCAATAATAGACCATAATAAAGTATTATATCCTCCTTTGCTCATAGGTATACCAAGAAATTTTATACTATCTTTTTCAGCAGTAACAGAAGTTAAATTTTCATTGGTCTTGCCAAGATCAGCCTTAAGTGTTTCTATCTCTTTTTTCTGAGTTTCTATGGTAGCGTTTGCTTCTGCAAACTTTGATCTAGCATTCTTTAAAGAATCTACGATATTACCTTTAAATTTAAATAAGTCATTTACTTTAATAGTCTTATAACGCATGCCTGTTTTGGGATCCGTCCATTTGAATGACTTTTTATACATATAGTCAAACTGACTATCTATTGTGCCAGAGTTTAAAGATGCTTTTACTTCGTTATCTTGGGTATCTTGTGCGGTAGTTGTAAATGAAAATAACAGTAGGGCAATAAATGTAACAGTTACTTTACTTAACTTCATTTCAAAAAAATTTAGAGATTTAGCTTAATTGGGGTCAAAAGTAAAAAAATACTTCTAAATAGGTACTAAACTATAGCATTTTTAATACAAGCTAGGGTATTTTTCTGGACTTACTTCATGCATCATTGCATAAAGTCCTTCAAAAATATCTTCGATTGAAGGTTTAGAAAAATAATCGCCATCAGTACCATATGCAGGTCTATGCTCTTTTGCAGAAATAGTTACGGGTCTACTATCTAAAAATTCGTAGGCTTCTTGTTTATTAACTATTTGATCCAGTAAATATGCTGATGCGCCACCAATCACATCTTCATCAATGATAGCTAGCCTATTGGTTTTTTGTACACTGTCTAAAACTTTATGATGTATGTCAAAAGGCAGCAAGCATTGTGCATCAATAATTTCAATATCTATTTCAACTTTCGCCAATTCTTTAGCTGCTTCCTCAACTAATTTTAAAGTAGCTCCATAGGACACTACTGTAATATCATATCCTTCTTTAATTGTTTCAACAACACCTATAGGAGTTTTAAATTGGCCAATGTTGTTAGGTAACTTTTCTTTAAGTCTGTAACCATTGAGGTTTTCAACAACAAGAGCAGGTTCATCTGTTTCTAATAATGTATTATAGAAACCGGCCGCCTTAGTCATATTTCTTGGCACTAAAATGTACATACCTCTTAAGAGATGCAAAACAGCACCCATATGAGAACCTGAATGCCAAATGCCTTCAAGTCTGTGCCCTCTTGTTCTTACGATTAAAGGAGCTTTTTGTTTACCAAATGTTCTATATCTCAGGGTAGCCAGATCATCACTTAAAACCTGTATAGCATATAGAAGATAATCTAAATACTGAATTTCTGCAATAGGTCTAAGTCCCCTCATAGCCATACCAATTCCCTGACCAATAATAGTAGCTTCTCTAATACCAGTATCAGAAACTCTAAGTTGACCATGCTTTTCTTGAAGCCCTTCAAGTCCTTGGTTAACATCGCCAATTTGTCCAGCATCTTCACCAAAGATTAAGACATCACTATTTTTTGTGAGTATGGCATCAAAATTATCTCTCAATATAATACGGCCATCAACTAATTTTTCCTCTTCACCATAAGTCGGTAGGACTTCTCTGACAGTTGTAGCACTATTTGAGTATTCACTATATAAATGAGTGCTATAATTATTGTGTTCTTCTTCTATATACTTTTTTATCCAATTTTGTAGTTCTTTTTTACCGCTAATATTTTCATCTTTTAAATAAATAAGAACTCTACGAGCAGTAGATAGCACATCTTTTTTTAATGGCTCATGTATAGTTTCTAAGTCTGATTTAAGCTTATCAATAAAAACTGCATTTTTGCTGGAATTGCTTATAATATTTATTAGCTGGATTAATTCAGCCTTCTTTTGGCGCATGGGCTGTAAAAATTCTTCCCAAGCTTCTCTTTTTGCTTGGCTTACCTGTCGTTTGGCATTTTTCTCCAGTTCCTTTATTTCCTCTTCATTCTCAAAAACACTTAAAATCCACTCACGCATTTTGACAATACAATCATGCTCGCGTTCCCACTTAAGTCTCTCTTGTGTTTTATAGCGCTCATGTGAACCAGATGTAGAATGTCCTTGAGGCTGTGTTAATTCTTTTACATGAATTAATACCGGCGTATGCTCATTTCTAGCGACTGTAGATGCCTGATTATAAACATCTATTAGCTTTGAATAATCCCATCCATTCACTACAAATATTTCATAACCTTTGTTGTTTTCGTCTCGTTGAAAACCTTTTAATATTTCTGATATGTTTTCTTTTGTGGTTTGATATTTAGCAGGTACAGATATACCATATTCATCATCCCAAACACTAATAACCATTGGTACTTGCAAAACACCGGCGGCATTAAAGGTTTCAAAAAATAAACCCTCAGATGTACTAGCATTTCCTATAGTTCCCCAAGCTATTTCATTACCATTATTTGATAATGTAGTTTTGCCTTTTAATTTTTCTTCATTTCTAAAAACCTTTGATGCTTGGGCTAATCCTAATAGTCGAGGCATTTGTCCAGCTGTTGGCGAAATATCAGAGCTTACATTTTTCTGTTGCATCAAATTTTTGAAGCCGCCATCTTCATTTAATAAATGTGTTGCAAAATGACCTCCCATTTGCCGCCCTGCAGAATAGGGTTCAGCAACAATGTCGGTATGAGCGTACAAACCGGCAAAAAACTGCTTTGGTGTTAATTGGTTAATGGCCATCATAAAAGTCTGATCTCTATAATAACCCGAGCGCCAATCTCCATTTCTAAATGCTTTGGCCATTGCAAGTTGTGGCACTTCTTTGCCATCGCCAAAGATTCCGAATTTTGCTTTACCCGTTAATACTTCCCTTCGCCCAAGCAAACTACATTCTCTACTTATTAAGGCCACTTCGTAGTCAGATAAAATTTCATTTTTAAAGTCTTCATATGAAATCTTTTCTTGAGAATGAATAAGCTTTTCTGACATAGAAGTACGTGTTTTTTGAAGTCATGCAAAAATACACTTTTTTGAATAAAAATCAATAAAAATATAGATATAATCTATTGAATTATAGATTCTTTATTAAAAGAATCCTCTTTTTAAGAAATTGATAATTTGGCCAGGATTCAGAGTGAGTACAAATCGTATTTTTTGATCGTACCTATCTAATGAAGGCTCAAAGCCTAAACTTGATTGTAGCGGAAAATAAACTTCAAAAATATTATGTACCATATTTAAGCGGATACCAGTGTCATATCTAAACTGAATGTCTTGGTTTTTATTTTTGTAATATCCCGCATCAGCATAGGCTTCTATCCACCGCCAGATACTTACACTTCCGTTAGCGGTTATCATCCACTGATTGGCAAAATTATTTTCAAAT
Source organism: Maritimimonas sp. 2405UD52-3 (assembly GCF_056591715.1). Classification (NCBI taxonomy): domain Bacteria; kingdom Pseudomonadati; phylum Bacteroidota; class Flavobacteriia; order Flavobacteriales; family Flavobacteriaceae; genus Maritimimonas; species Maritimimonas sp. 2405UD52-3. Next base: position 182,939 of record NZ_JBWQOL010000006.1, read on the forward strand.
TGTGATTTAAAGCCACCTTCGGCTATTATGATTTGTTGACTTAAAAAACCACTTTCCTCTGACCTTCCTAAATAATCATAATCAAATAGATAATCAGAAGGTCTATCTAATGAAAAGCTAAAAAAATCTTCAGGATCGTCTAAATCATTATGAATAAATGTTCCGGCAAAAAGGCGTAAATCATATTGCCTATTTCTATCAGTTAGCTTGCGATATCTGAAGTCTACAAAGAATTTACTGAATTTATCTGAAATTTGAAAATCTGTTGTATAACGTATATCCTGAATAATGTCTGGCTTTGAAGAAACAAACCTTAAGTTAAAGACATTATATGAGTCTGATTCTAAAGGTTCGGCCAAAGGGTCTGTCTCTCTATCTATTGATAAATACCTTGCAGAGATTAATTTACCTCCAACATCACGTAGACTTTTTCGTTTGAAGTTAATTACGGCAAAAGGTGAAAATCTGGTAAAAGATAAGTCAGGTGCATACTGAAATGTACTGCCTGCTATACCAAATCTATATCTGTATACACTAGTTTTTTCGGGGAGATATTCATATACTAAAGAGGCTGATCCAGAAAGTTTTTTACTTTTTACACCATAAGTTGGGGTTATTTTATATAACCACTTTTTCTTAAAAATAGCTTCATTATAAAGTCTAGGACCAATTAATAAGCCGTCGTAAAAATTATAGTCTACAAATACATTATAAAATACTTGATTGTAATATGGGTTCTCTATATCCTTAAAAAAACGAAATTGGATAGGACGATTAAATAAGCCATTCAAATTTTTCCAGTTATCTCTGAGGTTGAATTCCGGGTACAGATATTCATAGTTTAAAGACAGCCTATTATACCCATTTTTCGGTAACTTAAAGGTTGAGGTAGAATCAATATTAGTCAACCATTGTTTAAATAAAATTTGCTTATCCTTTACCCCGTAAAGAGCAATTGGTGCTGTAAAGTTTCTTTTGTTTTTAATGGTGATCTCAACCGAATCAGATTGTTTTGAAACTTTTTTAATTGTGTAGTCAATTTTCTTTTTTGACTGAATATAATCTCCAAAAAACCAATTCAAATTCTCATTCGTTTTCTTTGTAACTAAATCTCGGAAAATCTTACTTGAGGAGTTTTTCAGCTTATTTTCATTATAAAAATCCTGAATAGTATTTGGAATAATGCTATCCTGCAAGAATTCATCTAAATATCTTAAACCAATTCCGGCTTTGTATTTGTTTACAATTTTTCGATTAAAATTTGAAAGAGAATCGGCTCTGGTATTTAATGCTTGATCAAGATTTTTTCTGGCGGCAAATTGATACACAAAAGGATACTTTCCGTTAAAATCAAGTTTGGCAATATTAAAACTTCGAACCCCCCAGATTTTAGAAATAGTACCCATTGCTGTTATTTCAGGGTAGAATTTTTCTACATACTGCATCATTAAGTATGTCTGAATACCATCAACTAACCAGTAATCATTTCTTCTATCTACTAGTAACGTATTTTCTATAAATTTTTTTGTCAGTACTTTAAACATTTTGATATCCCATTCAAAAACTCCAGAAAAGGGGTTTAAAATTTTTGGAAGCTGATTTAAGCCGTAAATAGGATTTTTTTCGTAGGAAATCTTATTCACCAAAATTTTGTCATGTGGGTATTTGCCTAAATGATTTTCTATAAAGTTTAATTGACGATTCAACACATCTTTCTTTAAAGTATCATTTAAGGTAGTACCATTTAGATTAGTTATGACCTCGGTGTTGTTTGTTTTAAAAGACTTAAAATCACTCAGAATTTGAATGCTCATTTCTATGTCTACACGATTATCTCCTCTTAAAGTATATATAGCATCTGGAGGATTTACTCTCTTTTCAGAATTAAGATCGGTCATTACATTAATTCCATCAGGCACTTTTAATAATATGCTATATTGTGTTGGATTCATATAAAAATCATCCATATTCAAATTACTACCTAAATGCCATTTTCCATCAAAAACTGCTGGAACCAAGTGCCAATATCGAAGATTATAGTTATTTTCCTGCTTACCATATCTGGTAAAGACATCACTAGGTATTTTGACAATATAATTAGCTTTAATAGATGTTGAATCTCCAGGCTGTAATGTTTTATTTAGTGTTACTTTTATTATATCCGGAGTTTTATCATCCACAAACCACTCTGTAAATTGATAGTTTTCTGATATATCATTTATAATGGTTCTTCCTCGGTCTCTTTTTTTAGAAAAGTAGAGGCTTTTATCATAATCCTCTATTAACCGTTTTGCTAATGGTGTATTTCTTCCTTTAAAGCTGTTAGGCCAATTGTGAAGATAAAGAGTATCTGTAGGTACATTGCTTTTATTATGATAAATGATATCTTGCCGTATTTCAAGTTGAGCTTCTGATGGATTTAAGCTTACACTCATACTAATCTTATCAGTTTGTGAAAACAAACTAAAAGAACAAAACAAGAAAGGCAATATGACTCTTAATTCATTCAACGAGCTGTCATAAATTTACTAGGAGTTTGGCAAGAAATATTATTAGGGCTTAAATAATAGATTCTAGTATTTAAATTAGTTGCGTCAATAATTAACGGTTTACCGATTTCACTTACTAATTTGACTGTAATAATCACTAAAAGTTTATTGAGTACAATTTTTACTTTTTTCAATAGGCAAAAATGTGAACTCAAAAAAACGATTGCCAGTAGAGCAACTATTTTTTTAAAAAACATGGTGAAATTGAATACTAGAAGTTTGGTTTTAAGCTATATTTAGCATAAAATCTATTAAAATGCTCAACAGCTTCATCAGCAGTGTCAACTACCCTGAATAAGTTAAGATCACCAGGACTTACATTGCCATATTTTTCAATAAGCACTTTCTCTACCCAATCCAATAGACCGCACCAAAATTCTGAGCCAACTAAAATAATAGGGAATCGACCTATTTTTTTTGTCTGGATGAGCGTCATAGCTTCAAAGAGTTCATCTAGAGTGCCAAAACCACCAGGCATTACAACAAAACCTTGTGAGTATTTTACAAACATTACTTTACGTACAAAAAAGTAGTCAAATTCTAAATTTTTATCACGATCTATCCAAGGATTATCATGTTGTTCAAATGGTAGTTCTATATTTAATCCAACAGAAGTTCCTTTTCCTCTATTGGCACCTTTATTACCTGCTTCCATAATTCCAGGCCCTCCTCCGGTAATAACACCAAAACCACTTTGTGTTAATTTATATGCAACTTCTTCAGCTAGTTTGTAGTATTTATGATCAGGCTTAGTGCGGGCAGATCCAAAAATAGAAACACAAGGACCAATTTTACTTAACTTTTCATAACCATCTACAAACTCAGACATGATCTTAAAAATAGCCCAAGAGTCATTAGTCTTTATTTCATTCCAGGTTTTTTGTTGAAGTTTTTCTAATATTTTTCTTTCCTCATTAATGTTTGATTCATTCGTCATAATGTGTTCTATTTTAGTTTTATAAATCTAATGTAATTCTTTTTTTAAGAATTTAGCTGTATAACTTTTTTTATCCTTAATGATTTCTTCTGGAGTGCCCATACAAACAATCTCACCACCTTTTTTACCTCCTTCTGGACCGATATCAATAATATAATCTGTTAGTTTAATAACGTCAAGGTTGTGCTCAATAATCAAGACTGTATTCCCTTTGTTTGTTAGTTTATTAAGTACTTCCATTAATACCCTAATGTCTTCAAAATGTAAACCTGTTGTAGGTTCATCTAATATATAAAAAGTATTGCCAGTGTCTTTTTTAGATAATTCGGTGGCTAGTTTGATACGTTGTGCTTCCCCTCCTGATAAAGTAGTTGATTGCTGTCCTAAAGTAATATAACCCAAACCTACATCTTGAATTGTCTTTAGTTTTTTGTGAATTTTTGGAATATGCTCAAAAAATATAACACTTTCGTTAATGGTCATATTCAAAACATCAGAAATGGATTTTCCTTTATAGCGTATTTCTAAAGTTTCTCTATTAAAACGTTTTCCTTGGCAGGTTTCACACTCTACATATACATCAGGTAAAAAATTCATTTCTATAACACGAACGCCTCCACCTTCACAGGTTGGACAGCGACCATTCTTTACATTAAAAGAAAACCGACCGGGCTTATAACCACGAATCATGGCTTCAGGAGTTTTAGAAAATAGGTTTCGTATCTCACTAAATACACCAGTGTATGTGGCTGGGTTGGAGCGCGGTGTTCGTCCAATGGGTGATTGATTAATATCTATAATTTTATCAATGTGTTCTAAGCCCTTAATAGATGAGTAGGGTAGTGGCTTTTTTACGGCTTTATAAATATACTGATTGATAATAGGATAGAGAGTCTCATTGATAAGTGTTGATTTACCGCTACCAGAAACACCGGTAACACAGATCATTTTGCCTAATGGGAATTCAACAGAAACATTTTTAAGGTTGTTACCACTAGCGCCTTTTAAAATTAGCTTTTTTCCATTTCCTTTCCTACGCTCTTTTGGTACTTCAATTTGCTTGTTTCCATTAAGATAACTTGCAGTAAGTGTATCACTCTTTAATAGTTCTTTTGAAGTGCCATTGCTAATAATCTCACCGCCATGTTTTCCCGCATGTGGACCAATATCAATAATGCAATCTGCGCTTTCAATCATATCTTTATCATGTTCAACTACTAAAACAGAGTTTCCTATATCTCTCAATTTTTGAAGTGAGTCAATCAAGCGTTCATTATCACGTTGGTGAAGACCAATACTGGGTTCATCCAAGATATACAATACGCCAACCAGTTGAGAACCAATTTGCGTAGCTAACCGAATACGTTGCGCCTCACCACCCGAAAGTGTTTTAGAGCTTCTGTTTAGTGTCAGATAATCTAGACCAACATCTAATAAAAATTGAACTCTAGCTTCCAATTCTTTTAATATTTCTGATGCAATTTGAAGCTGTTTTTCTGATAGCTTTTCTTTGATATTTTTAAACCAATCTGCCAATTGAATGATGTCCATTTCTACCAGATCAGCAATATTTTCACCCTGAATTTTAAAGTATAGAGCTTCTTTTTTCAATCTTGATCCGTGACATTCAGGGCATGTTTTCTCATCCATATACCCTTTAGCCCATCTTTTTATCGAAGTAGAGTCAGTATTTTTAAATTGACTTTCAATGAAATTGACTATTCCTTCAAAGTCTATCTCATATTTTCTAGTAATTCCGGCACTTTTTGAAACCACATCAAACTTTTCATTACCACCGTGAAGAATTATATGTAGTGCATCTTCAGGTATTTTTTCTATAGGAGTAGCCAGTGTGAATTTGAAACGCTCGGCTATCATATTCAGCTGTTTAAATATCCATGAGTTTTTCTGCTCTCCAATAGGCGCAATTCCCCCAGCGGTAATACTTTTAGTTTTAACTGGAATAACTTTTTCAATATTTACCTCATTTATTTTTCCTAAGCCATTACAGTTGTCACAAGCACCCTTAGGGGAGTTAAAAGAAAATGTATTCGGTTCAGGTAGTTGATAGGAAATTCCACTTGATGGACACATTAAATTTCTACTAAAATAACGCGGTTTATTGGTTTCAGAATCAATTACCAATAGCACATCTTCACCATGATACATAGCAGTTTTAATGGTTTCACTCAAGCGCTTTTCTGATTTATCGTCAATTTGTAACCTATCAATTACAATTTCTATATCATGGGTCTTGTATCTGTCGAGTCGCATGCCTTTTTCTATATCCCTGATTTCACCATCAACACGTACTTTTACAAAACCCTGTTTAGAAATTTGTTCAAATAATTCTCTGTAATGTCCTTTTCGAGATTTTATAACAGGTGCTAAAACACTAACTCTTTTATCTTTGAAATCTTTGAGGATCAATTCCTGTATTTGTTCATCAGAATAACTTACCATTTTCTCACCGGTCATATAAGAAAAAGCATCAGCTGCCCTGGCAAAAAGCAAACGTATGAAGTCATAAATTTCCGTAATGGTACCAACAGTAGATCTTGGATTCTTACTTGTAGTTTTCTGCTCAATGGCAATTACAGGAGATAAGCCATCTATCTTATCTACATCAGGTCGTTCTAATCCACCTAAAAATTGCCGTGCATAAGCAGAAAAGGTTTCAATATAGCGACGTTGCCCTTCGGCATAAATTGTATCAAATGCTAAAGAAGACTTTCCACTACCACTTAAACCTGTAATAACTACAAGCTGCTCACGAGGTATTTTTACATCAATATTTTTTAGATTGTGAACACGGGCTCCTTGTACTTCAATAAATTCTTGATTTGTAGTCATTAAAATCTCTAAAATTGGCAAACCACAAATTTACTGAATTGTCATTAGAATTATATCATCAACAATAAAAGTATTCTTTTAAGAAATGGTTAAATTGCGACGACTATTTTTAAATGAAACTGATAAACTCAATACGGCATTTTTTTGAGAAGCATGGCTTTGATGTATCTACTAGGTTAGCAGATAAATTGGGTATGAGAGTTACCAATGTACGTTTGTTTTTTATTTATATATCTTTTGTTACTTTAGGCTTTTGGTTTGGTGTTTATTTAACTTTTGCTTTCTTGTTAAAATTAAAAGATATGATTTATACCAAGCGCAGTTCAGTATTTGATTTGTAATTTTCATGAACGTTTTTCAATCTAAATTATATAAGGCATTAGCATTATTCTTATTAGTAATAGTTATAGGAGTAATGGGTTATATGTATCTATCAAATGATACCTTTATCAATGCTTTATATATGACTGTCATTACCATTACTACAGTGGGTTTTGGTGAAGTACATCCGTTAAGTGCAGAAGAAAGAGTATTTACAATTTTTTTAATTTTAATGAGTGTAATCACTTTAGGTTATGTGGCTTCTGTGTTGACTGAATATATAGCAAGTGGTGAATTATTTGAACGATTAAAATTTAAACGAGTGCAAAAGAAGATTCAACAATTAGATAGGCATGCCATTGTTTGTGGTTATGGAAGAAATGGCAAACAAGCGGTAACTAAACTTAAAAAGTTCAATAGACCTTTGGTGGTTATAGAGAATGATGATGAGCTTGTAGGAGAGTTAGAGGAGCAAAGGATTCTATGCATTAAAGGTGATGCCACAAGAGATGAGGTTTTAGAAAAAGCAGGCATTAAAATGGCATCTAGTTTAATCTCAACATTACCATCAGATGCTGATAATTTATATGTAGTTCTTTCTTCAAGGCAATTGAATAAGAACTTAACTATTGTAAGTAGAGCTTCTAATGATTCATCGGATAGTAAATTAAGAATAGCTGGAGCAGATAATGTTATTATGCCAGATAAGCTAGGAGGTGATCATATGGCTTCTTTGCTAGTAACTCCAGATATTGTAGAGTTTGTTGATAAGCTTTCTATAGACTCAGAAAATGGCACTCACCTAGAGGAAATTGTAGTAGAGGATTTACCTAAAGAGTTTTTATCAAAATCAATTCGAGATCTTGACCTCCGTCAAAAAACGGGGTGTACTGTAATTGGTTTTAAGACACCAGAGAATGATTACGTTATAAATCCTGATGCAGATACCATGTTGATACCTCAATCAAAATTGATTGTTTTAGGGGATTCTGATCAAATTCAACGCTTGAATGAATTATTTTAATGAAAGAAAAAATCCTTGTTACGGGTAGTAATGGTTTACTAGGTCAGAAATTGGTAAATCTTCTTTGCCAATATAAATATGAAGTTTTTGCATTGGCAAGAGGTGAAAATAGAAATAATAAAAAGAAAGCTTATACTTATTATGATGTAGATCTCACCAATTTTTCTGATTTAAAGAATTTAGTTAATTCTATACAGCCTCATATAATAGTAAATACTGCTGCTATGACCAATGTAGATGAATGTGAGGCTAAGAAAGAAGCGTGTGACCTTATTAATGTTACTTTGGTCGATCACCTTGTTAATCTCTGTAAAGACAATAATGCACATCTTATCCATATTTCTACTGATTTTATTTTTGACGGCGAAGATGGCCCTTATAGTGAGGATGATGAACCGAACCCACTAAGTTATTATGGACTGTCAAAATTGAGGTCAGAATTGATAATTGAGAATGCTCAAATTGACCATACTATTTTAAGAACCATATTAGTATATGGTAGAGTAGATAATATGAGTAGAAATAATATTGTATTATGGATTAAGGAGGCAGTTGAAAATAAAAAGGAAGTTACTATTATAGATGATCAATATCGTATGCCCACATTGGTTGATGATCTTGCGTATGCCTGTTTATTGTCAATTCAGAAAAGAGCAAAAGGTATATTTAATGTCTCTAGCAATGAATTGTTGAGTATCTATGATATGGCTATAGATATTGCAGATGCTTTTAATCTTGACACCTCATATATAAAAAGAATCTCTACCAAAGAGCTAAATCAACGTGCTAAACGACCTGTGAAAACCGGATTCATTTTAGAAAAGTCTCATAAAGTACTAGAATTACCCTTGTATACATTTAAAGAACGATTGCAATTCTTTAAGAATCAGCTATATAATTCACAATAAACATTTTGATCATTATTGTTAATAATTTTCGTTTCAAAAATATTTGACAATGTTGATTTTTGACGTACATTTGCAGTTCCGTTTTTTGATAAGAAATAGCGGTGTTCTTTGATTGATTTTTAGTTGAAAAAATATTTTTAAAAAAAATAATTTTTTTG
>NZ_JBWQOL010000007.1:0-182519 GCF_056591715.1 Maritimimonas sp. 2405UD52-3
GCACTTATCTTTTTTAGATAGGTGCTTTTTTTATGCAGAAAATTAAACTACAATAATTGCGTTATAAATTATATTTCTACTTTCTTTGTGTTTGGTTTGAATGAAAAGTTTTTCATAGTGGTATTTTTGATTTCTGCACTTGGTTTTTCGCAAGTTGGCGGTGAAAGTATCTTTAATTTTTTAAACGTAACTACTTCGGCTAGACAAGCCGCTTTAGGAGGAGAAACGTTGACATTGATAGATGACGTAAATCAACCTATTTGGAATCCATCCCTTATTAATCCTGAAATTGATAATCAAGCTTCTTTGAGTTATGTTGACTTTTTAACAGATGTAAATTATGGTTCCTTGTCATTTGCACATTTATTTAATAGACGATTAGGTGCTATACATGCGGGTGTTACCTACGTAAATTACGGAGAGTTAATAGCAGCTGATGAGCAAGGAAACGAAACAGGTAGGTTTAAGGCACGCGACCTAGCTTTTCAACTAGGTTATGCCCGTGAGTTACCTTGGAAAGATTTTTATGGAGGCATCAACTTAAAATTTATTAATTCAAGTATTGAAAATTATTCATCCAATGGTATTGCAGCTGATGTAGCTTTTACATATTATAATGAGTTTAAACCTTATATGTTTTCAGCTGTCATCAGAAATTTTGGGTATCAAATTGATGCTTTTGATGAAGAAAAAGAAGATTTACCTTTAGAGATTGCCTTAGGCGCATCTTATAAACTAGAGAATATTCCGTTGCAATGGCATGTAACTATAAATAGCTTACAACAATGGGATGTTTCTGCGCCAAACCCCTCAGATAGTCAAACGAGCATTGATGGAGAAACTTCAAATGATGATGCAACTTTTTTAGGAAATGCTATTCGCCATGTAGTAATTGGTGCAGAGTTTTTTCCTGATAAAGGATTTAACCTTCGGTTGGGGTATAATTTTAGAAGAGGGCGTGAATTACGATTAACCGAAAGTAGAACTTTTGCTGGATTAACTGCTGGATTTGGACTAAAGATGGGAAGGTTTAAATTTAATTATGCTTTTAGTAAATTCCATCCTGAAACTAATACGAATACATTTACCTTAAACATAGATTTGGCAAAAACCGGATTCAAACGCTACTAATTCATGAGTGAACATAAGAAGATCATAATTGCTATTGATGGTTTTTCATCTACTGGGAAAAGCACAATTGCTAAACACCTCGCTAAAGAGCTCAATTACGTATATGTAGACACTGGAGCTATGTATAGAGCGGTAACATACTATGCTATACAACAAGAACTTGTTGGTAGTGATTATCTGAAAAATCAAGAACTTATCAGTGAATTATCAAACATTCATTTAGAGTTTAAGTACAACGATACTCTAAAATTCTCTGAAATGTATTTGAATGGTATGCATGTTGAAAGAGAAATACGAACCATGGAAGTTTCTAAATTGGTAAGTAAAATCTCTACGATTTCTGAAGTGCGAAAAAAACTGGTTGAACAACAGCAACTAATGGGTAAAGATAAAGGTTTAGTAATGGATGGCAGAGATATAGGGACTGTTGTTTTTCCGAAGGCTGAACTTAAGCTTTTTATGACAGCTTCTCCTGAAAAAAGAGCAACACGTAGATATAAGGAATTATTAGATAAAGGCCATAAGGTTAGTTATGAAGAAGTGTTGGAAAATGTACAAAATAGAGATAGGATAGATTCTACCCGAAAAGATTCTCCGCTTACAAAAGCTAAAGATGCTATTGAATTTGATAATAGTGATATGGGCTTAAGAGAGCAATTTGAACGCGTACATAATTTGGCTTTATCAAAAATTTCAGAAGCTTAAATTTGCTTGCCTTAAAAAAAGGAATACTAATTTTAAATTGGTTGCAAATATAGTTTGCTATTAGCCCAGTCTATAGTTACTATATAGTTTTCTAAAAAACTGTTTCCAATTAACAAGTCAACTTCTTTTTCGATTATTAATTCAGGGTTTTTTACTTTGAAAGTATTGACTTTTAATTCATTTAATTTGAATTTTCGTTTACGAGAATGATTATTTACTGTTATTTCTTTTAGTGGGGTTTTACTATTTTCAAGGCGCTCTAGAAATTGATAATTTGCCGTAAAGCTGCCATAAGAACCAGTATCAAAAACAAAATTGTCAGTTACTCCATTTATGGCTAATTCAATTCTATTTAAACCCCAATTACCAGAACCTTTGGGTATCATAGAAATTTGATAAGCATTCTTAATAGATTTAAAGTTTTTAATTTCATTAGAAAACTTAATGATTTGTTTTTGATAATCTATTTGCCAATGAGACTTTCTCAAAACATTTGCACCAATAACGCCATAAATTTTTCTTCCATCAGGAAAAGGTGATTGTACAAAAGAGAGATCTTGCATGCCTACACCAATAGTTTGAAAATTTAAATCACCAATTTTCAAGTAAGGTATAATGCCATATTGTAATTTTATTTCTTTAAATGAGCTTCCACTTATTTTGTGTTTTTTTACTGGGGAAAATTCAATTTCTTCATAAAGGCTTTTATCGGTACTTGTGATATCCCAACCTGTATCAAATAAAAAGGTATAGGTCTTTTTATTTATAATCACATCTACAAAAAGATGTTTGCCAATGTAATAGAACGGAATTTCCTCATTATATTTTTCCTTAGATAGTGTTCCTTGGGTTGCTAAAGTCAAAATTTTAGAACTTGAACAACTCATCATGACTACAGCTGCAAGTACAAATATTAGCCTTTTCATTAAAGATATTTTTTGTGAAATTTTTATTTAATCTTTTGATCAAATAATATTCCAAATAAGTGATGTGCCTATACCGTATTGGCAACTGTATTTAGTTCATGTTCGTTTTTGTTTTAAAATCAGAATTTTTACCCATAGAATTTATTTTGTTTATAAAATCTTGCATCTCATTTGTTAAAGTTAATATATCGTGATTTTGCCAGTAACTTGGGTTGTAGTCACTTTTGATTTTGAACATATCTTTTTTTAGATTAATGTTGTTTTTTATACTGACATTTTTATTTAATGGACTGGAATTATAAATATATGTGAAGTCATAAATTTCTGTAGCATCATCTCTAATAACTTCTAGTTTGGCAACTATTTTTCCTTTATTCAGTTGTAGTTTACCAGTTTTTTTGTTTCTCTCAAAGTTAGATTTCCAGTTCATTTTTGTTGTCCTGTATTTTATATCTTTTACATTTTTATAAATCAAATTGTTATTTATGTAGGTAATGTTTGCTTCTTTAAAAGTATTATCTTGATTTAAAATATAATATCCTTTATAATGCGTTTTTTCTTTTTCTTTTGGTTGAAGAGTTATTTTTTTTGAATCCTTATCGGTAGTAGATTCATATGTTATATTGAATTTATCTTGATCAAAAGATAGTCTGATCAAATAGGTAAAAAAATCATTAAAATTGAACATTAGTATATCAAGATCTTTGTCGTCAAAACCAGCTTTTCTAATATTATCTATTTGAACTTTATAATTTTTCTTTGGCATAGGTTTTGACTCTGTGTCGAAAAGTGATTTTTTCTCTACTCTTCCAGAAAAGTCAATAATCTTATAGAGTTCATTATTTTTTCTGATTACCGCCCTCAAAAAAAATTCTTCTTTGTGAGGTTCTAACTCATAATCTGTCAAAACTGTTTTTAGCATTTGAGAATAAAGCCCATCTTTAGTTATTACAATTTCATCCAATTCATATATTAAAGGTTTCATATAAATGGTATCATTCGTTTTTAGAAAATCGTAATCAATTTTCAATATTTCATAAGCAACACTTTGAATAGTAATTTTATCCTCAGTTTTTTCAAATTCAAATACTCCATCTTCATTACTTATAGAGTGGTTTTTAATATCCTTGATCGTTGCATAAGGTATAGGCTTATTTTCTTCTTTATTCCATAAAATATTAAAAGTGGTCTGACTAAATAAAAAATTTGAATTTATTAGAAATAAGAGTAAAAGAGTTAAAAATTGTTTTTGATTTATTAAGAAATTATCTTTTGGCTTTGATATAAACTTTGTTTTCATAAATTTTAATCTAAAAAAATATTAAATTCTATTATTCTTTTAACCTTTCAACTATCATTGATGAGAAGTAGTTTATACCGGTTTTTATACATTCTTCATCTACAGCAAAGTTGGGAGCATGCGGCATAGAAATAATACCTTTTTCAAAATTTGAGCCTCCTAGATAAAAATATACTCCGGGTATATGTTTTTGAAAAAAAGCAAAATCATCACCGCGACCATCAGGCATTTCACCATATAAAAGAACAGTATTTTCTTTCCCATAAATATCAGATATGTTTTTTACTGCCTTATTCGTTAAATTTTTATTATTAAAGATATTTGCTCTCCCAGTATCTATGTAATCAACTTTAATTAAATCCTTTGAAAATTTTGAAGCACCAAGTTTTTCTTTCAATAATGGTAAAATTGTATCCAATTTTTTCATCATACTTGAACTAATATAAGTACTCATTGATAATACCTTGTTGGTTTCTTCAACAGAGAAGTTTTGATTTACTGTTATATAATTTTTGAAAATTGTATTCGGACTTGCTATGCCAATATTTGGGTCTAATAAGTTTCTATTATCCCAGAATTTACTTTCTGGTTCAACATTTTGAAAACTAGATAATATATTTTAGTATCATTAATAATAGCTTCATTATCATTAGAATTTTTGTAGGATATCTTTATTATTCGGTATTCAGCAAACATCCACTCTGGTTTAGTTGAAATCATTGTTGATGGCATAGGAGCAATATGGGTAGCGTAAATTTCATCAGGATGAATAATATTCAATAATCCATCATCAATCATTGCCTTGGCTCCTCTGAAATTTTCTTCAGATGGTTGAAATATAAAATATACTGTTCCAGCTAAATTTTCTTTTTGGCTTGCTAGTACACTGGCTATTCCAAGCCCAATAGTGGTATGTACATCATGGCCGCAGATGTGCCGAACACCTTTATTTTTTGATTTAAAATCTACCGCATCTGGAATATCTGATGGCATTGCATCAATATCCGATCGCCATGCAATCTTCCTTCCTGATTTATTTCCTTTTAAAATACCAACAACACCATGACCACCAATATTAGTTTTTATCTCTAAGCCAATTGATGATAAATACTTAGTTATTTTCTCTGAAGTTCTTTTTTCTTGTTGAGATATTTCAGGATATTGGTGAAAGTCTCTTCTTATTTTGACGAGGCTATCAAAAATAATTTCTGTTTGTTCTTGTATCCTTTTATGTATGGATACGTTCTCTTTAGAAGTTTGACATGAAATAGAAAACCCAAAAAATAGAAAAAGAGTTATCAATGTAAATTGAAACTTAGTATTAATTAGATACATATTTAAAGTATTGATACCACAAACATGAAATATTTTGAGGTTAAGTGCATGTCACATTTGTGACAAAATTATTTTTTGGCAAGTTTACTACGTATTCTGCTTAGTGATTGGCGTTCAATACCTAAAAATGAAGATAAGTGAGAGAGGTTAATTCTATTTATAATATCTTGATTGCTCTTAACAAAGTTTAAATACCTTTCTTCAGCTGTATTAAATAAAAAACCTTCTACTCTGTCATTTAATATGGTTAAAACTTCTTCAGCAGTTAGACGGCCATATTTTTCTCCGTTTTTAAATCTATTATAACTTGCCTGAATAATTTCATAAGGTAATTTAATTATAACAGAAGGTTCTAAGCATTTCATAAAATATTTTGATGGCCGTTGTTTTATAAAGGCAGGATAGTCGGTAGCATAACTGTTTTCTTTTGCAAAGCCTGTTGTAATTTTACTTCCTTTATCATTAATATAATACCTTCTTAAAAGCCCTTTACAAATAAATCCCATTTCTTTTTGAACCTCTCCGCTTTTAAGAAAAAAGTCTTTTTTTTTATACTCATGTATTGATATGTACGGTCGTATAAAATCTATTTCTTCTTTAGTTGAATTAGAGAATAATTTGATGTAAGAATCATAGTAGTTTTTGTATTCTTTTTTCATTTTATTCTTATTTGGTAGTTTAAGTAAAATTCTATTTGAGGTGGATATTAAAAAACAGAAAGTAAAAGCAATCTAAGGCTATGGTATATTCAAATATTTATGCGTTTGCAAAGATATTTTCCACTTAGGATGTTGCATCACATAATCTACCAAAAGAGGTGTCATTTTTTCCTGATTGCTCCATTCTGGTTGTAAGAAAAGTTCACAATTATCATTTACTTCAGCTGCTTGCTCTTCTGCAAATTGAAAATCATTTTTATTATAGATGATCATTTTTAATTCATGAGCTTTCTCATAAATTTCATCTAATGGAAGCTTTGTTTTCTTAGGCGAAAGGCAAATCCAATCCCAGCTTCCGGTTAATTGATAAGCACCTGAAGTTTCTATATGTGTTTTAATTCCTTTTTCATTTAGCTTTTTGGTCAAATAGGTCATGTCCCACATTAAAGGTTCCCCACCAGTAATAACCACAGTGTCAGAATATTTTTGAGTATTGGCTACAATTGTATCTGCTTCAGTCGGTGGATGTAAATCTGCATTCCAACTTTCTTTAACATCACACCAATGGCATCCTACATCACAACCACCTATTCGTATAAAATAAGCTGCAGTGCCTGTATGATATCCTTCACCTTGAATGGTATAGAATTCTTCCATCAATGGAAGCATCTCTCCTTTGTCAATAAGTCCCTTTGTTTTTGTATCCATTTATTTTATTGCCGCAATCACATCAATTTCAATTTTGGCATCAATTACCAAATCGGCCACAAAAGTAGTTCTTGCAGGCTTATTTTTAGGGAAATATTGACGAAAAACTTCATTAAAATTAGCAAAATCATTTTTGTCTGTTAATATTACAGTGCATTTTGCCACATGTTCTAGATCTGACCCATTTGCTTCAAGGACCTCTTTAATATTTTCTAAGGCTTGCGTTGCTTCAGCTTTTATTCCGCCTTGAGCAATCTTTAAAGAGTCATTATTAAATCCTACTTGGCCAGTTAAAAAAAGTAAATCACCTACTCGAACAGCGTCAGAATATGGTGCACTCTTTCTGCGCTCAATTTTTGATTCTAAAAACTCAATTTTTGACTTGGTCACAAGAACTTCTTCTTGTGCATTGTCATCATTCTTATGCTGCTTTGTGCAAGCGGAAAATGAAATTAAAAATATAATGACAAATAATAAAGGTAATTTCTTCATCTTGTTAAGATTTAATTGCAACGAAGATACAAAATAGGCGTATTTTAATTGTAGCGGTTAATTTTTGATTTGGCGTATTAAATCTTATTTTTAACACTTGAATTAAAATCAATAATTTCTGATGAGTCAAAAGGAAGAATTCTTTAATTATATAAATGAAGGATACAAGGCTAAAGGCGATTTTCTCACTTTGGGTGCTGCTATGTTAGGTGAAGAAACGGTTACTGAAGCCTTTGTAAATGTACCTTTAAAAACCTTAAACAGGCACGGCCTTATTGCTGGAGCAACGGGAACAGGTAAAACAAAGACATTACAAGTATTGGCCGAAAACTTATCAGAAAAAGGGATTCCGGTATTGCTAATGGATGTTAAAGGTGATTTAAGTGGGTTGGCAAAACCAAGTCCTGGACATCCCAAGATTGATGAACGCCATGAAAAAATTGGATTACCATTTGAACCGAAGCCTTTTCCTGTAGAAATATTAACAATTTCTGAGCAAGATGGTACACGTTTACGTGCAACGGTTTCAGAGTTCGGTCCTGTTTTACTATCAAGGATTCTCGACCTTACAGAAACACAAAGTGGTATTGTAGCAATACTGTTTAAATATTGTGATGATAAAAAACTACCACTTTTAGACCTTAAAGATTTTAAGAAAGTGATTCAGTTTGCAACGGCCGAAGGTAAAGAAGAATTACAGACCGAATATGGGCGTATTTCCACAGCGTCCACTGGTGCAATTCTTCGTAAAGTAGTGGAGTTAGAACAACAAGGAGGTGATCTTTTCTTTGGTGAGCGTTCTTTTGATGTACAAGATCTCACACGTATTGATGAGAATGGAAGAGGAATGATATCTGTACTCCGTTTAACGGATATTCAGGATAAGCCTAAGCTATTTTCAACATTTATGCTACAATTGCTAGCAGAAATCTATAGTACATTTCCTGAACAAGGCGATTCCGGAAGACCGGAATTAATATTGTTTATTGATGAGGCACATTTAGTTTTTGAAGAAGCTTCCAAGGCTTTGTTAGATCAGATAGAAAGTATTGTAAAGTTAATTAGATCTAAAGGTGTTGGTGTGTATTTCGTCACACAGAACCCTAAAGATATTCCTGGTGATGTATTGGCTCAATTAGGGCTAAAAATTCAGCACGCTCTAAGGGCTTTTACAGCAAAGGATAGAAAAGCTATTAAGCTAACAGCCGAAAATTATCCTGATTCAAAATATTATGACACCAAAGAAGTGCTAACCAGTTTAGGTATAGGAGAAGCCTTGGTTTCTGCGCTGAATGAAAAAGGTATACCAACACCCTTGGCAAGGACAATGCTACGTGCACCAATGAGTAGAATGGATGTGCTTACTTCAAATGAATTGGTTGAACAAATAGGGAAGTCAAAAATTGCTAAACGCTATAATGAAGAAATTGATCGTGAGAGTGCTTATGAAATGTTGAATGGTAAGATTGAAGAAATAGCTAAAGAAGAAGAGAAAGAGCGTAAAGCAGCTGAAAAGGCAAAAGAGAGTAAAAGAAGATCAACAGGTTCTAGAAGAAGTACGCGTATGAACCCGATATTAAAAGTTGTAACCAGTGCTACATTTATTAGAGGTGTTTTGGGTGTTTTGAAAAAAGTAATAAAATAAGAAATGAAGAAAATAGGAATAGTACTAGCTTGTATCTTACTTTTTATACAATGTAAAAAAGAAGATAATTTTACTTTGGCTAAAAACCAGATAGGAAAACTTACCGATAAAACACAAGTGCTTGAGCTTAAAGAGATATTCGCCAAAGATTCATTGGTAACGAACCTAGGAGAAGGCGATTTTGCCAATGCAGAGTATGATGAATACAAGGTCTATGCAAAAGGAGGTAAGCATATGCTTACATTGATTCCTAAAGAGCAGCATGACTCTACTTCTACTATTGAAAGTATTCAGATTTATGATAGTAGGTTTAAAACTATAAAAGGTTTAAATCTCAATTCTACATTTAGTGAGATTATTGATAATTATACGGTGAACAAAGTTGAATCCACATTTACTACGGCAGTATTATTTATTGATGAACTAGATGCTACCGTTGCCATTGATAAAAAGGAATTGGGCATTAATGAATTTGGTATTGCCAAAATTCAATTAGAACAGATTCCCGATATGGCCAAGATCAAATATTTAACACTCTGGTTTGATTAACCCGCAAGTCGCGGGAGACAGGGTTTATTAGCAGGACTTACTTTTTTTTTACCTAATGGAGGAAAATGAACTACTTGAAAACTTACCAAAAAAGGCCAAGGAAAAGTATACTGAAAACAAAAAATACTTCGCTAAACTCAAGAAAAAGAACCCTAAGCGTTTAGATGTACTCATGCAAGAATTGCATGATGAGGAATTTAAACAGACCGACTGCCTGACCTGCGCGAATTGTTGTAAAACCACCAGCCCTATTTTTACGAATAAGGATATTGCACGCATTTCAAAACACTTTCGAATGAAAGAGCATCAGTTTGTGGAACAATATTTACAACGCGATGAAGATGATTTTATGGTGTTGAAAAACGCTCCATGTACTTTTTTAGATGAATCAGATAATACGTGCTTTATCTATGATGTCCGGCCTAAGGCGTGCGCAGAATACCCTCATACCAATAGAAGGAAGTTTATTCAATTAACGAATTTGACACTAAAGAATACTGAGGTTTGCCCAGCAGTATTTAATATAGTAGAAGATTTGAAAAAGAAATTACCTTTATAAACTAAGCAACCAAACCATTTTGCACTCATCTTATCACCAAACATAAGTATGAAAAATATTTTATTTCTTTTTATATCCATACTCATCTTTACTTCATGTGGTTCGGATGATAATGGTCCAATTGATGAGTTGAATAAAAATCGTTCATTATGGGAATCTTCTAATATTGCAGATTATCATTGGACAGAAAATGTAGGTTGCTTTTGTGCGGGTATTTTGGAAGTAGATGTTTTTGTGGTGAATGGAGTAAAGGATAAAGTTGAATTTGGTGAAAGCCAACTATCAGCAGGACAAACCTACGAAGATGTGTTCAATAGTCGAAAGTCTGTAGAGGAGGCGTTTGATTTTATCGAGGAGTTAATGCAGCAAGATATAGCATCTTTAGAAATAAAATATAATGATCAGTATGGCTATCCGGAGTCAATCTTTATTGATTATATAGCAGATGCTATTGACGATGAGGTGAGTTATTGGTATACTGATTTCACAATCGATAACTAATCGTAGATCAAGTACTTTGCTCTTATTTTCTTAAATTTTTCGATATCCTCTTGCCAGGTTCCACTAATTTCTTCTGCCGATAAACCTTGCTCTATTTGCTGTTGCAATTTTGTATTTCCGGCATGAATGGTAAATGTAGGACCAAAGAATTTTTCTGTTTTTGGCGTCTTGTTATAAGCATCAATTAACCATTTTAAATCAACCTTGCCTAATCTATTTTCATTTCTTAGATCAACTCCATTACATAGTTCCCCTTTATGTTTGGGATATTTTGATCCAAAATTAGGTTCTGGGGTATAACTAAAATCTGTTTTATGAAAGAAAGGTGCTCCATAGATTTGAAATTGCATTTCTGTACCACGCCCTGCATTGATGGTAGTACCTTCAAAAAGCCCTAAACTTGGGTATAAATTGATAGCTTTGTCACTGGGTAAATTTGGCGAAGGCCTGATAGGCAAGCTATATTCGGTTTGATGCATATAATGTTTTAAGGGAATCACAGTTAAATCGCATTTCAAACCATTTGCTAGCCAGCCTTCCTCATTAATCATCGTAGCATACTCTCCTATAGTCATACCATATACCAATGGAATAGCGTTTAGGCCTAAAAAACTTTTGTGCTTAAGCTCTAATGTGGGACCATCAACATAATGTCTATTAGGGTTTGGCCTGTCTAATACCATAACAGGAATACCTGCTTCTGCGCAAGCTTCCATTACATATTGCAAAGTGGCGATATAGGTATAGAAGCGAACTCCTACATCTTGAATATCAAAAACAATCAGATCTAATCCCTTTAAGTGCTCTTGTGAGGGTTTTCTGTTTTTGCCATGCAAAGAAATAATCGGCAAGCCAGTTTGAGCATCCTTTCCGTCTTCAACATGTTCGCCGGCATCAGCTTTTCCGCGAAAGCCATGCTCGGGGGCAAATACTTTTTTTATATCAACTTCTAAAGACCACAAACTATCTATTAAATGTACATAAGCTAAGTCATTGCGAGGTTTCACTTTTGAAGCCGTGGCAATCTCATCTTTAAAAATAACCGAAGTCTGATTGGCAACGACAGCAATTTTTTTTCTAAGTATAAGGGGTAGGTAGGTGTCTAAATCATTGGCACCAACAATTACTTGTTTGGTTTGAGGAGTGTTTATCTCTGGTTTTGAAGTACTTTTTGATGTTTGAGACTTGCATGAAATCATCCCCGAAAGGGAAATTAAAACCAAAAAGAAATATGTACTTTTGAGCGACATTTTTATCATCTGCATTGAATTACGAGTTATTTATAGCCAAACGAATTATTGGATCTAAACAGTATAAAAGTAGTGTTTCGTCACCAATAATAAAAATAGCGATTACGGCCATTGCCTTGGGTATCATTATCATGATGATTGCTATTGCTACAAGCCTGGGTTTGCAGCAAAAAATAAAGGAAAAAATTTCGGGTTTTAGTGGGCACGTACAAATCACTAATTATGAAGATAATAACTCTTTAGTGACGATCAATCCTATTTCAACAAAACAAGATTTTTATCCAAATTTCAATTCAGTAGAAGATGTTAAAAATGTGCAAGTCTATGCTACTAAAGGAGGTATTATCAGAACAGAAACTGACTTTGAGGGTGTCATTTTTAAAGGAGTTTCAATAGATTATGATTGGTCCTTTTTTGAAGATTACCTGATTGAAGGAAAGTTGCCAGCTCTTAATGATGCGTTTTCTAATGAAGTTTTGATCTCTAAAACTACTTCTGATCGTTTAGACTTAAAAGTAGGTGATACCTTTAATACCTTTTTTGTAAAACAAGACCCTAATAAGGCGCCAAATGTTAGAAAGTTCAAAGTAGCAGGTATTTATAGTTCAGGTTTTCAGCAGTTTGATGAAAGTTATGTGATTGGTGATCTAAAACATGTGCAACGCTTAAATAAATGGGAGCAAGATCAAGTAGGAGGTTTTGAA
Organism: Maritimimonas sp. 2405UD52-3; assembly: GCF_056591715.1. Classification (NCBI taxonomy): domain Bacteria; kingdom Pseudomonadati; phylum Bacteroidota; class Flavobacteriia; order Flavobacteriales; family Flavobacteriaceae; genus Maritimimonas; species Maritimimonas sp. 2405UD52-3. The sequence goes on from NZ_JBWQOL010000007.1 coordinate 12,465, forward strand.
GTATTGCTTGATGATTTTGATCAGCTAAAAGAAAAGGGAGATGCCATTTATGCCAATATTCCACCCACATTAAATGCACAAACCATAGGCGAAAAGAATGCAGCAATTTTTGAGTGGATGGATTTATTTGATGTTAATACTTATGTTATTATTGGTATTATGATTTTAATATCGGGTATTAATATGATCACAGCGTTGTTAGTACTCATTTTGGAACGCACGCAAATGATAGGTATTCTAAAGGCATTGGGTAATGCCAATTGGAGTATTAGAAAGATCTTTTTGTACAATGCTGCCTATCTTATTGCTGTAGGCATGTTTTGGGGTAATCTCATTGGAATAGGGATTCTTTTAACACAAAAATATTTTGGTCTTATTAAGTTAAATCCTGAAACGTATTATGTAAATCAAGCCCCGGTTTATTTGGACTTCACATATATCTTGCTGCTTAATGTTGGCACACTTGTTTTGTGCTTATTAATGTTGTTGATTCCGTCTTATATTGTTAGTAAAATTAGCCCAGTAAGGGCTATAAAGTTTGATTAGATTAAACACCCCTAAAGTCCCCTCAAGGGGACAATACTAAAGATTGAAATGGGTGAATGTCCCCTAGAGATGACAGAAAGCGAAGCTTTCAGGGGTGTAATTCAACAAAGGAAAAACAGGGGCAAAAACCCACAAAATTTCCCTAAATTTGTGCTTCTTAAAATGATTCAACCCCTGGTGATTATCAGGGCATATTTATAAAAAAACTAACTAATGAAATACGATATTATTGTCTTAGGAAGCGGTCCTGGAGGTTATGTAGCTGCCATTAGAGCTGCTCAATTAGGTTTTAAAACCACTATAGTAGAAAAAGAAAGTTTAGGTGGTGTTTGTTTAAATTGGGGGTGTATTCCTACAAAAGCATTATTAAAATCAGCACAGGTATTCGAGTATTTAAAACATGCTGAAGATTACGGATTGTCTGTAAAAGATGCTACTCATGATTTTGATGCCGTTGTAAAACGTAGCCGAGGTGTTGCTGATGGTATGAGCAAAGGTGTACAATTCTTAATGAAGAAAAATAAAATAGATGTCATTGAAGGTTATGGTAAGTTAAAACCAGGTAAAAAAATTGATGTAGATGGTAAAGAGTATAGTGCAGATCATATTATCATTGCTACAGGAGCACGTTCTCGTGAATTACCTAGTTTACCTCAGGATGGTGAAAAAGTAATTGGCTACAGAGAGGCTATGTCACTACCAAAACAACCGAAGAAGATGATCGTGGTAGGCTCAGGGGCTATTGGTGTTGAGTTTGCTTATTTCTATAATTCTATGGGTACGGAAGTTACCATTGTTGAGTTTATGCCAAGTGTGGTACCTGTTGAAGATGATGAAGTATCTAAGCAACTAGAACGTAGTTTTAAAAAGAACGGAATTAAGATTATGACATCAGCTGAGGTAACATCTGTTGATACTTCGGGTAAGGGTGTTAAGGCTACTGTAAAGACTAAAAAAGGAGAAGAAGTTTTAGAAGCTGATGTGGTATTATCTGCTGTAGGAATAAAAACTAATATTGAAAATATTGGTTTAGAAGATGTGGGTATTGTAGTTGACAGAGACAAGATCTTGGTGAATGATTATTACCAAACTAATATACCCGGCTATTATGCTATTGGAGATGTCACTCCTGGTCAAGCTTTGGCGCATGTTGCTTCTGCCGAAGGTATTTTATGCGTTGAAAAGATCAAAGGTATGCATGTAGAAGCTTTAGACTATGGTAATATACCTGGGTGTACCTATTGTACTCCTGAGATTGCTTCAGTGGGACTCACAGAAAAGCAAGCTAAAGATGAAGGTTACGATATTAAAGTAGGTAAGTTCCCATTTTCAGCATCTGGTAAGGCAAGTGCTGGTGGTAATAAAGAGGGCTTTGTAAAAGTGATTTTTGATGCCAAATATGGTGAATGGTTGGGCTGCCATATGATTGGTGCCGGAGTGACCGATATGATTGCCGAAGCCGTATTGGGTAGAAAACTGGAAACTACCGGGCATGAAGTGTTAAAAGCGGTACACCCACACCCCACCATGAGTGAAGCGGTTATGGAAGCTGTGGCTGATGCTTATGATGAGGTGATACATTTGTAGAACTGTAGGAAATTGAAATTTTAAAAAAGCCAAAATGAAAATTTTGGCTTTTTTATTGTACTATAGTGTTATATTTTTCTGTTTTAAAGCCCATAATGAATAAAAGCAATATAAAACTCAGCATAAAAATACCGTTTTGTAAAAATAAGTAGAATGAGACGGGTATATCTAACAATTGAAGTAAGCCGCCAGCAAATACAATACTTTGAGCTAAAATTCCCCAAACTGCCAGCCATTTAGGTACTAAATTAGTTTTTAATAGGAAGTAATACAATACAGAGCCACCAATAGCATAGCACATGAGTAACACAAAGTGTGCAAAATAGTATCCTTCATAGTGCATAGCCACTATGGTATTAAAATAGTGTGCCTCAGTTGATGCAATACCTACATATTCGTTTCCAATAGTTAACAATGACCAATGAATTACATTGCTAATGGTAATTATTCCAAAGTTTATCAAACCTATGCTTACATAAGTAATGGCTAATCGAGTGCTGTATTTTTTAATGATAGGATAGAGATAAATGGCAATAAAAACCGAGATAGCACTTCCCAGCATATCCAAACCAATGGCCAACTTCATATGTCCTGCATTTTCAACTAGGCTATTCAAAAATTCTGCGATGTTATCTCTAGCGCCAGATAATCCTCTAATAGAAGTACCCCAAGCACCCGCTATGGTCGCTAGTAAAAATAGAAACCCAAGTAGCCTACCAGTATTTTTTGTAATCTGCATAACGATATATTGATGTTAGTTATATTTATTAGTAGTCAATGGTCCGTAATTGTTACTAACCCGATTGGTTGTTTTAAAAAGATTACCGTGCTTCACAAGTTATCACCTTATTTTACAAAGACACGTTTTTTAATCATACCTCCTTTGGTATCTTTAATACTCTGCATAAAGACAAAAGCATTGGTGTCTATTTTATCAATCTCAGTTTGTAGTCTTGCTATTTCTAAGCGGGTAACGATGGTGTACAATATATCAAGATCACGACGGTCTTCACCACTTTTACCATACCCCCCTTTTCCTTTGTAAATGGTTACACCACGCCCTAAGTTTTCAGTTATCATTAATCGTAATTGCTCACTTTCCTTAGAGATAATGGTGATACCTGTGTATTCTTCAACACCCTCAATCACGAAATCTACTGTTCTAGAAGCCGCAAAATAGGTAAGCATTGCATACAATGCCACTTCTATAGATAAGACATAAGCACCTACTAAAAAGATAATCACATTAAAAATAAGAATAACATCACCAATGGTCAATCCAGTTTTCTTACTTAAATAAATGGCCAAGACTTCAGTGCCGTCAATCACTGCGCCCCCACGAATAGCCATACCAATACCTGCACCCAAAAAGAAACCACCAAAAACGGCAATCAATAATTTATCTGAAGTGATGATAGGGTAAGGTACTAGATATAAAATGAGAGCCAGCCCTAAAATGGCTAGAATACTCTTGATGGCGAAACGTCGACCTATATTAAAATATCCTAAAATGATAAATGGTAAATTGACCGCTACTACCAATAATGAAAGTGAAAGAGTAGTAGTTTCTGAAATCAATAAGGAGATACCCATAGCACCACCATCTATAAAATTATTGGGTAGCAGAAATCCTTTCAACCCAAAGCCGGCCGAAAAAATACTGAGTACAATAAAAAAGATATCATGTGTTTTATGCCAAATGCTTACGCGTAACAGTTTAGCTTCCTTTGCTAATTTTCTGTTTGTAGTGATATCTCTTTCTTTTTTGAATTTTCGCTTTGCTAGTGCAATGCTTATTCGCTGCCATATTGATTTCATAGAAGGTACTTTAAATACTATTTTTTAGTTCATTTCAGATTGTTACTAAGTTACCTGATTTTATCGAAATTTGATTCATTAGTATTTTAACTGTTGATTAAGATTATAAATGAATGATAAGAGCTACAAAAGTCTGTGAGTATTAAGTCTACGAGCGAGTTAATTTTTAAAGCTTTAACAAAAGAATTAGGAGAATGGTGGGGACGCATGGATGCCATTGTAGAACGAGAAGGAGCTATTTTTATAGTCTCGTGGGGTGAACCCTAGTATATGTTTAAAGTCACTAGTTATAAACCTCGCGAAGAGCTAATCTGGGAATTTGTAGATGCAAATCAGATTATTGAAGGCTTAGAAGGAGTGCAAAAGGAATGGGTGGGAATTAGTTTAAAGTGGGTAATAGAACCTATAAATGTTCACAAAACAAAAGTTACCCTGCTGTACCAAGGTTTAATTCCAACTTTTATTTGTTACGATTTTTGCTCATCTACTTGGGATCATTCTATTAGTGTTAAATTAAAAAAGTATTTAGAGAATTTATAAAAAACCCAAAGTCAGGACTTTGGATTTTATTTTTTAGTTGATACCTTCTACAGTTTTTATAGGACGTACTTCAATACGCCAAATACCCTCCTCAAATCTGGGATCTCCCTTTGCAATTTCTATTGCTTCATCTAAGTTTCTTGCCAACAAGTGATAATATCCAGATATAACTTCTTTAGTTTCATTGTAAGGACCATCTATAATTTTACCATTTCTATATGAAAGCATTGTGCCTTCCATTTCTAATGGCTGAGCAGATTTCATTTTACCTTCTTGAGCTAACTTTTTAATAAAACTACCTACCTTTTCAATATGAGCCTGTAATTGCGCTGGGGATAAATCGGCCTTTGGGCTTTCTTCACTTCTAATAAATAACATAAATTCTTTCATAATTATAAATTTTAATTGTTTATACCCTTACAACAATTGAAATCAGGAAATGGGGACAAGCATGGTTAACTTTTTTTGCAAAGCATTAATATCTCTTTGGTTTTTTGATAGAGAGATTGCTTTATTAAGACTATCTGTGGCTTCTTTTATTTTAGATTCTTCAGTATATAAAGCTGCCAAAGTTGAGTGAAAAAGGTAATGATTGTCAATATCTGATTTAGTACTTAATGTTAACAAAGCTTTAATTGCTTCTTGATTGCCATGTACTTGCGCTAAGGCAACACTTCTATTTAAACGCGTTATTGGTGAGTCTTCTATAAGTAGTAGATGATCATATAAGTTTAAGATGGCATTCCAATCAGTTTCTTCGAGGTTACGGGCAACACAATGATGCGCAGAAATGGTGGCTAATATTTGATATGAAGAGAGTGTATTGGTTGATGTACTTTTGTTCAGGTAATGAACTCCTTTAGTTATGAGTGTTTTGTTCCACTTTTTGCGATCTTGATTCTTCATTTCAATAAAAGCGTTGTCATGGTTGAAACGAGCTTCAAAACGGGCAGCATTTAAATGCATTAAAGCTGCTAAAGCATAACACTCAGATTTTTCTTTTATATTTTTATTTGAAATTAGAATTTTTGACAAACGTATGGCTTCAAGGCATAGATCATAATGGATCAATTGATTTTTTTGTGATGGACTGTAACCTTCATTAAATAAAATGTAGATGACTCTAAGAACAATGGGTAAATTTTTATTGAAATCATTTGGGATGCTAAAAGAAATTTCATTTTCTCTTAATTGCTTTCGCCCTCTAACTAATCGTTTGTTAATGGTGTCTGAATTTGAAAAAAAAGCATTGGCTATTTCTTGAATGCTAAATCCACAGAGTATTTTTAATATTAGAGAAATTTGTGAGTTTTCTGATATTGTTGGATGACAACATACAAACATCATTTTTAATTGCTCGTCTGTAATAATGTCGTCAGAAATCTCTAATTTTTCAAGTTCATCAGCAGTTTGTTGAATATTAAGTGAATTTTCAAAAAAACTGCGCTGTAGGTTTTTGCGTTTTAAAATGTTAATTGTATGATTCTTGGCTGTGGTATACAACCAAGCTTTTGGGTTTTCTGGCACTCCTTTTATTTGCCAATTGTCGGCTGCTTTTAATAGCGTATCTTGAACAATATCCTCTGCTGTTTCTACATTGGCCGCGCCCAGGTAACGCGTTATAACTGATACTAATTTTCCATACTCATTCCTAAAGAAATGTTCAGTGAATTCATGAATGTATTGTTTTTTCTTATTCACTATTAAAAACCTATAATACTTCAGTTAAGCTTAAACGAAGTTCGACTTTTTATTTTGACAAACAAAAAGTAGTAATTTTAGCTCGTGAAAATGTTCCAAAAAGAATTTAAACTACCGGCATTTAAAAGAGGTTACCATTTGATTACTAATTTGGTGATTGAACAACTTCCAGAGTTAAGTCAAATTAATCAAGGCATGTTACAGGTTTTTATAAAACATACATCTGCTGGTTTGACCATCAATGAAAATGCTGATCCTACTGTTCGACAGGATTTCGAAAGTCATTTAAACGTAATGGTTCCTGAAAATGCATCTTATTATAAACATACTTTTGAGGGTTCAGATGATATGCCCGCACATTTAAAAGCATCCTTAATGGGAGCTTCAGTACAAATACCGATTACAGAAGGTAGCTTAAATCTGGGTATTTGGCAAGGCATTTACCTTTGTGAACATAGAGACCATGGTGGTTCTAGGAAATTGATTGTGACAGCTTTTGGAGTCTAGGCGTCTTGAACTATAAAAATGGCGTTTTTGTTGAGATCATAAAATCCAAATTCATGTGTGCCCCAAGCGGTGTTCATCCGTAATTTATCTTTTGAGACAGCACCTCGGGCAACAAACTCTTCAAAAACAGGTCGAATATTTTTTACAAAGATTTTAATTACTGAGCCACCTAGCAGTGGATCATCTTCAGTATCTGCATGCCATTGCAGAAGCAAAAGCAATCGGTTTTGTTTCAAAGCAATATACAAATCTCTGTGATATACAAAATATTGTGATTAGTTTCAAGAGGAAAAATACTATTTCTAAACAGGAAAAACCCTAATATGAAATAGGGTTTTTCCTGTTTTTTTTCTAAAAAGGGCGCGTTATATTTGTTATTATCACATAGAGTTATTAATAAAAAAGAACCTCTGCTTACAGCGGAAGTTCAACAAGACATATGAAGCATGTTTAACTAAAACCTTAATGCCAATGAATTAAACTGACAAACCACAAACAGAGGAGTGCAAAAATAAGCCTTTTTGAGTAAAATGCCTCTACTTGACTTTGCATAGATTTTACGGTTTCAAAAAGAGCTTGCAATTAATTTTTAAATTTCAAACAATGAAAAAATATAAAATTTTGAAACTGTTGTTAATTATGCTTTGCATTGGCATATCACCAATTTATGGCGTGGTTTCTGGCACAATAAATGAAGTGAAGAATGAAGACTAAAGATAATCTAGAGACACAAAAGGCCATTTGGAATAAAAAAGTATTCCATAATCTCGTTGAAATTGAGAGTGATAGATTGTATAAAGTAATGAATAATATGCCTCTTATTAACGAAAGAAAAGAAATTCGTCTTTCTTTTGACCCTGAATATGGTGACGGTTATAACGCACCTGGTTGTGTCAATATTGAATATTCAGGTATTTCTTATATGTATGCGACCATGTTAGGCTGCTGCTCATGGTATGGATGGCAATCAGGGTGTATGGATACTGGTGTTTGCAATGGCGGTAGTGGCGATGGATGTGATCCTGCTAATGGTCCTTGCGACTTTTAATGTTATTGGTGCGGGTGTAATTTTACACCTGTGCCTATTTTTTTGCAAAAACTTAAAAAATGAAATTCAAATTAGTTATTTTACTACTAACCACAATCTTTTCTAATTATTTATTTTGTCAAACAAAAGAGTTGTATATTGAATATGACTTCTATTTTAAGGATAAAATGGTTGAAAACAAACAAATTCAATTAAAAGCTACGAAGAAAGAATCCGCAAGTACTATCATAAGAACCATTATGGTAGGTCTTTATAATAGTGAGACTCGTCAAACTAGCGAACCAGTGCCAAAAACGAGCTATAGGTATATCTATAAGAATATTAGTACTAATTCAATGCAATACAGTGAATATGTACCAGGGCAGAGAGCTAAAGTTTATGTAAAAGAAACATTAGATCAATTTAATTGGAAGTTAACTAGCAATAAAAAAAAGATTCTTAATTATGTCTGTCAAGAAGCGATTACTACTTATAGAGGTAGAGATTATACAGCATATTTTACCACTCAAATACCATTTAAAGCGGCACCTTGGAAATTTCATGGTCTACCGGGTGTAATGCTTGAGGTTAGCACTATCGATGGTAACATAAAAATGGAAGCAAAGACTTTGAAGATACGAACCGTTGACAAACCAATCATTAATCCGTTCACCAAAGTAAAATTTATAACCTCTTGGGATACTTTTAAAGATATTTACAAAGAAAAACTGAAAAAATCTATAAATAGGGAACGAAGCATGTCATCATCTATTTCTTTAGGCTCTGAACATAATGATAATTTTTTTATTGGAGGGGTTGATATGAAAATTGAGATTATTGTTCCTAACAATGCTATACCTATAAAAGAACAACGACAGAGAGGTAAGCATAAAAAATAATTTTATTATTTAAACTTATCCTTTGAAAATTCTTATGAGGCTTTTTTTCTTTTGTTTTATCTGTTGTCAGCTTAATGCACAAAAAGAAATCACCATTACAGGTACGGTAAAAGATACTGCCAATAGACCAATACCCTATATAGATGTTTTATTAAAGAAAAATGATAGTACAGCTCAAGTACTAGCTTTTGGAATCACCGATAATGCTGGTAGATATAAGATTATCAAACAAGTAAGACTTAATGAGGTAGTTTTAGAAACTTCCTCTTTAGCACATGATACATTTAAGAGAATCTTAAATATAAATCAAAATACCCAAAAATTCATTGCAGATATTACGTTGAAAGAAAGGACGGAACCTTTGAAAGAAATAGAAATTAAAGCGACGGCCAGAGTTAATATAAAAAATGATACTACCTCCTTTAACCTAGAAAAATTGATCAATGGTTCAGAAGTTGTTTTGGAAGATATTTTAGCAAAACTACCGGGTCTTACCTTGCAGGAAAATGGAAGATTGAAATTTAAAGGGAAAGACGTCACTAATATATTGCTTGAGGGCGATAATCTGTTTAATGGTAATTACACGGTGGGAACGAAAAATATAAACGCTAAGCATATTAAAGGTATTGAAGCAATAGAAAATTTTGAAAATAACCCTATGCTACAAGGCTTAACTCAAAACGAACGAGTAGCTTTAAATCTTAAATTTCAATCTGGACTTTCTTTATCTGGAAATGCAACTTTAGGCTATGGACAGAATGAACGTTATTATATCAATGGAACTGCCATTACAATTACCAAAAAACTCAAAGGTTTTTCTGTAATTAGTTATAATAATACCGGCAGGAGTCGATCTGACAAACAGTTTAATGCTTTGGGCTTTATCTCAAATAGTAGTGATAAAGAAATAAAACCTTTCCATGCTCTTGGCTATCTAAGTAGTGATAAGAACCTTTCTCTGGCGAGTAACAGTATTAAAAACAATGAATTTTTTGGTAGTCTCAATATCTTACCGAAAATATCTAAAACCAAAACTTTACGCATAAACCTTGATGCTCTTTCGGATAGAGCTATTGAACAAAGTAGCTCCACTACTATAATTAATGCAGACCCAAATAATCCTATTATTATCGAACAGTCGAACGAAAAAAAGTTAAGACCGTTCTATTTTAATAGTAAAACTATGTTTCAAACGTATATTAATAAGAAAAGCTCTTTCTTTACTCAATTTAAATTTTCTAAATTACGTAATAAGGATGAGCAGCTAGGTGTTCGAAATAATATTGAACAAGGAGAAAATATATTAAACAAGGAACATTTCTTATCCAACGAAACTAGGTATACCTTAAGGGTCAATAATCAAAGCGCAATAAATATAAAAGGCACTGCTTCATTTAGTGAGAAGCCTGAAAATTTGGTCTTAGTTTCAGGTGTTGATTTTAACAATAATACCTCTATTCCTAATACCACTAACAGGCAATCGATTTACTCAAAAAAACAAAGTTTACGATTAGAAAGTAGTTATTTTAAAAGAGATAAAAACGATAATAAATTTAATATTAAAGTTAGCACTGATTATTTTGAAAATACTTTGCTAAGTAATTTAATCGATATTAATAATGTAAGTATTTATAAAAATAACATAGATTATGTAGTCTTTTTACCTCAAATTTCTACAGATTATTATTTTAAGATTAAAAAATTCCGAATTCGTCCTAGTCTAAGTACAAAATTATATGCTTATAATTATAGAGATAAGATATCGCTAGACAATAGAAATAGTGATTTGTTTTTATTCGACGCTACTTTATACTTGAATTATAAGTTCAATGAAAAGCATACAATGACCAGTAATATTAGCCATAACAATACCCCCCCCGGTCAAAAATATCTATACACCAACTTTATATTAAGAGCTAATCGTTTATTGCAAAACAATCTACTAAGTTTTAACAAACTCACGATTAATAATTTTACAATTGCATATCGCTATACAAATTTATTTAACGACACCAATGCTAGTATAGGCTTTAGTTATCAAAAAGATAATAATGCTTATTTATCTTCCAATATTATTACTCAAGATGTATCATTTGTAACGTATCTGCTTCAAGATAGGGGTTCTGAAAGTCGAAGTTGGAACCTCTATATTGATAAATATATCAGTCCTCTTCGTACAACATTCAGATTAAATGGCTCCTATAGAAACAGCAATTATTTTAATCTGGTAAATAGCTCAGACTTAAGATTAAATAAAGGTGAAATTATTAATTTAAATTTTGCTATGGGTACCTCTTATATAGGGAAATTTTTATTTGGCAATAAACTATCCTACAGCTATACAAATTTTGTTTCACAAGGCGTTCAAAGTTTTAAAAATGAAAGTTTAACTAATAACTTTGATCTTACTTTTGTTCCTCATGATAGATATAGCATCAAAGCTCATATAAACTATATTATTCCGAACTTAAATCAATCAACGAATAGAACACTAAATTTAAATGCTTCTACCAGTTATGAAAATAAAAAGAGAACCGTTACTTATAGGTTGGAAGGTAGGAACTTACTAGATAGGGAAAATGTTAATCAAATCAACAATACTGATTTTTCTACTACAAGTAATACACAATCAATTTTTGAAAGGTTTTTTTTGTTTTCTGTTAGATTTAGGTTCTAGTTTAGATATTAAATTCAAACTTGTTTGTAATTGAAATTACAAGGTAGGAAAAGTTGTAAAGTAGCAGGCTAAAGCTTGTTGCATTCTTAAGTCACTAATTGTCCGTTAATTTTAGTGTTATACTGTTTTTCAATTTGGTAAAAGTTTATATAAGTTTTATAAATACGTTGAAAAATTGCTAAAATCAATATAATTTCTTTTTTTGTTTAAAAATGAAATAAAAACCAGCACTTCTCGTACTTAATTTCGCATCATGATCAATATCTTGAGATGGTAATACAGGTTCTATTTGAAGTAATTCGGTTTTCACAAAGTCTACTTTGGAAACTTATTGAGTTTTTTATAATTCATTTCAATATTTTTATTGCTATTAGAAACCCCAATGAGTTTTAAAGATGAATCTGTTATTTCTACGTTCCAACTTTCGGCATTACTATCTTTAGCGTGTGGTAAAAAGGTAATTTCTGGTTTATGCCCATGCATATACCAATAACCGGTAGCTCGTTCTCCTTTAGAAGTTCTTTTCATATAAATACGATCCCATCGTATAAAAATATACTGTTTATTTTCAGGATCATAAGCTTCCGTTTTATCTTCTCCTTCTTTGATAACAGATTCTAAATTCCATAAACCTACTACCTTGTCTGCAGTACTTTTAGGTACTTCATCAATTTTAATGAGGTTTACCGTGACAATCATTCCTTTTTCTTCACGTAACCAATTCATCCCCTCGTCCGTAAGTTCAACTGTAAATGGGCCAAATTCATCAATAATACCATTGGTTTCTCTAGGAGAAAATAAACTTTTTTTCTTATCGAAAGTCCATGTTCCTTCTGCATTTTGAAGCCAACCGTTACCGGATTTGTAAGTACCATCTTTATTAATTTGTGTCCATTTAGCAACAGGGTTCATAGTTTGTGTACCTACTTTTACTTCCTTCACTTCCCAAAGTCCAGTAATATCTTGAGCAGTAATAGTATAAATAGGAATGAAGAAAAGTAAAACGATACTTTGAAAACTGCTTTTCATGGTGAAATTTTTTACGAACTATTCTAAGGCTAAGTTACGTAATTGCTCATAATACGGTAGACATTCTTCTAAAAGAGGCTTTAAACGTTCAGGAAACAAATCTGCTTTTGGTTTATAGGGAATATATCCTGTTGAGGTATGGATATTCTTATAAAAGTAAGGTGCCCAAATACCATCTTCTGGCCGGGCACCTGCCAGCCAATTAAGCATAGCGGTATCAAATTCAATTCCTGCCAGATGGCATAATTTTTTTAATACCTTTTCAGGATTCAGCAATACCTTTTTAGCATCAAGAACAATAGGTTCTATTCCTTCAGTTCTCAAATAATTGAGAAGTTCTACACTTAACGCATAACCAACATCAATCATTTTTGGATTTTTGATCACTTTTTCAAACGAAGGTAACATCTCAATAGGATCTCTTGTTAAAATAACATTTACACAGTCTTTCATAAAACTACGATCAAGATTGAGCAAATGATGTGTCATGTTTTTAAAAAACACTATTGGTTTTTCAAAATCTCCCATCATCATATCAATTACCTTATTACCATCATTTTCCATAGTGGCTATGATATCATCAGCTACCGGATGGTAATTTTTAGCTTCGGTTTTACTTAAATAGTGTGCATATAAGGGTTCATCAAAAACTTGTGTGTCTTTGCGCTGGGCAAAAGAATACATTAAAGTAGTAGAAATGTTTCGAGGGCCTGACCATAAACAAATACGCTTAGTTGACATTGCTGTATTTTTTTACTTCACTAGCGATCAATTGATGATAAAGGTCACTTAATTTTCGGGTTAATGGCCCATAATTTCCTTCACCTATTACTCTTCCATCTATTTTTACTACTGGTGTTAGTCCACCAAAAGTTCCTGTAACAAAAGCTTCATCTGCACCATAGACATCAAATAGTGAAAAGTTCTTTTCAAAGTACGTAATACCATTTTCTCTGCAAACTCTTAGAGCATTGGCTCTTGTAATTCCATTCATGCAGTATTGCCCAGTTGACGTCCAGACTTCATTGTTTTTTACTATAAAAAAATTGGTAGCATTGCAGGTAGCCACGAATCCATGAATGTCTAGCATCAAAGCTTCATCTGCTCCTGCTTCAATGGCTTGAATGAGTGCTTGTACTTCATGTAACTTGCTATGGCAATTTAAACGTGGATCTAAATAGTCTGGCGAGCCACGGCGAATAGTGCTTGTAAACAGAGAAATGCCTTTTTCTTTTGTGTCTTCATCAGCCTTTTTATGTTCAGCAATAATGACTAAATTGGGGTCAGATATTGTTAATCTTGGATCTTGTGATGGTGTTTTTTTAATACCACGCGTTACCATAATACGAAGATGTACATCTGTAAACATGGCATTAGCATTTAATGTTTTCCAAATATTATCTATCAGCTTCTTACGGGAAAAATGGAATTGCATTCCAACTGTGGCTGCTGCCTGCCAAAGTCTGTCTAAGTGCTGGTCTAAAAAAACTAAAACACCATCATGCAAGCGCAAGGCCTCCCAAATACCATCGCCAACAAGATAACCACTGTCAAAAACGGAGATTTTGGCTTCACCTCTATTAAGCAACTCATTGTTGATGAAAATTTTTATAGACGCATTTCGAGGGTCATCTATTGCATTGTGGGTACCATGAACCATAAGGATAGTTTAATTATGATCCGTTAAAGATAAGAATAGTAACTGCTAAAAAAAACTAGCTAAAAGCTAACAGATTAGGCTCAAGATATTCCTCTTCTTTTTCTTTTTTGAAGAAGTCTAGCTTATAATGTGTTCTTAAAATTTCACAGAAATCATTTCTTAATTCGGGAAATTCAGAAAGCATGCCTTTAAAGTCTATCGCAGAGGTTTTTTTCATAAAATGCTCAACCACTTTGGCTGAAGCAATAGTTAGTCGTTTATTGAACTTTGTACCATCACCATATTTGTTATCCAAATTAATGATAAGCTTACTAATATTTTTGATAGCCTGTTTTATGCCGTGTTTCTTGATGTGTATGTAAGCAAGTCTAAGATGGGCCTCATGAGTAAAATAGCATGCAGGAAGCGCGCAGTTCTCAAATTTTTCTTCAAACTCATCATTGGTTAGAAGATGATGTTTTTCAGTCATTAAGTAGGGGTTTTAGTTTACTTAAGCTCCCTCATAGCCTGCACGAATTTAAAGGATTCTTTTTATAAAATCAAAATAAAGTTTTCAACATGCTGTTTTTTAGTCATTTATATTTTGTTAGTCGTTTGAGCTGAAACAACCGTCAATACTAGGAATAATTAAAGATTATAATGTCATAAAATTTATAAATTATTTGATGTTGAAACTTTGAAATCACTTAGTATATTTGCCGCTTAAATTTTTAAAAATCAAAAATTAAATGGCAGTATTAGTTGGTAAAAAAGCACCAGAATTTTCAGCACAAGCAGTAGTAAATGGAGGTGTGTTTGAAGAAAATTTTTCCTTAAATCAGTTTATAGGTAACAAATATGTAATACTATTCTTTTACCCAAAAGATTTCACTTTTGTATGTCCAACGGAATTACATGCGTTTCAAGAAAAATTGGTTGAATTTGAAAAGAGGAATACAGCTGTAGTAGCTGTTTCAACAGATACTGAACAATCACATTGGGGTTGGTTACAATTACCAAAAGAGCAAGGCGGTATAAAAGGTATTACATATCCTTTGGTGGCCGATACCAATAAAACCATCTCTAAAAATTACGATGTATTGACGGGAGATTATTACTACGATGATAACGATATGTTGCAAGCAGAAGGTGAATTAATAGCGTATAGAGGGTTGTTCTTAATTGACAAAGAAGGAGTGGTACGCCATCAAATTGTAAATGATTTGCCATTAGGTAGAAATGTTGACGAAGCCATCAGAATGATCGATGCATTACAATTTAATGAAGAGCATGGAGAAGCTTGCCCTGCTAATTGGAATGCTGAAAAAGAAGGTTTAAAAACAACGCATGAGGGTGTAGCTGAATATTTAGCCAAGCATTTGAATTAATTTTCAATACATTATAATTTAAAGCCGACATTTATGTCGGCTTTTTTAATTTTTAATCATAAGCGTTAGTAGTTGCGTATGATTATTTCTTATTTTTAGACTTCAATCTTAAAAAATTAGCATGGCAACAATTACATTAAAAGGCAATACAATTCATACACTAGGAAACTTACCAGCAATTGGCTCACAGGCTCCAGACTTTTCATTGACAAAAACAGATCTTTCAAAATCGACTTTGAGCGATTATAATGGCTATAAAGTTGTGTTGAACGTCTTCCCTAGTATAGATACAGGTACTTGTGCGGCTTCAGTACGGCAGTTTAATAAAGAAGCATCTGAACTAGAAAACACAAAAGTGCTTTGTATTTCAAGAGATTTACCTTTTGCTCAGGCACGTTTTTGTGGAGCCGAAGGCATCGAAAATGTGGTAAATCTTTCTGATTATGGTACAGGAGCCTTTGGAAAGAATTATGGATTGGAAATTACAGATGGCCCACTTGAAAATCTGCATTCACGATGTGTTATTGTATTAAATGAAGGTGGTAAAGTTGTTTATACCGAGCAAGTTCCCGAAATAGTAGATGAGCCTAATTATAAAGCTGCTCTAGAAGCTTTGTTAGATGAATAGATAGTAGGAAGGTGAATTTAAACCAGGTAACCGTTCCTTCACTAGACGTGGCAAAGTCTATTTCTTTTTACGAAAAGTTAGGACTGAAACTAATTGTGAAAGCTTTACCTCATTATGCACGTTTTGAATGCCCTGATGGAGAAAAAGCTAGCTTTTCTATTCATCAAGTTGAAGAATTACCTAAGGGTGATGGTATCTACGTTTATTTTGAATGCAATGACCTTGATGATCATGTAGATAGTTTAGTAGAAAAAGGCTTACAATTTGATGAGCTACCCAATGACAAAGGATGGCTCTGGCGAGAAGCTAGACTGAAAGACCTTGATGGAAACCAGATCATTCTATATTACGCGGGTGAAAATAGATTAAATCCACCTTGGAGGATATAAAGAATAACCATTGAATACTAAGAAAGATAATTTTCTGACAGGTAGAATTAAGAGTGTAAAATATGCTTTAAAAGGTATCTGGCTTTTAATAACTACAGAGCCAAGCATAAAGGTGCAGGTTGTTATTGCTATTATTATGACCATCATTGGTTTTGTGATGCAATTATCCGCTTATGAATGGATATTACAATTTTTAGCTATTGGTTTAGTATTGGTAGCTGAGTCTGCAAATACGGCTATTGAAAAACTGGCAGACTTTGTACATAAAGATTATCATAAAGACATTGGTTTTATAAAAGATGTTGCTGCCGGAGCACCTGCATTTGCTGCAATTATTGCAGTTATTATAGGATGCATTATCTATATCCCAAAATTTTATTAAACTGTTCTTTATAAGCATAGCACTCTTATAATTTTATGTATTTTTGCCTGATATTGAAATTTTGATGGCTAAGAAGAAAAAAGCAGCCTCCAAAAAGAAAAGGGGTAATTCAATAATACATTTTTTTAAGAGTAAGCAAACACATCTTATTTTTGGTGTGTTTTTAGTACTGTTAAGTACTTTTTTGTTGATTTCGTTTATCTCTTTCTTTTCTAACTGGCAGGCTGATCAGAGCCAATTAGAAACGTTTACAGAAAGAACGGATTCTGCTAAGAATTTATTAGGTAAGGTGGGTGCTCAGGTAAGCCATTTTTTCATTTATAAAGGTTTTGGATTAGCGACCTTTATCTTACCTGTTTTATTATTCTTGACTGGTGGTGTTGCTATCTTTCATTTACCTTTAAAACAATTGCGAAGAATATGGTTTTGGGGTATTATCAATATTGTTTGGCTTTCATTGGCTTTTGGTTTTTTCTTTTCAGAAAAACCATTGTTTGCGGGTGTTTTTGGTTTTGAAATGAATGATTTTCTCAATGATTTTATTGGGAGGGTAGGTGTTTTCCTAGTGTTGCTGTTTAGCTTATTGGCTTATTTGATATTCAAATTTAAGATCACACCAGAATTGGTAAAAGAAAAAATACCAAAGAAGAAAGCGAAAGTCAAAACTGCAGATACATTAGATGATACTACTGAAGATGGTTACATAACGCAAGCTGTTCACGAAGAACCTACCTCAAATATTGAACTGAATGTTAGTGAACCCGAACCTTTAGTTGAAGAAAAAGTTGAGAAAGTAAAGAGCCCTGAGCTTGAATTTGAACGACAATTAGAGCAAAAAGTTGAGGTTGAAGAGTCTGCTCCCGAAGTAAAAGTTGAAGTAGAACAAACGTTTGAAGAAGACCAGCTTGTTGAGAATTTATCAAATAAATTGGTTGAGGACTTTGGTGAGTTTGACCCCACATTAGAATTGGGTAATTATAAATTTCCTGCGTTAGACTTGTTGAATGACTACGGAAATGAGAATATTACCATAGATCAGGATGAATTAGAGGCCAACAAAAATAGAATCGTAGATACCCTAAGTAATTACAAAATTGGTATTGCCAGCATAAAGGCTACAATCGGTCCAACGGTTACACTTTATGAAATTGTTCCCGATAAAGGTGTTAGAATTTCAAAGATTAAAAATTTAGAAGATGATATTGCATTGTCATTATCGGCTTTAGGTATTCGTATTATTGCACCAATTCCTGGTAAAGGGACTATAGGTATAGAAGTGCCTAATAAGAAACCTACTATTGTTTCAATGAAATCGGTGCTATCTACTCAAAAGTTTCAGAAATCAAAAGCTGAACTGCCATTGGCATTAGGGAAAACCATTTCTAACGAAACTTTTGTAATTGACTTAGCCAAGATGCCGCACCTACTAATGGCAGGAGCTACCGGTCAGGGGAAATCAGTAGGTTTGAATGCCGTATTAACATCCTTATTGTACAAAAAACATCCTGCTGAAGTTAAGTTTGTGTTGGTAGACCCTAAAAAGGTAGAATTAACACTTTATAATAAAATAGAGCGTCACTATTTGGCTAAATTACCGGATTCTGAAGAGGCTATTATTACTGATACGAATAAGGTAGTCAATACATTGAATTCCCTATGTATTGAAATGGATGACCGCTATAACCTATTAAAGGATGCATACGTTCGAAACATCAAAGAGTATAACGAAAAATTTAAAGCCAGAAAATTAAATCCAGAAAACGGGCATAAATTTCTGCCCTATATTGTATTGGTTATTGATGAGTTTGCTGATTTGATCATGACAGCTGGTAAAGAAATTGAAGCACCAATTGCCAGATTGGCTCAGTTGGCAAGAGCAATTGGTATTCATTTAATTGTTGCCACACAACGGCCTTCGGTAAATGTGATCACAGGTTTGATCAAAGCCAACTTCCCAACTAGAGTTGCTTTTAGAGTAACGTCAAAAATTGACTCACGTACTATTTTAGATGCGCAAGGTGCAGATCAGTTGATTGGTAAAGGAGATATGCTTATTTCTACAGGTAGTGAATTAACACGTTTGCAATGTGCTTTTGTAGATACACCAGAAGTTGATAAGATCACTGATTATATAGGCTCGCAGAGAGCATATCCTGATGCACATTTATTACCTGAATATGTTGGTGAAGAAAGTGGCACAGGTCTTGATATAGACATAGCGGATAGGGATAGTCTCTTTGTTGATGCAGCTCATGTAATAGTAAATGCGCAGCAAGGATCAGCCTCTTTATTACAACGAAAATTAAAGTTAGGATATAACAGAGCAGGTAGAATTATAGATCAGTTAGAAGCTGCAGGTATAGTAGGACCTTTTGAAGGTAGCAAAGCAAGGCAGGTACTCATTTCTGATCCTATGGCTCTGGAAGAATTTTTAAAAAACGAAAAAAATCAATTGAATTAAAATGAAAAAAATTGTACTCTTATTGGCAGTAGTTTTAGGAAGTGCAACATTATTTGCACAGAGTGACTCTAAGTCAAAAAAGTTATTAGATGAGGTGTCGACTAAAATGAATGCATATGAAAACATTTATGTTGAGTTTAAATATGTGTTAGAGAATAAAAGTGAGAATGTGCATCAGGAAACGAGAGGCACAGCAACAATGAAAGGTGATTTATACAATGTACATTTCTTAGGTACAAATCAAGTATATGATGGTAAAAAAGTATTTACTATTATCCCTGAAGACGAAGAAGTGAATATTACAGATGCTGATGCCGATGATGATAATACCTTAACCCCTTCTAAATTTTTCTCATTCTATAAAAATGGATTTGACTACTCTTGGGATGCGTTGAAGAATTTGAACGGTAGACAAATTCAGTATGTAAAGCTGACTCCAATAGATAGCAATTCTGAAATAAGAAGTGTGCTTTTAGGTGTAGATACGAAGACAAAACATATTTATAATTTAATTGAAGAAGGTAATAATTCTACCATTACCACCTTAACGGTTTCAAATTTTAAGGCAAATCAGCCCTTATCTGATAAGTTATTTGTTTTTGACGAGGCTAAATACAAAAAAGAAGGATACTTAATTAATAGATTATAGGTTTTCTTTAGGGAAGCGTACATATGAAAATACTCTATAGGTACATACTTAAAAGTTTCTTAGTACCCTTTCTAGCCACATTTTTTGTGGTTCTTTTTGTTTTAGTAATGCAAACTTTATGGTTGCAGTTTGACAAAATAGCCGGAAAGGGAATTGACATTATTGTCATCTTAAAATTTTTGGGTTACATCGCTCAAATGATGGTGCCTACTGCATTACCTATTGCCATTCTTTTGTCCTCTATCATGGCCTTAGGAAATCTCTCAGAGAATTATGAATTTGCTGCAATTAAATCAGCAGGTGTTTCATTACAAAGACTCATTAGACCATTGGTAATTTTAATGGTGATTTTAAGTGGATTGAACTTTTTATTCTTGAATTATGCATTTCCTAGAGCAGCATTTAAGTTCAAGAACCTACTGGTAGATATGCAAAAGACTAAACCGGCTTTGGCGCTGGTTCCAGGCACTTTTAACACTGAAATACCAGGTTATAGTATAAAGTTTGCAGAGAAATATGGTGAAGAAGATAATCTTCTTAAAGATGTGCATATCTATTATGATCTTGATAAAGGAAATGCAAATGTTAAGGTGATTAAAGCTGAAGAAGGCGAAATTTCCTCAGAAGATGGGAGTAAGTATATGACCTTAGTGCTCAAAAAAGGGTATCATTATGAAGATTTAATTGGTAAAAACAGATCGTATAATAAGACGAGAAACATGCCTTTTACTAAATCTTATTTTGATCAATATACCGTAAATATTGATATTTCTAAGTTAAGTAATATCAATGCTGCTGAGTATAAGGAAGACAGAGAAATGTTGAGTTTGAACCAACTAGATTATTATAGAGATTCACTCAAAATACCTTATGATGAATTCATAAAAGTTAAAGCAGAGAGCTTTTATAAAAAAAATGCAGTCAAAGACATGTACTCAGATTCATTGTTTAAGGCTGACTTAAACAAAAATATTCTTGATAATTTTGATACTATTGGTAAAGTTGCTGTATTAAACAATGCTATTTCGGCAAGTGACAGAACGCTAAAAGATATAAAAGGGTTTAAAAAAACTTTAAAGGATAAACAGCGTTTTTTAAATGTATACGATACAGAATATCACAAAAGACTTGCTTTTTCATTTGCATGTCTTGTATTATTCTTTATTGGCGCCCCTTTGGGGTCCATTATTAGAAAAGGTGGGTTTGGATTGCCTATGATATTGGCAATCATTATTTTTGTTATCTATTTCTTCCTGTCTACACTGGGTAAGAATATGGCGCATTCTAGTAAGATTACAGCCATGTTTGGAGGGTGGTTAGCCACCATTATAACATTGCCATTTGGTTTGTTATTAATTCGTAGAGCAACAAGAGATAAAGGGGTGTTTAATATTGATTTATTTTTACAACCCATCACAAATTTTTTCAAACGATTTCGTCGTTCTAAAAAGGCAAAGGCATGATAACAACAGAAAAAGACATACTACAATTAAACACTATTAAAGAAGCCATTGCCGATATTAAAAAAGGCAAGTTGGTAATTGTGGTTGATGATGAAGATAGAGAGAATGAAGGCGATTTTATTGCCGCTGCGCAGGCCGTAACACCAGAGATGATCAATTTTATGTCTATGCATGGTAGAGGTTTGATCTGTGCTCCCTTAACTGAAGATAGGTGTAAGGAGTTAGATTTGACCATGATGGTGCAAAACAATACGGTATTGCATCATACACAATTTACAGTTTCTGTTGATTTAATAGGTCATGGATGTACAACTGGTATTTCCACGCATGACAGGGCTAAAACGATTAAAGCACTGGTTGATGATACAACCAAACCATATGATCTAGGGCGCCCAGGGCATATATTTCCATTAAAGGCAATGAATGGCGGAGTACTGAGAAGAACGGGTCATACGGAAGCGGCGATTGACTTGGCACGCCTGGCAGGATTCAAGCCTGCAGGAATTTTAGTTGAGATCCTAAATGAAAATGGCACCATGGCACGTTTACCGCAATTGGTAGAGGTTGCAAAAAAGTTTGATCTAAAAATCATTTCCATTGAAGATTTGGTAGCTTACAGAATGCAACATGACTCTCTAATTCAAAAGGTTGAAGATTTTAATCTACAAACTCGTTTTGGTGAATTTCGTCTTAGAGCCTATGAGCAAACTACTAATAATCAGGTACACATTGCCTTAACTAAAGGAGAGTGGGAGGAAGATGAACCAGTGTTAGTACGTGTAAATTCTACCTTGATCAATAATGATATTATACGGCTCTTAACAGCAAAACCTGATGACAGCTTTAGTCAAACGTTTAAATTGATTAATGAGAACGGTAAAGGCGCAGTAGTGTTTATCAATCAGGAAAATCAATCATTTAACTTGGTAAATCGCTTAGGTATGATTAAAGATTTACAGGAAGAAGATGAGACTGAAGTACCAAGAATTAAACTAGATGAAAAAGATTTTGGTATTGGCGCACAAATACTTCATGATATTAATATCAGTAAACTGCGCATCATTTCTAATAGTCCAAATGTCAAGAAACGCGTAGGTATTATTGGTTATGGATTAGAAATTGTGGATCACGTAGGTTATTAATCTATTCACTACCTTCGTTTTGTGAGTTTTTTACGGAAAATATTATATCCTTTTTCGGTACTATACGGAGAGGTCACTTCTGCACGTAATAAAATGTATGATAAAGGTGTATTGAAGTCTACTAAGTTTGATATTCCGGTTATTGTGGTTGGAAATTTAAGTGTTGGCGGTACAGGAAAATCACCTCAGATTGAATACCTGATTCGTTTATTAAAGAGTGATTACAAAATAGCTGTTCTTAGTAGAGGTTATAAAAGAGTATCTAAAGGATTTATAGTTGCTGATAAAAATGTTACCGCAGAGAGTATTGGTGATGAGCCGATGCAATTTTATACAAAATACGGTGATGAGATCATTGTAGCTGTAGATGCCGATCGTGTAAACGGAATTACACAATTGAAAGAATTGAACAACCCAGATATTGTTCTATTAGATGATGCTTATCAGCATAGAAAAGTAGAAGCAGGTTTTAATATTTTATTGACACCTTATGACAAATTATATGTTGATGACACAATGTTACCAACTGGTGAGTTACGTGAAAAAGTAGAAGGAGCAAATAGAGCTCAAATAATTATTGTAACGAAATGCCCTGAAAGCCTATCTGAAGAAGAACAGTTTGAAATTACTAAGAAGTTAAACATAGAACTAGAGCAAACCGTTTTCTTTACCAAAATTGGATATAATGATACAGTTATTGGGGTCAATAAAGAAATACCTTTTAAAAATTTGAAAAACTATACAGTTCTATTGGTAACCGGAATTGCGAAAACAATACCGTTGACGGTTTTTTTAGAACGGCAAGAGATTAATTTTGAACATTTAGCATTTCAAGACCACCATAATTTTTCTGTTAAAGACCATAACAAAATTGAAAAGCAATTTTCTGAGATACAGTCTGATCAAAAACTTATCCTTACCACCGAAAAAGATTATGTACGTGCTTTTTCTGGCAAAGAGTATGTTTACTACTTACCTATAAAAACGGAATTCTTGGAACATGGTAAAGATTTTGACGCAAAAATAAAAAAGTATTTATCGAATAATAAGAACTAGATTCAGCTAATTACTAAATAAAGGTTTTACGTTTTCAATAGGTGTTTTAGAAAACCAGGTCATCGTATGATTTTGGAGAACTCTTTTAATTAATGTATCATTTTCTCTATCATACCATATAGCATCAAATGTTCCTTTTGTAGTTATAACCACTCTCCATTCTTCCTTAAGTTTTGAAGCATCGCTATAATCAGCAGATAAACTATTCCAGTCAACTGAAGATAAAACTTGTGGATCTAAGTGGGCAATCACTTCTTCTTCATCTAAAATGGCTAGCCATATAGGTACACTTAAATGTTCTATCGTATGATTTTTCCCTTTAGAGCCCCAACCAATTTTTAGATCTGCCCCATTACGAATTGCATTAATGACATTTAATTTCGAACCTATTATTGTGTTCCCTTGTTTATCATTTTTATAAATGATTTCCCAATCACTATTCTGATTTCTACTAATACAACCAGTCATAATGAACAGTATTATGACGATTAAAAAAAGATTTCTCACATTTACTTTAATTACTTTCTTTCCATTTTTCCCAATTAGGAGATTCTTTTCTCCAGAGAGGTAATGCTTCTAGTTTTCGCTTTCTATTTGGGTATAAAACGTACCAGGTTGTAGCTGAATGCCTATCTGTTCCACCACCAACTATGGTATCATTAAAACGATCAGTCATTAAACCTGTTGAATAACCATTAGTGCCAGCAATTTTTGTCCAAGTATTTTGCATTCTAAACCTAATTTTTAAAGAATCATTGTCTATTCTAGGTTCTTGTCCAAGTATTGAATTTATTTGGGTAAAAACTTCCTTACCTTCAAAGATGGTAAGAAAGCTTGCATCTGCAACATGTTCTACTGTATTACCTCCCCATCCAATACGAACAGGATAACCTAACCTAACTGCATCGATAAGTTTAGATTTGCTACCGAATAATGCTTTTCCACTTGCATCATTTTGATATACCTTTTGCCAACCATTGTAGGACTCATTATGTTTATTGCAAGAAAATAGAATCAAAATAAATGCAATAAATAAGGAGGAACAAATTCTATTCATTGTTAAGCAATTTACCGTATCAAAGGTATTAATTTAACTTTTTATCATTTATTCTCTTAAAAAATAAACCATTTATTCCATCAGTAACTATTCTAAAACCAATAACCTCACCAGAATTATCTCTATTGAAATTTAAAGCATTAAAGAACATTGAGGTACTAGTAAAAACATCTTTTTTTACAGGTTTAAACTTAATTTCTTGATGATTTAAATTTCTAGCAATTAGCTGACCTTCTTGTATGTGAAAAGAAAATAACACTGCATATTCTTCATTATAATAAGTTCCGGTATAAGCTTGCAAATCTTGTTTAGACGGATTTACCGGCTCATATCGTTCCATAATATCGGGTCGACTTTCATTATATGTAAAGTAGAGTGTCATGTCTTTGCCTTCTTTCTTAAATTTAAAAAGTCGTGTATCTTCCATTTTTGCATATTGCTGAAATGTGTTGTCTGATAGCGGAATTAAAGTCTGATATCTATCTCTACCATTAAACAACCATTTAGATCTTAGTGTATCGTTTTTTACAAATATTTCTGAGGCATACCCTTCTTTAAACCAATAATGTCCTTCAAAATATTTTAAATCCTTAGTGCTTAATTTCTTTATTTTTTTAGTGCTAAAATTTATGTTAGCAGGTAACGGATACATATCCTCAACTAAAATATCTATTAAGTCATGAGCCAATCCACCGTTATACTCATTATTGTTCCCTAAAACAAATGAGATAATATTTTGATCCAGATATCTAAATACATTGGTACCATAGGCACCTTGAAATCCATAATTCCAAAATATAGGAAGCCCTCTTTCTGGGTGTGTAAACTCACGACCAATTGCCATATCGCCCCAGTAATAATTAAATATTTCGCCATTATCTAGAGTAACAGGTGTATCTAATTTTTGTATTAAATGACCAAGCGTTCCATTGGGTTTTGAATAATTTAAATACCATATCGCAATATCTTCTGCCGAGCTATAAGCATTAATTGCGCCAATAACATTGCTGCGAACTTCCAATTTTTCATAATCCTTACCATCTTCTTTTTGATAGGGTAGCGCAACATTAGAAAGTATTGTATTGTAGTTATCTCTAATAATAGAATTCTTCATTCCAAGTGGTTCGAAAATGTTTGATTTTACAAACTCAGCAAATGATTGTTCTGAAATTCTTGCAACTATTTCTGCCATTAAAACAGATTCTGTAACAGATTCATGAAATGAAAATTGTGTTCCTGGTTTAGAGGAAAGTGCTTTTTGAGAAGCAATTAACTTGAGAGCATCTGCTTGAGTACGTATGGGATCAGATCCGTTTAACACAATATTAATACGATTAATGTCATATAATCCGCTTGTGTGGTTAAGCAGATGTTTTATAGTAAGTGTGTGCTTATATTCTGGAAGTTCAGGTAGGTATTTATGCACATTTTCCTTTAAGTTAAGTTTTCCTTGTGATTCTAGAAGTAATATGGCTAATGTGGTAAATTGTTTTGACAATTCCCCTAACTGAAATTTAGTTTGCGGTGTAATGAGCTCATTTGTTTGCAAATTGGCAGCGCCAAACCCTTTTAAAAAGATTACTTTTCCATTTTGGATTAGTCCTGCAGCTACTCCTGGTTTTGTGGTATCGTTCCATGATTTGAAAATGCTGTCAAATGGTTGCTTAGGTTGAGCAATCAAGCTTAAAGAGCAAATAAATAGTAAGAAGGACAGTGAAAATTTCATTACTCAGGATAGTTTTTAAAAGTGAATGACTTATGAACGATTTTCCATTGTCCGTTTATTTTTAGTAGTAACATATAATCCGTGTAGATGCGTTTTCTAGCGGGCATTAAAATTTCTATTCTTGCCATAGCTGCATCACCTTCATAATCAATAGAAATAACTTTGCCAATACGGTTACTTTTTCTTCCCTGTTTTACGTTGCCAACATATTGTTTACCAGACCAAGTTTGAAGGGAATCGTTTTTAACAAAGTAAAGATTGAAATCTTCATGAAAGGCACGCTTTAAAAGATCTGGTTCACCATTAGCTGTGCCATCAATATAATCGT
Organism: Maritimimonas sp. 2405UD52-3; assembly: GCF_056591715.1. Classification (NCBI taxonomy): domain Bacteria; kingdom Pseudomonadati; phylum Bacteroidota; class Flavobacteriia; order Flavobacteriales; family Flavobacteriaceae; genus Maritimimonas; species Maritimimonas sp. 2405UD52-3. Next base: position 39,104 of record NZ_JBWQOL010000007.1, read on the forward strand.
AAAGAACACTATTAATTTGTTCGATTTCTGATTGTGCATTTATTGTTAAAGATGTAGTTATCAAAAAAATAAGAGTGAATAGTTTTTTCATTTTTAATGAATATGAATTATTATTTATTAGGTTTTTAGAGTATTTAACTTATATTTTGCAACTACTCTATTTATTTTTTACTAAATTTTTGTCGAAGGTTGTTTCCTTTTGGAACCATATATCACCAATTCCACGTGTAACTAATTTAAATCCATTTATGGCACCATTCTCATCTCTTTCGAATTTAAGAGATGAAAAATTCCTTCTGTCCCCTGTGAAATGGTCAGGTAGTCTTGGGTCTAAATGTACTGGCTCTATTCTAGGATGGGTAAGAATCAGCTTTTCTTCTTCTATACTTAGAGAATATGATGTATCCAAAGTGGCAGCATAATAATTACCTGTGAATACTTCCAGATTTTTGGTCCAACTGGCATTAGGATCATATGACACTAAATGAGAAGTATTATCTCCAACAATTACATCCAGAGTTTTAGGAACATCATTTATATTAAAATTTACCGTTACATCTCCCCAAGTAATCATCTTAAAGGAGTTTTTTGTTAAAGGTACAAGGGCACTTTCATTTCCCGACCCTCTAAAATATCTCAATGTATCATTTGCAATATGAATTTTTCTACTTGTAAGGTTGGTTGTATCCCAATAGTTGCCTTCAAATTTTGAAAGTTGTTTTTTTGACAATTTTTTAGAAGTGATTTTTTCAGATGTATTTGTTGGGTTAGTTAAAAAATCTTCAATATAAAGAGCGCTAGTTGCTGTACCTGCATATCCATTGTAAGCTCCGTCATTTCCCATAATAACTACCGCAAGATTATGGTCTGGGTAGCGGATTAATTTATTGGCATATCCTCCAGCTACCTCTACATGGTATAACTTTTTTGTTCCTCTATAATTCCAAAAACGATGTCCACCGGTATACAGAGCTCTATTAGCTTCTTCAACCTCTTTGTTATTTACAACTGATAATCCATCGAATTTTTCTACGATTTGTTTAGTACCTATTTTGGGATCTAGAAGTTCTTTTGCCCAAAGGCACATATCTCCCACTGTGGTATATACATCTGATAATATGGTTTGATTTGTGTTCATGGTTGAACTCATGAAGTCATTGTTCCTGGCATAATATCCTTGAGCCTTATTAGTAATTATAGCTTCTTGTATATCAAAAACAGCATTTTTCATTTCAAGCGGCTCAAAAATTTCTTCGGTTATGAAATTAGTATAGGGCATTTTACTAACCTTAGAGATAAGATCTTCTAGAATCATAAACCCAGCATCTGTGTGTCGTTGTACACTACCACTTATAGGTAGGGAGCTTGCTTGATTTAATATCATTGTGTATGCCTGTTCCTTATTAAATACATCATTAGATTTCCATCCGGCGAGTGCTTTAACAACTTCTATATTATTTAAGCCACTTGTGTGATGTATGAGTTGCTTGATACTAATGTTATATGGAAGAGAAGATAACTTGGGAAAGTACTTGCGAATATCATCTTCTAAGGAGATTTGTCCTTGATGCTCTAACAATAGCAATGCATAAACCGTAAATTCTTTGGCCAAATCACCTACATAGAACTTTGTTTCAGGGTTGATAGAAATTTGATGCTCTAAATTGGCGAGCCCGTATCCTTTTGTGTATTCTATTTTTCCATCATTTAAGATACCAACAGCTATTCCAGGCTTATTTTGATTATCCCATTCGGAAAAAACAGTATCTATTTGGTCTGATGTTATTTGCTTTTTTTTAGGCTCTTGAGAAAAAGAAGTAACACTTATTATAAGAAGTATGAGAGTTGTAAATAGCTTATTCATTTGCTTTGATTCTTAATGTTTCTATGATTTTTTTTGCCACTGAAGCTGCTGCTGTTGGATCTTGCCCAGTAATTAACCGTCCATCTACTTGATAAAAGTTATCCCAACCTTCTTTTGAATATGTGAAGTTTCCACCACGTTCTTTAATTATTTCTTCTATTGAGAATGGGAAAGTTTTGTAATAGTCTGCTTCTTTATTTTCAAATAGATCAGGGAAGCCATTTACCTGTTTTCCCTTGTACAAATAATTACCATTTTTATCTTTTAAGTTTACAATACCTGCCGTGCCATGACAAATTGCAGAAAGGATTCCATTGTTTTTATATACTGAAGAAGCAATGTTTTGAATGTCTTCATTCTCTGGAACTCCAAACATAGCGGATCCACCGCCTCCATAATACACCGCTTTGTAATTCTCAGGATTAATGTCCTCTGGCTTGGAAGTCGTCTTCAACTTATTCATAAAACCAGCATCGTATAGATACTTTTTTTGAATTGAGTCTGAAGTACGTAAATATCCAATAGGTATAGCTCCGCCCTTGGGACTTACAAAATCTACATTATAGCCTTCTTTGATCAAAACATCGTAAGCTAATACAATCTCAGCAAAGTGATTTGCTGCATTCATATCTGTTTCACCGTAAGTATCTTGATTAGAAACAATGAATAAAATATTGTTTTTTGAAGACTGTATTTGTTGCTTTTCTGCTTTTGCAGAACAGCCAAAAAATAAAAGTGTGAATCCAAAAATAATTAAATACCGCATTGCTGAAATTTTTAGTTCAGCTAATATGGTTTTTAGTAAATTAAAATGATTTTTAACTTATAAATTAGAAGTTCGGATTTATAAATTTGAACCGTTCTTGAATTTTGAAGGTGTGGCCCCCACCATTTTTTTAAACGTGGTAAAAAAGGTAGATTTTGAGTTAAACCCACATTCATAACCTATGGCCTCGAGTGTTAAGTTGTCACTTTGGTTTAACATTGCTTTAGCAGCTTCAATACGGTATTCATTAATAAAAACTGAAAAGTTCTTGCCCAAATTATCATTGAGTAGCTGTGAGAATTGATGTGTGGTTAGGTGTACTTTTTTTGCAACGTCAGAAGATTTAAGATTGGCATTTTTATAGAGCTCTTCTTCAGTCATTACCCTATTTAGTTGTTGTACCAATTCATTGGCTTTACTTGAATCAATCTTTTTATCGGCATACTTATTTTGAGAGTTTTGCAAAAGTGTGTTTCTGTTTTTACCAAAGAATAAGAATAGTATTAATAGGTAGAGTAAAAACGAAAACGCTAAAGAACCCGAGATATAGTTAATAAAACTGGTAAAATAATACGAACTGAGAATAAGTAGATTGCCTATTATAATACTTAGGAGCCATATATCTAATTTCTCAAGTTTCTCATTTTTATCAAAAAGCTTGTTAATAATTGGTTTAATTACATAAAGAGAAGCTAAAATGTATAAGAACCATTGAATGTAAATAGCTTTTATAATATAGGGCCTCCATAAATATACATTGTCTCTAAAAGGATATAGGTATCCTACTAATAATGCGATAGGCACTAATATTGAAATATGGTATCTCCATGTAGTTTTGATATTGCTTTTGGGTTCAACTACCGATTTGATGTAGAAATATAAAAAAGGACCAATAAAAAAGCAAGCAGTTAAGCCAAATTGTAAATAGTTAAATGAAAGATCATGATTGAAATAAAAGAATACTGATTTACCAACACGTATACTTATCATTAACAAGAAAAAACCTAAGAATTTATTAGAAATGCTTTTAGGTTTGGCAAACAACAAAAAATATAAGCTCAGAACAACTCCGTTAAAAGCTCCCAAGGCACTAAAGAAAAAAAGTAACTCTCTGCTGAATTCCATTTTAAAAATAATCTAGGCTAAGATATTAATTTAAGAAAAAGATATATTGATCTGTCGTGCATTTTAACGTAAACTCGTCAATTCGAGTGATCCGCCAACGGCGGATTGTATCGAGAATAGAGTTTTTAATATAAAACCTTGTTCTCGATACTTTTTCCAAGGAAAAAACTCGAACTGACGGTTTTGATAAGTACATTAGAAAAATACTTAGTTGCAGTATACATTAGAACTAAAAAACGCCCTCAAGCGAGGGCGTTTTAAATTAACTAACTCAAATAATTCATACAATGAAACAAATTTTACTTTGCTTATTTTATAATAAGCAATTCCCGTGCCAAACTTTTTTAGATCATTTTTATCCATAAAAAAACGCCTTTGTGAAGTAAAGGCGTTTTCTTTTAACTAACTCAAATAATTTATACAATGAAAACAAACTTACGTCTGCTTACAATTCTATAACGCAAAGATCGCAACAAAATTGTATGCCTCTCGTTAACAAAAGGTTAAACAGTGTTATAAAACTGTTAATTCAGCCTATAGTATATGTTTTTGTGCTTTATATGAAGATCTGACTAAGGCGCCACTTTCAACATGTCTAAAACCCATTTGTAGACCTATTTCTTCATATTTTTTGAACTGTTCAGGTGTAATAAACTCCTTTACAGGCAAGTGTTTTTTTGTAGGCTGTAAATATTGCCCAATGGTAACCACATCTACATTATTATTACGAAGATCTTCCATTGTTTGAATAACCTCTTCTTCGCGTTCACCTAAACCTAACATGATACCAGATTTGGTTCTATTAATACCTTGATCTTTTAAGTACTTTAAAACAGCTAAACTACGGTCATATTTTGCTTGAATACGCACTTCACGAGTTAAACGACGAACTGTTTCCATATTATGTGAAACAACTTCTGGAGCAACTTCTATAATTCTATCCAGGTTTTTATGAATTAATTGAAAATCAGGAATTAATGTCTCTAATGTAGTTTCAGGGTTTGCTCTTCGAATAGCTTTCACCGTTTCTGCCCAGATGATAGAGCCTCCATCCTTAAGATCATCACGGTCAACAGATGTAACAACAGCATGTTTGATCTGCATAATCTTAATAGAACGTGCTACTTTTTCAGGTTCTTCCCAATCTACAGTTTCAGGACGCCCCGTCTTAACACCACAGAAGCCGCAGGATCGTGTGCAGATATTTCCTAAGATCATAAAGGTTGCTGTACCCTCACCCCAGCATTCTCCCATATTTGGACAGCTACCACTGGTACAAATGGTGTGTAGGTTATACTTATCTACTAAACCACGCAGTTCAGTATATTTTTTACCTACCGGTAATTTTACACGCAACCATTTCGGTTTCTTTACAGGTGGTATTACAGATACTTCGGCCATACATAAAATTGGAGTTGCAAATTTACAAAGAATAAAATTTAAGTACTTCCTTAATTAGATTAGAGGTTTATTAAATACCAAATGCTAAATCCTATTAAAAAGATAATCCCTAGATAGCTTAGAATTTTCAACTTTAACGATGGACGCCACTCTTTAGGTGTATGCTTCCCAGAGATCAACATGAAATTTGCAATAGCATAAAAAGGTGCAGTTAAAAAGGATAAAATTGTCGCAATTTTAACCATAGTGATCATATTTGAAATAAAATAAGTCAAGATGATAATAGTACCAGAAGCCAATAGCAAAATCCATAGTAGATAATTGGATTTAAACTTTTTGTCAAATAGTAACTCTGTAGACTTAGCCATTGCACGTGGTGAAGCATCTAAAGTGGTAAGTGTGGTGCTAAACATGGTAGTAAAAGCCGCAATAGCAACAAAAATAGATGTTTCTTTACCTAAATTTTCTGTATATAAGTTGATCAATTGTTGGGCGAATTTTCCGGCAGAACTGTCAAATGTTTCTCCTGAACCAAACATTACTAAGGCACCTAAGGTAATAAAACAGATACCTAAAAAGACGGTTCCGACGTATCCAATATTAAAATCGAATAAAGCTTTCTTTATATTAAAATCTTCAACTGTCGCCTTTTGTTTTTCAAGTGCCCAAAGCGAGTGCCACGCTGAAATATCCAAAGGAGCAGGCATCCACCCTAAAAAGGCAATTAAAAAGGTAATTTCTAAGCTTCCTTTAGGCAAAACCTGAGTAAATTCAACAGAAGAACCTGAATTAAAAACTGCTATAATTACAGCTGCTAGCGTACTAATAGTAAGTGTAATGATAATAACCTTGATTAAATTATCTAATACCTTGTATTTACCAATCATCAGTATTAAAAAACAAATTATGGTGATAATTATGCTCCATATAACTGGGCTGGCAGTAATGCCAAATAAGTTTGCTGCTAATCCTGCTGTTACAATTGTCACTGCTGCTTGAATGGTAAACATGGTGGCAAAAGTCAATATATAATATGCCCATAAAACTCCACTGCCTAATCTTTTATAGCCGTCTATTAAACTTTCACCCGTAGCAGAAGCATAACGGGGACCATATTGAAAAAAAGGATATTTAAATAAATTAACTAGTAGTAATGCCCAGAGTAGTCCAAAACCAAAATCAGCACCGGCTCTTGTGCTCTGTACTAAATGTGAAACACCAATGGCGGCACCCGCAAATAGAAGACCAGGACCTAGAGATTGTAGTAGTTTTTTCATTGTCTAGCCATTCATAAATTCAACAAATTCCTCATCTGTCATATCTAAACTTTTCAAAATTTCAACTTGTTTTTGAAAAGATAAAGTAAATTTTAAAACTTTAAAATAAGTTGCTTTTTTGATATCAGAAGGAAATGACCAATGATTTTTATTTTTACCTACATAAAAACCTCTTTTCTTTAACTCATCTGCATGTTTTAAAACTTCTATAAATTCACTTACTTCATTTTCACTTAAGTTTATTTCATCATATGAAGTTCGTAAGAAAAATCCCCAGACTGTAAATCTATTATTTTTAGCTTTCGAAGACTTTTCACCGAATTTATTTCCCAGGAGTACGTCCATCACATAATTCTCATAGCTTTTTTCAAAATCTGATAAAAAAGTCTCCTGAAATTCCATAATTAAATTGAGCTTGGTTCTATGATCACTAAATATTTTTTTTATTTCTAATTTACTAAACTCTCCTTCGTCACATAAACTATCTAAATAAACACGATATTTAATGAATTCTTCTAAAGCTAATATCAATAAAGAGATGGCCGTTCCGTAGTTTTTAATTTCTGCTAACTTCTTTGCAGACTCTATTAACGATTCGCCGTTGAAGTAAATTTTTTCATATTTGTTTCTGATATTTTCCTCCATAAATTAGAGCATTATTTAGGTGAAAATAATAATTAATTATAAATGTCATTCCGCACTAGATGCGGAATCCATATCAACCCTTCGACTGCGCTGAGGTTGACAGTGGAGTTAAGATTTAGAATTCTTAATGATCTCGGCCAATAATTTCTTAGCGCGTAACAATTTTACTTTTACATTGTTCATGGGTTCACCTGTTTCTTGAGCAATTTCCTTATAACTCATTTCCTGAAAAAAACGAAGATGAATAATCTCTTGATAATGGGGTTTTAATTGTTTGATATACGCTAATAACTGTGCTAAGTTTTGCTCTATGATTAGTTTATCTACCGGAGTAGGCTCTCCATCCTTTACTTTATAAGCTTCAGAATTTTCTTTATGGATTGAAATCGTTTCCTTTTTCTGTTTACGAAGCTCGTCTATTAGTAGATTATTTGAAATGGTCAATATCCAGGATTTAAACTTGTATTTTTCGTTGAAGGTCTCAATTTTATCAAAAGCCTTTGCAAAAGAACGGATGGTGATATCTTCTGCTTCATTTTCATCAGTAGTCTTGCTTGAAATAAATCGATATACATCTTTCCAATAGGTATTTAAAAGAAGGGTGTAGGCAATTTCTTCTCCATCTTTAGCACGCTGAATTGCTTCTGCTATTTTTCCTTTTTCACCCATTACCAGTGTTTTGGTTTTTGAATACGATTTGCAAAGAATAATGCTAGTTGGGTAAAAACTAAAAGAATATCCAAAATAGGGGTAAGTACTACCAAATCTTGCTCATCTAATTTAGAAGCTGATTTTGATATGATACTGTATTGTATAATGAAACGGATAACGATCAATAAGATTACGAATTGCCAATTTAACGAAAAAGTCAATAATAATATTGCCAACAACCAAAATAAGAGTTGGCTTAAATAAAATATACCTAATAAAAATTGATGAATGGGCTTGTAATGTGAAGCTGTTGAAATGTGCCTTCGTTTCTGTTGAAACCAAGATTTAAATGATTTCTTAGGTTCAGAAATGGAAAAACTGTCCTTTGAAAAGCAAATGCTTGTATTTTCTTTGTTGGCTATTTGATTGATTAATAGATCATCATCACCGGATTTTACTTCTGAGTGCGATTTAAACCCTTTAATTTGTTCGAAGAGTTCTTTTTTATACGCTAAGTTGCGTCCAACGCCCATATAAGGTAATCCTACCTTTGCATACGAAAAATATTGAATAGCGGTAAGTAGTGTTTCATAACGAATGAGCTTATTTAAAAATGTGGGCAATTTCTCGTAAGCTCCATATCCTAAAACAATCTTTGTATCCTTCTTAAATGATGTGACCATTTTAGTAATCCAATTTGCTGAAGCTGGACTGCAATCAGCATCCGTAAAAAGTAAGTAGTCATTTGAAGCTGCTTCGATTCCTTTGGTAATCGCATTTTTTTTATTTCCTGTGTAGTTATAAGTAGCTTGCAAATAAATTGCCTTTAGATTTTTATAATCTTTTTGGAAATTCTTGATGATCTCTGTTGTATCATCTGTAGAAGCATCATTTATCAGTATGACTTCAAAATCTGGATAATCTTGCTTAAGAATTTTAGATAGGTTTTTTTTTAGATTCGCTGCCTCATTTTTAGCAGCAATGATTATAGAAACGGGTTTGGTAGTTCTTTTTGAGTCTACCTGATGTCCTAGTAAAAAAGCAAACTTCCCGTAGAGGAATAACCAATACAATAACTGGATAATAACTACAAAAGTAAATAGAATAAAAAGCCAGGTTAGTAGCATATGCTACAAACTTACTTATTTATGTTGAGGTTCAGCACAGGTATCAAATTGATCAGGAGTTTTGCCACAAAAACCACAGGCTTCACCATCTTTATTCAACATGGGGTTTTGACTTGCGCAAGTACCGGCAAATTCTCCATCTTTTTTTGCCCATATTTTGATAGCAATCCCTGCAAAAGCAATAGTTAACAAGCCTAATGTGATCAAAAATAACTTCATACATAAAAGTTTGTGCAAAGATACAAAAAGCAGTATGAAAGCTCATTGAAATATTATGCTATTTTTGTTGAGTTGTGACTTTAATGAATTTTAAGTGTCTCAATAATAATCAATTAATCTAAACCCTTATTATTATGAAAAAATATGTTGCTGAATTATTCGGAACTTTTTGGTTAGTATTTGGAGGTTGTGGTAGTGCAATTTTTGCTGCTGCATTTCCTGATTTAGGAATCGGTTTTACCGGAGTTGCTTTGGCTTTTGGTTTAACTGTTTTAACAATGGCCTATGCCGTAGGGCATATATCTGGAGGGCATTTTAACCCTGCTGTTTCTTTAGGATTGTGGTCTGGCGGAAAGTTTGAAACAAAAGAATTAGTGCCTTATATTATTGCGCAATTAGCAGGTGCTATCATAGCTGCTGTAGCATTGTATTTAATTATTACAGGTAAAAGTGATTTTACAGACATTGGAGGTTTTGCAGCGAATGGATATGGAAATTTATCACCAGGAGGTTACTCAATGACTTCAGCCTTTGTAGCAGAATTTTTACTGACGATGTTTTTCTTATTGATCATCTTAGGAAGCACCAATGAAAGAGCTCCAAAAGGATTTGCACCTATAGCTATTGGTTTAGGACTTACATTAATTCACTTAATTAGTATTCCTATTACTAACACATCTGTAAACCCTGCACGTTCTACAAGTCAGGCTATTTTTGCAGGAGGTGAATACTTAACTCAAAGCTGGTTGTTCTGGGTAGCACCTATTGCTGGTGCACTAGTAGCAGGAATTATTCATAAAGCATTTTTTGATAAAGAATAGTATATTCAAGATAGAGCAATTTTAAAATACCAGTCGTTTTCGGCTGGTATTTTTTATTTTAGCCTAAATTACCACCAAAGATTGACCAAAAAAGATTTGATAGAAGCTTTAAAGCAAGGCAAGCGTTATGCTTATGAAGAATTGTTAGATCAGTTTCAAGATGTGGTTTTCAATAGATGTTTGTCTTTTGTACCCAATAAAGAAGATGCAGAAGATATAGCACAGGAGGTGTTTGTAGAAATTTATAATTCAATTAATAAATTTAAAGGTGATGCAAAATTATCCACATGGATCTTTAGGATCACCACTAACAAATGCCTGGAATTCATCAGAAAGAAAAATGCAAAAAAACGTTTTGCTTTTATGCAAACTATTTTAGGAAATGAAACACCTGTTGATAAAACGAACTACTTTACTGAGTTTAACCATCCAGGTATTGAATTAGAAAATAAAGAGCGAAGTGAAATCTTGTTTAGAGCCATTGAGCAGTTACCAGAAGGTCAACGCGTAGTTTTTACCTTGCATAAGATTGATGGACTAAGTTACAAAGAAGTAAGTGCTATCACTAAGAAAAGTATTTCTTCAGTTGAGTCTCTATTATTTAGAGCAAAAAAGAATTTGCAGCAGCGTCTAGAAAATTTTTATAAAAATGATAATTAACACAAGTTTTTGACGGAAAATACATCTAAAAATTAGAAATGAATAAAGAACATAACATATACAAAGAAGTAGAAGCTACTTTTGATTCAATAGAGAATATTGAACAAGTAAAAGCATCACCTTTTTTTAAAGGGAAAGTGTTGAACAAACTATTTGCAGAAAAGCAAGAACAAGTGCAAACTTTGTTTCCTTGGTTTACTCCAAAATTGCAATTGGCTACATTGGCGGTTTTTGTTGTGATAAATATGGTTGCTTTATTACAAATGAATACAAATGAATATACCACCAATGTGACAGATTTTGCTGAAGCTTATGAATTATCTTTAGATACAGAATTAAACTTATTTGAATAATATGAAGAAAAATTTACCTATCTATATTTTACTGGCTTTTTTGATAGTGATGAACGGATTTTTTCTGTTTAATCATTTAAAGAAGTCTTCTAAAAAAAAATCTATAAAAGCGGTACAATTTGTAGAAAAACGACTGAACTTCACAAAAGAACAAACCGAACAGTACAAGCAATTGTTTTCTGAGCATCGAAAAATCATGAACGCGTTTGATGCTGATATAATGAATGCTAAAGAAGAATTTTTCAGTAATGTTTCTAATACTGTTTTTGAAACTTCCGCAATAGATTCAATGACTTCAGTGATAGCTAATCTTGGTAAAAAGAAAGATTTAGAATTGTTTCGTCATTTTAAGGAAGTTTACAAGATGTGCGATGAAAAACAAAAAGAAAATTTTCAAATTCTTGTAAAAGATGCCCTTAAACGAGATGGGAAAAGCAAAGGTAAAAGAAGGCATAAGAGACTTCATAGGTAGATAATTCTTTGCCTTAACCTTGTTGGAACTTTCAATTTTGAAAGCTCTTTTTTGATAAAATTGCGCTCTCATTTTTAAACCCATATGACCTCAGAATAGAATTATTCTGTTAAATAATTTGCTAGATTAATTTATATTTTTAATTTTGGTAAACCAATCTGGTTAACCAATTTAAATATGAACAAATTTTTCTTCCTCTTATTTTTCAGCTATTTTTTACTATTTGCTGGATGCAAACATCAAACCAATAATTCTGAAAAGGCCGAATTAAATAAAGTACCGAGCGAAGTAATATCATTTTTTCAGCATTGGAACTTAATTTTAGGAGATGGTTCAAATGTCGGGCAAGCAATTAATTACAAGAACAAGGATTTCTTTTACAGCGAAAATGATGAGCAAGGTGATTGGGTAGTGTTTAAAACACCAAATGCAGGAAGTACTCATGGTACTTCAAACAATACAAGAACCGAGTTAGCTCAGTTAAAAAAATGGTCACCTATGACGGATGCTAAAATGATCGCAACCCTCAAAGTTATGAATGTTTCGACCACAGGTGATGCCCGAGTTGCTTCTACCTATTCAGTAGTGGTTGGTCAAATTCACAGTGCAGATGGGCATGAGAACGAACCGTTAAAAATATTTTACAAAAAATTCCCTGGTCACAAAAAAGGCTCTCTCTTCTGGAATTATGAAATTAATACTGCTGGTGTTGACAATTCTCGTAGATGGGATTATTCGTATCCTATTTGGGGCTATGACTTTTCCGTTGTTGGAACTGATGAAAATATCTATCCACCAGAACCAGAAGATGGGATTGCTTTGGGCGAAGAATTCAGTTATGAAGTAGAAATAAGAGAAGGTATGATGTATCTTACTTTCTCTAGTGAAGGACATGAAACTAAAAGATTTACAAAAAATCTAATCTCATCTGAATATTCTAAACGTTCAGATATACCTGAACAAGTCAAAGATTTGTTTGTACCTATTGGTCAGGATGGAGTTGAGCGTGAGAATGCTTATGCCGAGGAAGGACTTTTTTTCAAATTAGGTTGTTACAATCAAACAAACGGGAAAGACCCCAAAGTAAATAAAGTGTGGTGTTCTGGTGCCGAAACTCATGGAGGAGATATTCAAAAACAGTATGCAGATGGAAACTATGCTGAAGTTTGGTTTAAATCAGCAAGTATCGAAATAAGTGAGGATGCAATCTCAAATGCAGGCTATTTCGAAGCTAACGATGGTTTAAGCAAGAAAACGGTCTATCCAAGTGAAGTGATTCCTTTCATGGATAAATTTAAAATATTGATGGGAGATGGCACTAATGTAGAAGACCTTGTCAACTTTGAAAACAAAGATTTTTTCTATACTGTAATTGATGGCACAAGACGTTGGGTAGCTTATAAAACACCAAATTCTGGAGTAACTTCAAAAAACTCTAGTAACACAAGAACGGAGTTACATGAAAAGCGGGAATGGACACCTGAAGAAGGAGGTAATCTTACAGGTACTTGTAAGGTTATGCAGGTTTCTGTTTCTGGCGATGCTAGAGTAGCTGCTTCTTATTCTGTTGTAGTTGGCCAGATTCATGGTGGTGAAGGCCATGAAAACGAACCCCTAAAAATATTTTATAAGAAGTTTCCAGGTCATACTAAAGGATCCGTATTCTGGAATTATGAGATCAATACAGCTGGTGATGATAATTCTGGAAGATGGGATTTTTCTACTCCTGTATGGGGCTATGATATGTCGGTAATTGGAAAAGAAAAAAGTGATTATCCAAATGAGCCTGCAGATGGAATAGAACTAGGTGAAGAATTTAGTTATGAAGTAAATGTTTATAAAGGTATTATGTACCTCACATTTAAAAGCGAAGGTCATAAAATCAAAACATTTACTAAAAATCTAATTGAATCTGAATATGTTAATAGAGCAGATTTGCCAGCTCAGGCAAAAAAATTATTTGTGCCAATAGGACAAGATGGTACTGAACGTGCTACTGCTTATAAAGGTGAACTTGGCTATTTTAAACAAGGGGCATATAACCAAACCAACGGAAAAGACCCTAAAACAAATATGGTTTGGTGTGCAGGTGCAGAAACCTATGGAGGTGATATTGCAAAGCAATATGAAAATGGCTGTTATACAGAAGTATGGTTTAGAGAGGCAACTGTTGGCCCGGGTGTACCGCTTAAGTGAAATAATCTAGGAGAAAAAGATAATTAAATCAAAAACAATTCAAAAATTATGCAACGATTTAGTGAAAAGTACATTATAACAAAAGAAATCGAATGGGAAGAACTCGGCGGTGGAGTATCAAGAAAGTTCTTAGGTTATGACAACCAAATAATGATGGTACAAGTAAGGTTTGAAAAAGGAGCATTAGGTACACCACATCAACATTTCCATACACAAGCTACTTATTGTGTGTCGGGTAAATTTGAATTCGAAATAGATGGTATAAAGCAAATCGTAGAAGCAGGTGACGGAGTGTATATTGAACCTAATTTATTGCATAGTGCTATTTGCCTAGAAGAAGGAATGCTAATTGATACATTTAGTCCTGTAAGAGAAGACTTTTTAAGTGGGGGAAAGGTTTCTTATTTTGGTAATCAAAAATCATAAAAAATTTGCAAATTCTATCTATAAATACTTCGCGTTGCTACCTAAATAAAAGAAGGAGTTATAATAGTTGTTGTTTAGCCCAATTCGGGAAGATTTTATGGAGTTAAAATTATGATTTCTAAAATTTTAACAATTAAATTTTACGAAAACCTTGTAGTTAACAAATATTTATATATATTTGGAAAACCAATCTGGTAAACCAATTTGGTAAACCAATAAAATTGAAAACAAAAAAAGGACAGGTGCACACCTATCCTTTCAAACTTACTTCTTTGGAGGGAAGTAATAAGCATGTAGTATTTATCAACATGCCTACTGCAAAAATAATAAATTGTTTGTTATTTTCTGTCATGGCCTGTTTTTAAGTGACTACGACAATTCTAATTCAGTTTAATTAAACAATGTATTATGAACTTAAAAACTAAGCTAATTTTAGTTGTTGCACTTTTGATCAACCTAACTCTTTTTGCGCAACAAAGCTTTTTAGTAAAAGGACAAGTAACTTCAGCATCAGATGATTCTCCTATACCCGGAGTGAATGTTATTGTTGAAGGCACTACAACAGGAACTACCACAGATTTTGATGGTAATTATGAAATTCAAGTAAAGAGTGGAAATGTGTTGCAATTTTCTTTTGTAGGATATGCTACTCAAAGTATAACTATTACAAACCAGACGACACTTAATGTTGTGCTTGTAGAAGATGCAAGCCAATTAGATGAAGTTGTTGTCGTGGGTTATGGTACTCGTAAAAAATCACATCTTACAGGTGCTATTGCACAGGTAAAAGGTAATGACGTTGCGGCTATTCAGGCTAATCGTGTAGACGATGCGTTAGCTGGTAAGCTTTCAGGTGTGCTTATTCAAAATCAAAGTGGTGAACCCGGTGCTGATCCTAAAATTCAGGTTAGAGCTGCGTCTTCTCTTTCAGGTGATTCAGGTCCACTAATCGTTGTAGACGGATATCCTATATCTGGTAACTTGGCTACTGTAAATCCTAATGATATTGAGAGCTTAGAGGTGCTCAAAGATGCCGCTTCAGCAGCTATTTATGGATCAAGAGGAGCTAACGGTGTTATTCTAGTGACAACGAAGAAAGGAAAATCAGGTCAATTAAGTTTTAGCTACAATGCCTTTTATAGTACTTCAAGAAAATATGTAGATGACATTGAAATGTTAAAAACATCTGGAGAATGGGCATCTGAATTACAAACAAGTGCTTATGACCTTTCTCAGGTAGATCCACAGTTATTAAATTACAGGTTAAATGCATTTGCTAACGCTCCTGATGTAATTAGTGTAGAAGATTGGTTATTTAAAAATGGATCTACTAACAGTCACGACCTTAGCGTAAGTGGTGGCTCTGAAAACACAAAATTTTTTGGGTCTATTGGGTATTTAAATACAGATGGTATTGCACAAACCCAAGGGTTTGAAAGGTATAATGCACGTATAAATCTTGATACTAATTTAGGTGATAAATTAAAAGCAGGAATTGCTTTAAACGGATTCTACAGTCATCAAGATATATTAGCTTGGGATCAAAGAGATTTGTTAAGAGCTTACAGTATTAGTCCTATTTATCACACAGAGGCTTCCATAGCCTTTGTACAACAATTAGATGGACAAAGACAAGCCCTTGCTGATGGGGGATTAACCATTGCTAATTTAGGCAGAACTTTCGACCGAGATAGAAGAGGTATTGGTTTAGATCCAACTAGTATTTATTTATTACAGCCAGGGGATATTGTACATGATTGGCATTATGGTAGAAACCAAAATGGTATTGGTGGAACAGGGGATGCTGGTGTGGCTGCCAAGCTAGATAACTCTGACCGATGGGTGAAAACCTATTTTGGTAATATGAATTCGTATTTACAATATAACATCATAGATGGTTTAGATATAAAAACGGTTTTTGGTGCAGATATGAGAGACAGAGAACAATATTTCTACAGAGGAATATTATCTGACGGTAGACAACGTTCTACAGCAACTAATTTAGATATATTATCAACTAAAGTTTCAACAATTCTAAGTGAAACTACTTTAAATTATGCAAAAGTAATTGGTAAACACGATATAGCAGCTGTTGTCGGTATAGAATTCCAAAATACTTATAGAAAAGGAACTTTTACAGAAGGAAATAATGTGCCTTTTGGAGTGCCTTTAAATTATGACTTATTTGATGCTGCAGATGTGCTTGTGACTCGAATAGATGAAACAATATCAAGAAGAAGTATTTTTGGTAGAATTCAGTATGCTTATGACAATCGTTATTTGTTCTCAGCATCTCTCAGAAGAGATGGCGATTCTCGCTTTGGAGCGAATAACAGGTACGAAGTATTCCCAGCAATGTCAGTAGGATGGAACATGCATAATGAATCCTTTTGGAATTCAGAAGCTTGGAGCTTATTTAAACTGAGGTTTAGTACAGGATCTCTAGGTACTACATCCTTTTTAGGTGCTTACGATGCTTTAAGTTTATTGAGCGTTGGTCAAACAAGTTTGGGGACAGGCTTCTTAATACCACAAAATTTAGCAAATTCAGACCTAACATGGCAAACCAATACAGAAACTAATTATGGTGTTGACTTAGGATTTAAAAATAATCGCTTTAGGTTTAGTGCAGACTATTATACGTCAGATATTGAAGATATGTTAATTAACCAATCTGTGTCTGAAGTTATTGGTACACCTCAAATAATATTGAATCGAGGGGACGTTACAAGTTCAGGATTGGAATTTGAATTAAATGCTAATCTAATTAATAGTGATGATTTCTCATGGAGTATTGGGGCCAATCTATCTACAGTTGAAACAGAAATTACCAGTTTAGGTGCTGTTGATGAGTTACCGCGTCAAGTTTATGGTGGTCCATCTGGGAGAGGTCCAGAATTTAGAAACTATGTAGGTGGTGAAATTGGTGAAATGTGGGGATATGAAGTGGTTAGCGAGGTTGAAGCTGTACATATGGCAGACCCAACTAGAGCCGTTGGAAATGGTAGTGGCTATTGGTATGTGGTAGATCAAAATAATGATGGTGAAATTACATATGAAGGAGATTACGTAAAATTAGGTTCTGCCAATCCAGACTTTTATTGGGGTTTAAATAGTAATATGAATTATAAAGATTTTGATTTGTCTTTCCAATTACAAGGGTCACAAGGTGCAGAAGTGTATAATATTGACCCGATTTATTGGAAAACACAATTTGGAAGAGCATTACAACCTGATTTTGATGCTAACGACGATGATATAGCAGATGCTAATGGTTTACATTATGAACAAACAAGAAATGCGCATGGATCCGGAATTCAAGATGCTTCTTATATCGCTTTAAGAAACTTGACTCTAGGTTATACATTTAAACCGGATCTTATTGAAAAAATCGGCTTAAATTCAGTTAGAATATATGGGGCAGCTACGAATTTATTTTACATTTTCGGGGACGATTATACTTCATTTAACCCAGAAGGTGTGGAGACAACCAACACTGGTTATGGGGGGCCTACGACTTATGGTTACCAAGAAGGTGCAAGTCCTATTGTAAGAAGTTTTACGTTAGGTTTAAATGTTAATTTCTAAATAAAGAAAAATGAAAAAAATAAAATATATAGGTTTGGGGTTAATTGCTATTTTGGCAATAACCGCATGTGATAATGACTTAGATCAAATACCACCATTACAAGTTGAATCGAGTACGTTAACAGATTATGCAAATATTTTAAATGCGGCCTATCAATACCAAACAGGCACATGTACACCATTAGCAGTGATGGGAGACTTTAGAGCAGATAATATGCTAATGGAAGAAGAACCTTATCCAGCATTTGACAGGTATGATAGTGATTTAGCTGGTGGTGATTTAGTTGAGCAATTTTTTCGCCCATTTTACAGTAATTTGTACAAGGCTATTTTAAGTGCTAATAATGTCATTCAAAATTCAATGGATACTAATGAGGTGGCAGAAGCTAAATTCTTAAGAGCTCTATCTTATTTTAAATTGGTTAAAGTTTTTGGTGATGTTAGCGTAATACTAACACCACAGCCAGATATTGAAGAAATTGGAAACATAGACTTAACAAGGCGATCATCAGCTAGTGTTTACACAGATATTATAATTCCAGATTTACAAGACGCTATAACAGATTTAACAAATAGTGTTGGTAGTGGTCGTGCAAGTGTATTAGCAGCGCAAGGAATTTTAGGAAAAGTATATATGTACCTGAGAGATTTTGGTAATGCTGAAACTCAGCTTGCAGCTGTTATTGCTGATGCTAGCGCACAAAGTGTAATGTTAGAGCCAAATTTTGTAGATGTTGTTACAGACGCAAGTTCAGAAATAATTTTTGCAACACAAAGGTCATCTTCAATTTCAGATGAATATAATTTCACTGAGTTTACTGGATGGTTTAAAGGTGATGATACTAAAGCACCACTTCCTTTGGATGCGGATTTAACGGCAGCTTTTGATGCAGCTGGTGATACGGTAAGAAAAGGACTTTCAATAGATATTGCAAATAGTGTTGGTATAAAGTATAATCTTTTCAATGACGATGGCGAAAAAGTTGATATAAATCTTGACCAAGATTGGATAGAGTTAAGACTTTCAGATGTAATTTTATTGTATGCAGAAGCACAAAATGAAAATGGTTCTGATAGCGCAAGTAATATCTTGGCCCTGTTAGATCCTATTAGAACAAGAGCAGGTTTAGCAAGTTTAAGCGGAACTGCTACTACACAAATGGCAGTTAGACAGGTTATTGCTAATGAAAGAAGATTAGAATTAGCCATGGAAGGTGAAAGATGGTTTGACTTAGTGAGAACTGGTACTGTAGATGCTGAAATGGGTGAAACAGTTAATTCTAATTATTATGTTTTTCCAATTCCAAATTCAGAAATTCTTGCAAGTGATGGGGTGATAACGCAAAACCCTGGTTATTAAAAATTTTGAGAGTATTATTATAAGGTGAAATAAATAGAAATGATTTTAAACGAAAGAAGTTTGCATAATGAGTATTTGAATTAGTTAGTTGTTTTGGGTTTTACTGGAAATTAATTTCCAGTAGAACTCACAACTTTAAGAGCCATCTAAAAACAAATTATTTTCGTAAATTTAACAAAGACAGTCTGGTTAACCAGATTTAATAAAATAAGCGAAACATGAAAATTGAAATTCTTACTAAAAATGATAACCCTTCTTTACAAAATCAAATTATTTCTCAGATCAGAGACTTAATTAACTATAAGAACTTAGAGCCGGGTGATAAATTACCATCAGAGCGTATGCTATCCGAACGGTTTGGAGTCACTAGAAGTAATGTAAGGGAAGCCATTCAGAAGTTGGAGTTTTTTGGATTGTTAAAATCTATACCTCAAAGCGGAACTTTTGTTGCCAATATTGGCATCATTGCATTGAATGGAATGGTGGAAGATATTTTAAGGCTCGAAGATCCAGATTTTAAATCATTGGTGGAAACTAGAATATTGTTAGAACTAAAAACCGTTAGGTTAGCATCCATTAGACGTACAAATGAAGATTTAGAACATATAAAAGAAACACTTGATGCTTATAAAGAAAAGGTGCTTAATGGCGAGGATGCTGTTCAAGAAGATCTCTTGTTTCATTTAGCTATTGCAAAGGCAAGCCACAATAGTACAATAAACACTTTTATGCTTACTATTACACCTGAGATCATTACTAATTTTGAAAAATATCATGTTTGTGATAAAGATCAAGCCGTATTGGGTATTAAAGAACATACTGATATTTATGAAGCTATTAAAGCTCAAAATCCATCTTTGGCAAAAGAAAAAATGAAGATTCATTTTAAAGTACTGTATCAATATTGCTATAGTGTTTAATAACTATAATATAAGCGAAGATAAAATTGCACGCTTTTATCTTCAATTTAAAAAAAAGAATTAGGAGGGAAGTAAATACTCTAATTAGACGATACTAGAGAAAATTTTCTTAGCGAGTACTCGCTCTGGTATTAGCCTGTTATTCCTTTCGTTATATTAGAAATATGAAAATAAAAGGCTTACGTTGGTGGGTAATTGGTCTAATTGCACTAGCAACTGTAATAAATTATATAGACAGACAATCACTTAATGTGCTTTGGCCTCAAATATCAGAAGAATTATATCCAGACAAAAACATGGACGAACGAAAAGATATCTTCGGTTGGATATCCTCAATTTTTTTGTTTTCTTACGCTTTTGGCCAAGCCATTTTCGGTAAAATTTTCGACAAGGTTGGAACAAGATTAGGCTTTATTTTGTCTATTGGTTTTTGGTCTATAGCTACGGCTTTACATGCCTTGGCTAAAGGGTTTCTTAGTTTTGCAATTTTTAGATCAATTTTAGGTGTTGCAGAAGCTGGTAACTGGCCAGGAGCAGCCAAAGGAAATGCAGAGTGGTTTCCTACCAAAGAGCGCGCCTTTGCTCAAGGTATATTTAATTCCGGTGCAGCCATTGGCGGTATTATTTCCATTCCGCTGATTGCATATTTAGCAATTTATTTTAGCTGGCAAATGATATTCATTTTTGTTGGCTTAGTTGGCTTGCTATGGTTAATTCCATGGATGTTAATAGTGAAGGCACCTCCGGGAAAACACCCATGGCTTACGGAAAAAGAAAGAGTTCATATACTTGATATTGCTAAGAAAAAGGACTCAGATGATAATCAAATAGCTGAAAAAGAAGAATATAACCCATCAACTGGCAAGGTGTTAACTCACAAGGAAAGCTGGGGGGTGATTTTAGCATCCGCTGCTATCGATCCAATTTGGTGGTTGTTTGTTTTCTGGATTCCTATCTATCTAAACGAAGTTTATGGCATGGATGTAAAGGCTATTGGAATTTATGGATGGGTACCGTATGTGGGTGCAATGATTGGTGCTTGGTTTGGTGGTTTACTTGCTCAAAATCGAATGAAAATAGGTTGGAACACCAATAAAACTAGAAAATTCGTAATTACCTTAGGTTGTTTGATTATGCTACCTTGTTTCTATTTACTTACCAATCCTGGAAGTCCTGCGAATGCCGTTATAATAATGGCAGTTATTTTGTTTGGATTTCAAACAGCCATTGGAAATATTCAAACATTACCAAGTGATTTATTTGGAAAGAAAACAGTAGGAACTCTATCTGGTTTAGCTGGAATGTCAGCAAAATTTGCCGGAGTTGGTCTTACCGCTTTAGTATCTACATTAACTATTGGAGGAAATTACACACCGGCCTTTATAGTTGGTGCTGTGTTAACCATAATTGTATTAGCTAGTGTTTGGCTTTTGATTAAAAAAGTAGAGCCTATTCAACCTAAAACTATTTAACAATAATATAAAAACATAAAATGAGTACACGAAACGGAAAAATAGCAGTAATCACTGGAGCTACAGGTGGCATTGGTTTTCAAGTAGCAAAAAGGCTAGGTAAAGATGGATATACAGTCATGTTAAATGGTATTGAAGATAAAGCTGGAGCTAAGAGGGTTGAAGAACTAAAAATAGAGAGCATTGATGCTGAATACTATGGATTTGACGTTACAAATGAAGAGGCGGTTACATCCAATATTGTTAAAATTGGTGAGAAATATGGTAAAATTGATGTATTGGTAAATAACGCAGGCGGATTAGGTGGAAGGTCTAGATTTGAGAATATGACCACAGAATTCTACAGAAAAGTGATGGCGTTAAACTTAGATTCTACATTTTTTGCCTCAAGAGCTGCAATTCCTTTTTTAAAGAAAAGTGATAATGCATCAATTATTAATTATACTTCTAATGCCGGTTGGAATGCTGGGGGACCAGGTGCGGGTATTTATGGGACTTCGAAAGCTGGAGTACATGCTATTACTAGAGCATTAGCTAAAGATTTAGCTGAATATGGAATTAGAGTAAATGCAGTATCTCCAGGTACTATTGATACCGATTTTCACAAACAAATTAAATCAACAAAGCCAGAAGTATTTGCTTCTTGGGCAAATAATATTATGTTAGGAAGATTGGGTCAACCCGAAGATGTTGCTGGTGTTGTTTCTTTTTTAGCAAGTAAAGATGCTGCATTTATTACTGCAGAAACCATCCAAGTTGGAGGAGGTCAGGCTTTAGGAATATAAAATTTAAAAGTATGGGTAAGCTAAATGGAAAAGTTGCAGTAGTTACAGGAGGCTCTAGAGATATAGGTAAAGCTATAGCAATCAAGCTAGCTAAGGAAGGAGCGAAAGTGGTTGTCAACTATTTTAATTCTGAAAAAGGAGCTCATGCAACAGTTGCTGAAATCAAAGCTGCAGGAGGCAAAGCTGTTGCGGTTAAAGCTGATGTTTCAAAGTTAAGTGATATTCAAAATTTAAAATCAAAATCAGTCGAAGCCTTTGGTAATAAGATCGACATTCTAGTTAATAATGCGGGAGGTCTTTTTGCTCGTAAAACATTACAAGAGTTAGATGAATCATTTTATGATTTAGTGATGAATGTTAATTTTAAGTCAACGGTTTTTGTCATGCAAGCTTTTGAACCTAATATGAATGAAGGGTCATCGATCATCAATATTTCGTCTCAAGCGGCCAGAGATGGTGGTGGTGGTGGGTCGTCTTTATATGCTTCTTCTAAAGGTGCAGTTACAACTTTTACAAGGTCTATGTCAAAAGAATTAGGTCCTAAAGGAATTCGAGTAAATGCTGTTTGTCCTGGATTAATTGGGACAAAATTCCACGATGATTTTACCAAAGATGAAATTAGAACGAAAGTTGCTGCAGCAACTCCACTAAGGAGAGAGGGTATGGCAGAAGAAGTGGCAGATTTAGTGGCCTACTTGGCATCAGATGAATCCTCATTTATAAATGGTAATAATATAGATATTAACGGAGGTTTAGCTTTTAGTTAGCAAGCATTTAATACTATAAATGAGGAGTGCTTTTCCAGATTGAAAGGCTTTTTTTGTAAATCTAATTAAGACTAATCTTAGTTATGAGTCAAATTGTAACATTTGGTGAAATATTAATGCGGCTATCGCCTCTTGGAAATAAAAAATTTATGCAATCTAATCGCTTAGAGTTTTATTTTGGAGGAACAGAAGTTAATGTTGCAATTTCAATTGCGAATTTTGGCGGAAAAGTAAAGCATATATCATGTATATCTAAAGATTTTATAGGCGATACAGCAATTTCATATTTAAGAAAATTTGGAGTTAAAACTTCTTCAATAATACGTTCTGATCAACCTTTAGGAGTGTATTTTTTAGAAGTTGGTGCCGTGATGCGACCTAGTTCTATTTCTTATAACAGATCACATTCCTCTTTTTCAGAAATTAAACCAAGTATGGTAGATTGGGAAACTTCGCTTAGATGTTGTACATGGTTTCATTGGACAGGTATCACGCCAGCGTTATCTGAAGGAGGCTATAAAACATTAAAAGAAGGCTTGGTTTTGGCACGTCAAAAAGGTCTTGAAATCTCAGTAGACCCAACTTATAGAAGTGGCTTATGGAAGTATGGAATAGCCCCCCAAAAAGCGCTTGCTGATTTATTAAATTATTCAACAATTTTTATTGGTGGGATCAACGAAATAAATGAAATTTTAGATACTAATTATAATTATTCTAATGAAGATTTCATTGAAGCAAGTAAACAATTGATAAAAAAATTTCCATCTATAAAAAAAACATTCGATAAAATTAGAACGCCAATTAATGCTTCTTGGCACAAAATACGATCTAGAATGTGGAATGGAAATGAATTTAGAGAGACAAAGGATTTAGATATTACTCATATTGTTGACAGAATTGGCACAGGAGATGCTTTTGCAGCTGGATTAATTTATGGGTTGCAGAATTTTGATGATTATAAAGCTATGGAATTTGCTGCTGCAGCAAGCGCTTTAAAACATACATATGAAGGTGACGTGAATTTTTCAACAGTAGATGAGGTCATGAATATTTTAGAAGGTAATACTTCAGGTAGGTTTTATAGGTAATTTCAGAAAGATTAATATCCGAATTTAAAATAGATTTTTTGAACATTAGTAAAACAACTTAGACAATGAAAAAAGTAGTCACGTTTGGGGAGATCATGCTAAGACTGGCACCGCCAGGTTTTTTGAGATTTTCGCAAACAACAAGTTTTGATATAATATATGGAGGTGGTGAATCTAATGTCGCAGTTTCGCTGGCAAATTATGGTATACCAGTTGATTTTGTGACGCGCTTGCCTAATAATGATATCGGACAATGCGCCATGATGGAAATGCGTAAACGAGGTGTTGGTGTAGATAAGATAGTTTATGGTGGCGACAGATTAGGCATTTATTTTTTAGAAACCGGCGCGGTAAGTCGTGGTAGTAAAGTGGTTTATGACAGAGCACATTCCGCTATAGCGGAAATTGAACCGGGTATGGTAAATTGGAAAGCCGTTTTTGATGGTGTCGCATGGTTTCATTGGACAGGTATCACACCAGCTATTTCTCAAGGTGCCGCAGACGCTTGTCTGGAAGCAGTAAAAATTGCAAGCGAAATGGGAGTTACCATTTCTACTGATCTAAATTATCGTGCCAAGCTTTGGACGTATTGTGATGAAACTCATAGAGAAAAAATAATGACCAAACTTACATCCTATTGCGACATTGTTTTAGGAAATGAAGAAGATGCCGAAAAACATTTTGGGATTCATCCTGAAGGGTTGGATGTACATAAACATGGGCATGATGTAAAAGCTGAGGCTTTCTTGTCTGTATGTAAACAGATGATGAAAAAATTTCCAAAAGCCAAAAAAGTAATCACAACATTACGAGGTTCAATATCAGCATCTCATAATACATGGGCGGGGGTATTGTATGATGGAAATAAGATGTATGAAACACGTCAGTATCAAATAACCGATATTGTTGATCGTGTTGGAGGTGGTGATTCTTTTATGGGAGGATTGATTTATGGTTTATTGAAATATCCTGATGACGATCAAAATGCACTTGATTTTGCTGTTGCGGCATCATGTTTAAAACATACCATAAAGGGAGATGCTAATTTGGTAACGATCTCAGAAGTAGAAAAATTAATGGGAGGCGATGCCTCTGGTAGAGTAGCAAGATAATTTGACCATGGCTAAGTATTCAAGAATAGAAGTAATTAATACGATGAAGGAAACCGGAATGGTTCCTCTTTTTTATCATCCTGATATAGAATTAGGGAAAAAGGTTTTAAGAGCTTGTTATGATGGTGGTGCAAGACTACTAGAATTCACTGCTAGAGGCGATTTTTCCTATGAAGTGTTTTCTGAACTTAATAAGTTTACCTTAAAAGAACTACCTGGAATGATATTGGGTGTAGGCTCAATAACAGACGCGGCAGCTACATCTTTATTTATGCAAATGGGTGCTAATTTTATAGTAACACCATCGTTACGAGAAGATATTGCAATCGTTTGCAATCGCAGAAAAGTTCTGTATTCCCCAGGTTGCGGTTCTTTAACCGAAATAAATAGGGCAGAAGAATTAGGTTGTGAGATTTTGAAGCTCTTTCCAGGATCTACTTATGGACCTGGTTTTGTAAAAGCTATTAAAGGTCCGCAACCATGGACAAGTATAATGCCAACAGGAGGTGTGAGCACAGAAGAATCTAATTTAAAAGCATGGTTCGATGCTGGTGTTACCTGTGTAGGAATGGGGTCGAAACTAATTAGTAAAGAAGTACTTGCAAATAGAGATTTCGATGGTTTGAAATCTACTGTTACTAACACGCTATCTTTAATTAAAAGATTGAGAAAATAATATACCGATAGATGAGTGCTACAAAGACAAAAAAGTCATTTCTTAAAAAACTAGTAGCACTCATTTTAAGTTTTGGTCCTGGCATATTCGCAATTGGTTATACCATAGGAACAGGGAGTGTCACGTCAATGATTGTTGCGGGAAGTACTTATGGGATGCAGTTACTATGGGTACTACTACTTAGTTGTTTCTTTTCAGGTATTCTAATATATGTCTATGGTAATTATACATTAATCACAGGAGAAACAGCCTTGTTTGCCTTTAAAAAACACTTAAAATGGGGTAAAGTCATAGCCGTTTTGATCATTCTCGGAATTACTTTCGGGCAATGGAATTCATTAATGGGTATCATGGGTATTTCTGCAAATATTATCTATGAGATAGTTGCTATTTATTTTCCGAATATCTCCGAATACAAATACGAAACGGTACTCCTTATAGCAGTTGTGGTGACGGCTCTGTTTTATGGGCTTCTCTTGGTGGGTAAATATACTTTCTTTGAAAAGATCCTTGTCATTTTTGTCACCATAATGGGGCTTTCTTTCCTAATCTCCCTTTTTATGGTGTATCCCTTGCCTTCAGACTTAGTAAGTGGACTTATTCCAACGATTCCTGAAGTTCAGGGAGGTAAAATGTTGGTAGCGGCATTTGTAGGAACAACCATGGCGGCTGCAACCTTTCTATCTCGCCCACTTTTTGTAAAAGGTAAGGGTTGGACTATCAAAAATCTACGGCAACAAAAAAAGGATGCTATTATGGCGGCAGTTTTGGTTTTTATTATAAGCGCAGCAATTATGGCGGTTGCAACTGGGGCACTTTTTTATGAAGGTAAGCCAGTAACTCAAGTGCTTGATATGGTTAACACATTGGAACCTGTAGCTGGTAAATTTGCATTGACCCTTTTCTTTTTTGGAACATTAAGTGCTGGTCTTTCATCAATTTTCCCAATCTTACTAATAGCGCCAATTTTAATAGCCGATTACCAATCTGGAAAGTTAGATACGAGCTCAAGACAATTTAAAGTAATCACAGCGTTCGCTTGTCTATTTGCTTTAATTGTTCCAATATTTGGATCGAATCCTGTTGAGATGCAAATTCTCTCACAGATTTTTAATGTGTTTGTGTTACCCTTAGTAATTTTGGGAATTATGCTACTGATAAACAACAAAAAAATAATGCAAGGCCATATTACAAGTATCTATATTAATACAGCACTTATAGCGGCACTGTTTTTCTCGTGTGTTATTTCTTACAACGGGGTTTTGGCATTATTATCCTACTTTTAAATTCTTTGCTATAAAAGTTAAACTTTCGTTAACAACACAAGTTTTTTTGACAGCCTACATCTAAACATCCATAATCTAAAAATTAAAAGAAATGAAAAATAATGTATTAAAAGTAGGAATGTTATTCGGAGCACTGTTAATGATGAATACAACACTAATAGCACAACAATCAGAAAAAAAAGAGAAGCACGGTAAGAGAATGTCAGTTGAAGAAGTCTTTGAAAAGAGAGATGCCAATGAAGATGGTAAGCTGTCTAAAGATGAAGTCAAAGGAAGAATGGAAGCACATTTTTCTAAAATAGATACAGACGAAGATGGATTCATCACCAAAGAAGAGTTAAAAAAAGCAAAAGAAAATAAAAAAAGAAAGGGGAAAGGTAGACATGGAGACAGAGGCCAGAGACCAAGTGCTGATGAACTATTGACTAAAATGGATGCTAATAAAGACGGTAAATTGTCAAAAGACGAAGTAAAAGGGCGCTTAGAAAAACGTTTTGACACAATAGATACGAATGAAGATGGGGTTTTAACAAAAGAAGAGTTAGAAAATGCACCTAAGCCGAAAAGAGGTAAAGGTAAAAAAGGCGGTAGAAGAAATTAATCATTATAGAACTAAAAATCAAAAAATGAAAAACGCATTAAAATTACTGATAGTTGCCGTAACTGTACCATTCGCATATATTGCTTGTTCAAGTGATGATGACGCTATTCCTGAAGAGGAACCCGCTGCAGAATTACATAAAGCATTTGAAGCATTTAATATAGATGCCGTAACAGTATTTTTAGATGGCTCAAATGTAGTAATTGAAACTACAGGTCTTCCAAACCATGAAACAGTGTATTGGGGAGAAGGTAATGCATTGTATAGAGATGAACCCGATGTGGCTTTAACTCCAAGTATTATGTCTAGTAATAATAATGCAGTAACTATTACTGTAGATGCTACTCCAAATTTAACCGGTGGTACAGTAGCAACAAATTTTGATACTATTGGTATTGCTGTTAGCGGGTCTTCAATTTTTAATGATCAAGAAGGCGGTGGACCTTTAGATCAGGCTGCAGCCAGTTTAGACTGGACAGGTGCTCACATTGGCCCGGGTGTATATCACTATCATTTAGAGCCTAAGGCGTTTAGCGATGATGATGATAGTTTAGTAGGTGTTCTATTAGACGGTGTTTTTTTGTATGGAAGAAAATGTAGTTCTATTGGTACATATCCTGATGATCTAGATGCTTCAGGAGGACATACGTCTACAACGCAGTATACGGAAGGAGAAGAAGAGTATCACTATCATATTATTAATGAATTGTATTCTAATACAGGTTCTTATATAGCTTTTGCTGGTCCTTATCAAGGTTATTAAAATGAAATTAATTAACTCACTTTTTTTCATACTCTTTGTCGCACTTTCTTTTACCAATTGTAAGAGAATGTCATCAAATGAAAATGCAGGCAAAGAAACAATTTCTGATACAAAACAGGAACTAGTTATTGATAATCTTACGGTGCCAAAAAGCGAGTTAGTTTTAAATCAATTAGAAGGAAAATGGTATTATAAAAACCAGCCTTTTAATGGTTATTCAGAAAAATATCATTCAAATGGCGCTTTAGGAGAGAAACTAGGATTTTACAATGGTAAAAGACAAGGAGTAGCAAAAAGATGGTCAGAATATGGAGTATTGCGTTCAGAGTTTTATTATGATCAGAATAGATTAGCAGGTAGTTACAAAAACTGGTGGGAAAACGGTCAGTTATCTCAAGAGTCGAATTATGAAAATGGGATAAAACAAGGTGTAGAAAAGCTATGGTACCCATCAGGGCAACTAGCCAAGTTAAGACATCTGATTGACGGTAAGGAAAATGGCTTGCAAAAAGCCTGGTTAGAAAACGGCAAACTGTATGTGAATTATGAGGCTAAGAATGGTTGTATTTTCGGTATGCGTAGAGTCAATTCATGTTATAAATTAGAAAATGAGGTTGTTGTCAAAAGTTAATAGAGTATTCTTTTTACCCTTTTTTATCCTCTTACTTTTTTCTGGGTGTAAAAAAGAGATGAAAAAAGAAAATGCCAAAGTAGTTGAAACGAGTAGGGTAGACTATCTACCATATTATAGTGATGAATCGTTTACACCTAATTGGCTAATCCCAAATAGTGAAGAAGAGAAAAATTTTCATAAAATCCCTGATTTTAAGCTGGTAAATCAGTTGGGCGATACCATTTCTCAAAAAACATTTGACAATAAAATTTATGTAACTGATTTCTTTTTTACCAGTTGCCCTGGCATATGTAAAAAGATGACAGGCAATATGCTCAAGGTACAAGAAGCATTTAAGAATGATGATCAGGTATTGTTATTATCACATTCAGTAACACCTTCTATTGATTCAGTTTCTGTTTTGAAAACCTATGCAGAAAATTTTAACATCATTGATACTAAATGGCACTTGGTTACAGGTGAAAAAGAAGAAATTTATATGCTAGGTAGAGATCATTATTTTGTAGAGAATGACTTAGGCGTTCCAAAAGATATCAATGATTTTTTGCATACTGAAAATTTCTTACTCATTGATAAAAACAAGCACATTAGAGGTATCTATAATGGATTAAATAGAGCTTCTGTAGCCCAACTAATTACAGATATAAAAGCTTTAAAAAAAGAGGGATAAGATTGGTTTTTTTGAGTTTTTAGGTTGTATAGCCTCACTAAAAGGTGAGGCTTTTTTATGGATTTCGCTTATCGGTCTCGTATAATCGTCAGCTACGGGTTTTAAGTTACTGTTTTTGGATTAAGCACTTACGTTAGCAATTTCGAGTGGATCCGGATGTAGTCGAATTCGCCGTAATTGCAGTTATACATTATTGTGTGTTGGTTTTATAATTTATGTTTTCTCCAAATTTCTTCACCTTTGGTTTTTCCGTGATTTGCTATTCCAAGATATGTTTCAAATCGAATTATTTTCCAAATTCCATTTTTCTTGTCAAGAATGAATCGAATACTGCCTACTTTAGGTTCTTTTTCGAAAGTTACTTGATAACGAGTTTTTGATTTTTTTTCAATAATCTCATTTTTAGAAAAAGACAAATTTGAATATCGAGCAGGTTGTCTAAAATTCAATCCAGAAACCGTTCGGTTCTGTTTCCCGTAACAATATTGGTCAAACAACTTGTTGAAATCTTCTGTGAATTCATTTTCTTTATAGTCAAAGTCATTAAACCCTTTCGTTTCTAATTCGTCAGCTTTTTTTGCAAATTCTTTACAAATTTCAATGATTTGTTTTTCTTCTTGTTCCATTCTAATTTTCAATTCATTCGATTTACAAGTTGTCAAGCAAGTAATCGTTATAAAGTAAATCGCTAAATTCCTTAATCTCATCTCGTTCCTCAACTTACGCACAAAGTTTAGACATCGTTTCATTTTAATGAGCTATATCGGTCGATAAGCGAAGTTATCACAAAATGAATTAAGAATCAGGATAAATTGGGAGAGACTAAATGATATTCACCTCAGCTTCTAATTCAATAGTAAACTTATCTTTTACTGTTTTTTGAATTTTTTTAGAAAGCTCAAAAATTTCCTGCCCGCTAGCATTCCCATAATTTACCAATACTAGGGCTTGTTTTTTATGTACTCCGGCATCACCAAAACGTTGTCCTTTAAATCTGCATTGCTCAACTAACCAACCTGCCGGTACTTTTATTTCTGTTTCAGAAACACGGTAATGTGGTACATTAGGATGCTTGTGTTGCAATTGCCTGAATTGATGTACAGAAACCACCGGATTTTTAAAAAAAGAACCACTATTACCCAACTCTTTAGGGTCTGGTAATTTACTTTGCCTAATGGCAATTACAGCATTAGAAACGTCTTTTATTGTGGGATTGTCAATATCATTTTTCTCTAGTTCTGATTGTATAGCACCATAAGAAGTATTTAGCTGATGCCTTTCTTTTGACAGTTTAAAAGTTACATTGGTAATAATAAACTTGCCTTTGGCATGTTGTTTAAAAATAGAGTCGCGATAACCAAAATCGCAATCCTCATTTTTAAATGTATGAACCTTTCTAGTTGCTATTTCAAGAGCTTCTAGCTCAAATAGTACATCTTTTAGTTCAACGCCATAGGCACCAATATTTTGAATAGGAGCAGTACCTACGTTCCCTGGAATTAAAGACAGGTTTTCAACACCTCCAAAGCCTTGATCTAAACACCACAAAACAAATTCATGCCAGTTTTCGCCTGCTTGTACTTTAACATAGATGTCATTTTCATTCGCCAAATACGGAGACAGAATCTCTTTGCCCTTTAAATTGATATGAACTACTAATTGTTCAATATCTTTTGTTAAGAGCATATTGCTTCCTCCACTAAGGATAAAGAAATCGTTATGATTTTCAATTACTTCTTTGAGTTCATTAAAAGAAGTAACGCTTACAAATTGGTTGGCTTTTACATCAATACCAAACGTGTTGTAGGGTTTTAGAGATATGTTTTGTTGGATGTTCAAGTTTTTGATATACAATTTGGGTTTAAAAACTTAGTCAATTCGAGTGAATTTTACGATTAAAATGAGTAAAATTAGTATCGAGAATCATAAGCTTTGCATTAGTAACAGTTCTCGATACAATTTTTCGTCCCTCAAAATCACTCGAACAGACGTAAATATTATATGTTAAAGCATTCAATAAATTACAGGTTGTATTCCACTAATGCTGCTTTTAGAATAGCTACCGAACGTATCATATCTTTTTTATTCAATACATAAGCAATACGTACTTGGTTTAATCCAAGACCTTCAGTGGAATAAAATCCGGCGGCTGGTGCTACCATAATGGTTTCCCTATCTAATTCAAACGTTTCAAGTAGCCATTGTGCAAAATCATCAGTATTTTTAACGGGCAATTCAGCAATGCAGTAAAAAGCTCCTTTGGGTTTCGCTACTTTTACGCCTTCTATTTTTTGTAATTCAGCAATCAATGTGTTTCTTCTATCAACATATTCTTCTTTTACGGCATCAAAGTAATTTTGTGGCGTGTCCAAAGCCGCTTCGCTGGCAATCAATGCATAAGTGGGCGGACTCAAACGTGCTTGTGCAAATTTTAAGGCAGTTTGTATTAACTGTTTATTTTTGGATACAATACACCCAATACGGGCACCACACATGCTGTAGCGTTTAGAAACGGAATCAATGACTATGGCATTATCTATAATAGATTCTTCTTGTAATATTGAATAATGTACTGCACCATCATAAGCAAATTCACGATACACTTCATCAGCAATTAAGAACAAATCGTGTTTTTTAACGATAGAAGCTAATTTTTGAATTTCTTCTCTGCTATACAAATACCCGGTAGGATTACCCGGATTACAAATTAAAATAGCCTTTGTTTTTGGAGTAATCAACTTTTCAAACTCCTCTATTGGAGGCAAAGCAAAATTATCCTCAATTTTAGAAACTACAGGTACGACTTTAACACCTGAAGCAGTAGAAAATCCGTTATAATTAGCATAAAAAGGTTCTGGAATAATAACTTCATCACCAGTATCCATAATACTGCCAAATGTGAATAGTAATGCTTCACTACCTCCCGTGGTTACTACTAGGTCTTTGGCATCAATATGAATGTCGTTTTTGGCATAATATGATGTGAGTTTTTCACGATATACTTCCGATCCTTCTGATCTGGCGTACTCCAAAACATCAATATCGGTATTTTTAACGGCATCTAAAGCTATTTGAGGTGTTTTGATGTCAGGCTGACCAATATTTAAGTGGTAAACTTTAATACCTCTTTTTTTGGCATCTTCAGCATAAGGAACCAATTTTCTGATTGGTGATTCGGGCATTTGTTGCCCTTTTAAGGAAATTGTAGGCATTCAATCTTGAATTATATAGAAAGCAAATTTGCAAAAATTATTTCAATGGCATCTCAACTTTTTGCAATTTATCAGATGTTAAAATTATACTAAAATCTTGATCTAACCCGTTAATTTTTATATATTTAGAAGTGCCTAGCTAGCTTATATGTACACGCTTAAAAAAATAGTACTACCTATTGCGGTACTCTTTTTATGTACTGCACTTTCTTTTTCTCAAGATAAATTCAGAATTATCGGTGGGGGGAAACAGCAGAGTATGTCCTTTAAACTCATTAATAATTTAATCGTTATTCCAGTGGAAGTGAATGGCAGTGAACTGAATTTCCTGCTAGATACAGGTGTAAATAACTCATTGATGTTTAACCTTACTGTTGAAGATTCTTTAAAACTAAATCATACAGAGAAGGTTAGACTTAGAGGACTAGGCGAAGGAGATTACTTAGAAGCTGTGCGATCTAAGAATAATTTTTTTCAAATAGGTAAAATTGCCAATGGTAATCATATGGTATATGTGATTCCAGGAAAAATGTTTGATCTCTCTTCAAAAATGGGAATTTCAATTAATGGTATAATTGGTGGAGACCTTTTTCGTGATTTTATTGTTGATATTAATTATACGAGCAAACGCATTAAATTTTACGATCCAAAGAAATATCAAGATAAAAATGATAATTGTAAGAAATGCCAAGTTTTTGATTTACACTTTCATAGAAATAAACCATACATCTATTTAGCAGTTGAATCAGCAGATGAAGATGTGATTGATGCTAAACTGTTAATTGATCTTGGTGGAAGTGATGCACTATGGCTATTTGATAAATCAAGTGAGAAAATAAAAATACCAAAGAATTATTTTGAAGATTATCTTGGTAAAGGTCTAAGCGGAAATATTTATGGTAAGCGCAGTAAAGTGAATAAGATTTCAGTTGGTAACTATTCGTTTATAAAAGCTAATGTGGCCTACCCTGATTCTTCTTCTATAAAGACTGCTTATAAGCATAAAGGTAGAAATGGTACAATTGGCTCTGAAATCTTAAAACGATTTCGATTGATATTTGATTATGAAAATCAAAAAGTTACATTTAAAAATCCCTCAAAATATTATAGAGATCCGTTTTTATATAATATGAGCGGATTAGAATTATCTCATAATGGTAGTATGATAGTACCAGAGCGAAGAAATACTTTATTACCCGTTGACGAAGGTTCAACCTCTACTATTGAAATCCTTTATAGTTATGTATATGCACTAAAACCATCGTATATTATTGCTGATGTGCGAAAAGATTCTCCTGCAAAGAGAGCAGGGTTGAAAGCTGGTGATATTGTCCTAAGAATTAATGGAAAACCTTCTTATAACTATAAATTAGATCAGATCATTCACATGTTCTCCACCAAGAAAGGAAAAAAGATCAGTTTATTGGTTGATAGAGACGGTGAACAACTGCTATTTGGCTTTACACTTGAAAAAATACTATAAAAAAAAGCGACTCGAAAACCGAATCGCTTTTGTAGTTTTTAAAAAAGTAGATTTAATTATTTTCTACCATACTTTTTTCCTTCTTCTCTAAGATTGACAAGCTACTTTCTTTCAATACGCGCCCTTTTACACGAATGATTTTTTTAGGCTCAGATGCATTAGAAGTAATCGTAATTGTCTTAGAGATTGGCCCAACTCTATTGGTGTCATATTTTACTTTGATCTCACCAGTAGCACCCGGCATAATAGGCTCTTTTGGCGCTGATGGAACTGTACATCCACAACTTCCTTTTACATTAGAAATAATTAAAGGAGATTTACCTACATTTTTAAATTTAAAAACATGAAGCCCATCAGACCCTTTTTCAATGTCTCCGTAGTCTATGATCTTTCTGTCAAATTCAAAAACCGGAGCGTTTGGATCAACTACTTTTGCCTCTGTTTTGTCTTGTGCATTTAATGAAAAACTCATGAGTCCAACAAAAAATATAAGTGCTATTTTTTTCATAAGAATTGTATATTTTAAAGTGTAAAGATAATCTTTTTTTAAGCTAAAATTATAACGAGCAAAGTTTTAACATATTGCCGATAATCGTAACTTTGCACTTCATTTTTATCAAGAACTACGCCAAATGAACATTCCGTCTGCATATGATGCCAGTAAGGTAGAAGATAAGTGGTATGACTACTGGATGAAACACCAATATTTTCATTCAAGACCTGATGAAAGGGAGCCATATACTATTGTGATCCCCCCACCTAATGTAACGGGTGTTTTGCACATGGGGCACATGTTGAATAATACTATTCAAGATGTGTTGATTAGAAGAGCACGTTTACAAGGTAAAAATGCCTGTTGGGTACCTGGAACTGATCATGCTTCTATAGCAACAGAAGCCAAAGTTGTGGCGAAGCTGAAATCAGAAGGAATTGATAAAACCAGTATTTCAAGAGAAGATTTTTTAGAACATGCTTGGGATTGGACCCATGAATATGGAGGTGTTATTCTTGAACAGCTTAAAAAATTGGGATGTTCATGTGATTGGAATAGAACCAAGTTCACCATGGATGATGACATGTATGAAAGTGTGATCAAGGTATTTATAGATTTATACAATAAAGGGCTGATTTATAGGGGGTACCGAATGGTAAATTGGGATCCTCAAGCGAAAACTACACTTTCTGATGAAGAAGTAGAATACATAGAGAAACAGGGCAAGCTATATTATATTAAATATCAAGTAGAAGGTACAGATGAATTTTTGACCATTGCTACGACACGGCCAGAAACCATTTTGGGTGATACAGCCATTTGTATCAATCCAAATGATGAGAGACATCAAAACCTTAGAGGCAAGAAAGCTATTGTGCCTATTTGTAATAGAGTGATTCCTATTATTGAAGACGAATATGTTGATGTTGAGTTTGGTACAGGTTGTCTAAAAGTGACTCCTGCACATGATGAAAATGATAAAGTGCTTGGTGATAAACATGCGCTTGAAGTTATTGATATTTTTAACGAAGATGCTACTTTAAACAGTTACGGATTGCACTATCAAGGAAAAGATAGATTCGAAGTTCGAAAGGAGATTGTAAAAGAACTTGAGGAAAAAAGGCATATTCACAAGGTTGAAGACTATACCAATAGAGTTGGTATTTCAGAGCGTACCAAAGCCATTATTGAACCACGATTAAGTGATCAATGGTTTTTAAAAATGGAAGAATTGGTAAAACCTGCAATTAAAGCGGTTTTAGAGACCAAAGAAGTAAAGCTTTTTCCGAAGAAGTTTGAAAATACATACCGTCATTGGATGGAAAATATTCGTGACTGGAATATTTCACGTCAATTGTATTGGGGGCAACGAATTCCTGCGTATTACTATGGTGATGGTAAAGAAGATTTTGTGGTTGCTCATAGTAAGGAAGAAGCACTTGAGTTTGCAAAAAAGAAAGCTGACAACCAAAAGTTAACAGTTAGCGACCTAACTCAAGATGCTGATGTACTAGACACCTGGTTCTCATCTTGGTTATGGCCTATTAGTGTGTTTGACGGAATTCGCAATCCTGAAAATGAAGAGGTAAACTATTATTACCCTACCAATGATCTAGTAACTGGACCGGATATCTTATTTTTCTGGGTTGCAAGAATGATCATTGCAGGTTATGAATATAAAGAAGAACGACCTTTTGAAAATGTATATTTAACAGGACTGGTTCGCGACAAACAGCGCCGTAAAATGAGCAAGTCATTGGGTAATTCTCCAGATGCTTTAAAATTGATTGAAGAATTTGGTGCGGATGGCGTACGTGTAGGGCTTTTATTAAGCTCAGCTGCCGGGAATGATTTATTGTTTGATGAAGCTTTATGTCAGCAGGGAAAGCAATTTGCCAATAAAATATGGAATGCCTTCAGACTGGTAAAAGGTTGGGAGGTAAGCAACGAAATTGAACAACCAAGTTCAAGTAAAGTAGCGCTAGAATGGTATGAAGCTAACTTTCAAAAAACATTGATAGAGATTGAAGATCACTTTAGCAAATATAGGTTGTCTGATGCATTGATGGCTACCTATAAACTAGTTTGGGATGATTTCTGTTCATGGTTATTAGAAATGATTAAACCTGCATACGGAAAACCCGTCGATGCTAAAACATATGCTTCAGTAATAGCCGTTTTTGAGAATAATTTGAAAATATTGCACCCGTTTATGCCTTTTTTAACGGAAGAAATTTGGCAGTATATTAAAGCACGTACACCCGAAGAAGCATTAATTGTGGCCAAGTGGCCAGACTCTAATAAGCAAGTGCGTGAAGAGCTTATAGAAGAATTTGATTTTGCTTCTGAAGTAATTTCTGGTGTTAGATCTATTAGAAAACAAAAGAATATCCCTTTTAAAGAGCAGTTAGTGTTTTCGGCAATTAATAGTGAAAAGGCAAGTACTACTTTTGATCCAATTATTGAGAAACTAGGAAATCTTGAGTCTATTGAATATGTAGCACAAACTATTGAGGGGGCATTAACTTTTCGAGTAAAATCTAATGAGTATTTTATTCCAATTTCAGGGGCTTTGAATGTTGATGAAGAAATAAAGAAGTTAACTGAGGAACTCAATTATACAGAAGGCTTCTTAAGATCGGTTCAAAAGAAGCTCTCTAATGAACGTTTTGTAAACAATGCTCCAGAGCAAGTTGTGGCTAATGAAAAGAAAAAAGAAGCAGATGCATTGGCTAAAATTGAGACCTTAAAGTCAAGCTTGGCAAGTCTGAATTAAGAGTTAAGCTTTGAAAAATATGAATTGACAACATTAATGTATTTTTCTTTAGCTTCATCTTCAGTCATATTTTCTAACTGAAATAATGCATTGGTTTTAAAAGCATTTATAATAGCTTTTTTACTACTAGGTCTACCTATATCTTTTGTGGCTTTTTTGTAATACGCATATAAGCGCAGTAATACATCTGCCGGAAATGGATCGTAATGGTTATTTATACGTTCTACGGCCTCTTTAAAAGCAATATCTAGTGCTTTTTGATCCATTATTTATTATTGAATTAGCAGAAGATATACTATTTCTTTTTTAAATAAACAGCAGCACCTATGGCCACTTCACTCCAGGTTTTACTTACACCATCAGGACCCTTGTGCAATTCAAAACACGCTTTACTAATAGACTCTAAGGCTGAGTCAGCCTTAAAATCATGGATCAAATCTAAAGTTCCATTTAACTCAACCAATTGACCACTAACAATATAAGTAATAGGAACATCTTTAGTAACCCCATTCATGTTGATAGTAGTGGTTCCAGTACCATCTTCTTTAAGATTTAACTTTCCCGTAAGCGAGGCTGTAGCATCCATAACTCCAAAAAAGAGTTGCTTTAATTTACCATCACGTTCATCGTCACCAGAAAAAAGGCTGCTTACAGGAATGCTAAATTCAGATCCGTTTAAGGCACCAACAGCCGTAGAATCTTCTTTGATATTTGATATCTCTATCTCCTTAAACTGACCTTCCACAGGTATTTTAGAAGTGGTTTTGTACCCTGTCCATTTTACTGTTACTGTTTTAGGTTCAACAGAAAACTTGGCAGGTATAACTTCTTTTTTTACCTCTTTTTTACAAGAGATTGTTGTTAAACTTAAACTTACGACAATGAATATTAATGCTAACTTTCTCATGCTTTGTTTAATATCGTTTATAATTACTATACTTTTTCGGCAATGACAGTTTCACCACCTTTGGCTTTGTCATTTAAAGCTACATTTATCTTCATGTCTAAAGGCAGAAAAATGTCTACTCTTGATCCGAATTTAATAAATCCTGCATCTGCACCTTGCTTGGCTTGATCACCTTCTTTAGCATAGTTAACAATACGTCTAGCCAAAGCTCCAGCAATTTGTCGATACAAAATTTTACCTACACTATTATTTTCTACAACAATGGTAGTCCGTTCATTTTCTTCAGATGACTTGGGATGCCAGGCAACTAAATATTTTCCTGGATGGTACTTGCTAAATTTCACTTCACCACTGATTGGATAGCGTGTTACGTGAACATTCAATGGAGACATAAAGATAGAAACTTGCCTACGCCTATCTTTAAAATATTCTTTTTCTTCAACTTCTTCAATGACTACAACTTTACCATCTACCGGAGCAATGATTTGATCTAAATTTACTACAGTATGCCTTTTGGGATTTCTAAAAAATTGAAGAATTAAAACAAATAAGATCAATAAAATGATCATAATGGCTTTATTCAGCCAAGGTATCAGTATGAATTTATCTGTTAAAAGTATCAATGCTACGAAAATAAGCATTGAGGTAATGATGATTTTATATCCCTCTTTATGAAACATACTAATATGTTAAGTGTAAATACACATACACAAAAGGCACTGCAAAGATCAAACTGTCTAGACGGTCTAAAAATCCACCATGGCCAGGTATGAAGTTGCTGCTATCCTTTACTTGTGCTTCCCGTTTAAATTTTGATTCTATCAGGTCTCCCATAAGCCCAAAAACTGAAACTAAAATGGCTATAATTACCCAGCTTAAAGTAGTTAAGACAGGTATGTATTTTGCAATGACAAATCCTGCTGTTACCGAAGCTAATAAACCACCTACTGCCCCCTCAATTGTCTTATTAGGAGATATTTGCTCATATAGCTTATTTTTCCCCAGGGTACTACCAACCACATATGCAAACGTGTCACTAGCCCAAATCAATACAAAAATACCAATAATTATTTTTGGATGATAATATCCTTCAATAAATGGAATACTTGTTAAGAATACAAATGGCAGTGTAATATATATAGTAGCTAGTAAGAAATGCCCCAATTTACGAGAAGTCATGCTCACTTTAGGATTAAACACTTGACGTATAAAAGGTACAAACAAGGAAATAATAGCAAAAAAATGAAAGTAGTTAGCGTCAATAAATGGTAACCTTACAAAACGAATATAAATAAGGGTTGCAACTATAAAAACCCAATTATATTTTAATTGAATTAATTTTTTAAACTCATAAAGACAAAGCATCATTAGTATATAGAAAAGTATATAAAATGATTCTTTTGAATAGAGCGTAGCACCAACTATAACTCCAATAAAAACAAGACCAGATATCAGCCTTACAATTAGGTTGTTCATACTATAAATCTTCTACAAGTAGTAAATATAAACTTCTTGCATTAGAAATACCATAACTTAAAAAGTCATCTTGTACTCTATTGGGCATATAGTCTTTCACCGAACTGATATTAGTGGGAAAATTCTTTTTGTAGTTTTTACGGATTCCCATAAGTGCTTCACTAGTTGTACGTACCATTTGACTGGTTTTAGCAATCACCACAAAATGACTAGGAAGATCACATATTTTATTTTGAAACACTTGATTTGACGAGAACATAATGCTGCCATTATCTGAGATAAGGTGCTCACAAGTGGTTAAAAATGGCTGGGTTTTAGTTACTCTTGAAGTGCTATTTTTATTAAGAACTGATAGAAAACGATTTAATCGTTGGTCAAAACACAAAGCACTATTCCAATCATTTTCATCAAAAATATACTTTATATTTTCATTAATGTCTTCTAATGAAGTACAATATAAAAATTTACCACCCTTTTTTATGAAGTTATGAACGAAAATATCATCAACAGAAAGATTTTCAATATTACTGGAGGATTGAAAATTATCTACAACAATATCTTCTTCTTTCTTGGGGTTGAATAGTTTTTTTAGGAGATTCATATGAGCTACGCTGAATAACTCAAAAGTAAGAAATATGAAATCATTTAGGCAAATTCTGTTGAAATCTCGCCCCCATTGTTTACATCTTTCTGTATTGCTCCTTCAGTATTTTCTGTTTCTTCAGCCTGCTCCTCAGTCTTTGTCTCAGAAGCTTTTCTGGCTAATGGTTCTTTTTTGAATGGTCTTTCTCCAAAAATCTTAACTAAATCATCACTAAAAATAACCTCTTTTTCAAGTAGCAAGTCTGCTAATTCAACTAGCTCTTTTTTGTGTTTTACCAAGATTTCCTGTGCACGCTGATATTGTGCTTCAATCAATTTAGAAATCTCTTCATCTATCAACTGTGCAGTCTCTTCACTATAAGGCTTAGAAAAATTGTAGTCTGTTTGCCCACTTGAGTCGTAGTAAGTTATATTACCTAATTTATCATTCAATCCATAAATGGTAATCATCGCTCTTGCTTGCTTATTTACTTTTTCAAGATCACTTAAAGCTCCGGTTGATATCTTATCAAAGATGATTTTCTCAGCTGCTCTACCACCCATAGTGGCGCACATCTCATCCAACATTTGCTCAGTTCTAACAATCATACGTTCTTCTGGCAAATACCATGCAGCACCCAAGGATTGCCCTCTAGGAACAATAGTTACCTTCACCAATGGCGCGGCATGTTCTAGCATCCAACTTACTGTAGCATGACCTGCTTCATGGTATGCAATAGTCTCTTTTTCTTTTTGGGTGATTATCTTATTTTTCTTCTCAAGACCACCCACAATTCTATCAACAGCATCTAAGAAATCTTGGTGATGTACAGACTTGTTATCTTTTCTGGCTGCCACTAGCGCAGCTTCATTACATACATTGGCAATGTCAGCACCAGAAAATCCAGGAGTTTGTTTTGCTAAAAAGTCAACGTCCACATCTTTGCCCAATTTTAAAGGTCGTACGTGTACCTCAAAAATTTCTTTACGTTCATTCATGTCAGGAAGGTCTACATAGATTTGTCTGTCAAACCTACCTGCACGCATCAAGGCTTTGTCTAAAACATCGGCCCTGTTGGTAGCTGCCAATACAATAACATTGGTATCTGTACCAAACCCATCCATTTCTGTTAAGAGTTGGTTCAATGTGTTTTCCCGTTCGTCATTTCCACCTGTAATGCTGTTTCTTCCACGTGCTCTACCAATTGCATCAATTTCATCAATAAAAATAATTGAAGGTGATTTTTGAGCGGCTTGCTTAAATAAATCACGTACTCTTGAAGCTCCAACACCCACAAACATTTCAACAAAGTCAGAACCAGAAAGTGAAAAGAATGGTACCTTGGCTTCACCGGCAACGGCTTTAGCTAATAAAGTTTTACCTGTTCCTGGAGGCCCAACAAGTAAAGCACCCTTAGGTATTTTACCACCTAGTTTTGTGTATTTTTCTGGATTTTTTAAGAAATCAACTATTTCTTGAACTTCTTCTTTAGCACCTTCTAAACCAGCAACATCCTTAAAAGAAGTTTGTACTTTTTGATCTTGGTCAAATAGTTTGGCCTTCGATTTACCAATATTAAATATTTGCCCTCCGGCACCACCACCTGCTCCACCAGCAGACATACGTCTCATGATGAATATCCAAATAGCAATAATTAAAATGAAAGGAAGTAAAGGTAAAATGAAATCCCAGATGCTTTCCTGAGTTACGTTTTTGGTGTCAAAAGTAAGATTATACTCTTCTTGTTCTCTAGTAAGATTGTCCTCAAAGTTCTTTAAATCACCTATTTTGTATACATACATAGGGTTCTTTTGATCAAAGAATGGACTCTGTGTATTCTTATTATGTTGTTCTTTTTGCAGCGCATCCTTTTTAATATGGATTTGAGCTACATCGTCATTGGCTATAACTATCTTTTCTATATCGTTAGCCTTTAAAATTTCTTCAAATTCATTTGAAGAAAGCTCTTTAGTTGCCAAACTAGCACTATTAAAGAACTGATATCCTAAAATTAGCGCAAATAAAATTCCATAAACCCAATAAAAATTGAATTTAAATTTAAATTCTTTAAATGGCTTATTATCTTTTTTATCTTGACCCATTAGTTGTTTAAGTTTTAATGTGATGTTTCAATTACAGTGGTTTTAGCATCACCCCAAAGGCTTTCAATGTCATAAAACTCACGAATTTGCTTTTGGAATATATGCACCACAACATTCACATAATCTAGTAAAACCCATTCTGCATTGTTTTCACCTTCTACATGCCAAGGTTTATCTTTTATAGCTTTGCTTACCGTTTTTTGTACTGAACCGGCTATGGCATTTACCTGTGTGTTAGAGTTACCTTCACAGACCACGAAGTAATCACAAACTGTATTTTCAATATCTCTTAAATCTAGAATACTAATGTTCTCTCCCTTTACCTGTTCTATCCCTTTAATTATCTCAGTAATTAACTGATCTGCACTAGCTTTGTGTTTCGTCATTAAGAATCTTTATAATTACTTGCAAATGTATTACTTTTTAAGCTTATTGAAATGCTATATTTGCAATATTCCTACTATGAATATACTCAAACTTGATGCCACAGATTCTACCAATACCTATTTAAAAGAGTTAATTCGCACAACTATAGTTGATGATTTTACTGTTGTTGTAGCAGAAGCGCAAACCAAGGGAAGAGGGCAGATGGATAATATTTGGCACTCTGAAGATGGTAAGAATATAACATTCAGTATTTTATGCAGATTTGATGACTTGAAAATTGATCATGCTTTTAGCTTAAATTGGGCTGTTTCATTGGCTGTTTTTAATGTGTTAAAATTGATAATTCCTGAAAAATTAACAGTCAAATGGCCTAACGACATTTTGTCATCAAAAGGAAAACTGTGTGGTATTTTAATTGAAAACACTGTCAAGAAAGGTAAAATAACAGAGTCAATAATAGGAATTGGTTTAAATGTAAATCAAACGAAATTTCAAGATGGGATAACGGCTACCTCACTCAAAATAATTACTACTCAAGATTTTGACAAAGACCTATTGTTGAATGAACTGCTACAAGAAATAAAACGGCAAATTACTTCCGTGCGAACTAAAAAGTTTAGCATTTTAAAAGCCACATATGAATCGGTTTTGTATAAAAAAGATATTCCGGCTATGTATAAGAATAAAAGTAATAATCAAAACTTCATGGGTAAGATAATAGGAATATCTGATCAGGGCCAACTTTTAGTAGAACTCGAAGATGAGTCCGTTGAGAAATTTAACCCTAAAGAAATTGTCTTTCTTTAGAGTTGTTCTATGTTTTCACTTAATGTATTGATAAACTTTTTTAAAGGTCTTTTCACCATCATAGCCATCATGGTATTCAGTTTGCCATCAAAAACCAGCTGTACATCACTGGTATCATCACCTGTATCACTTACATATCCTGTTAAAGTAAAAGGTACATTATCATTAGCAGACTCTAAAACTACTTTGTTTGGCTCATCAAGTTCTTTTAATTTTAACTTAATAGCAGGCATACCTTTTAAGGCAAAAACGAATCCGTTTTCTCTTGTTTCAAATTTGTCTATATCTTCAGGCATTATTTTTTTAAAATTTTCAACTTTTGCCAGGAAGTCAAACATGTATTGACCGGATTTTTGTACTGATACGGTTGGGCTTTCAATATTCATAAATTAATCATTTTATGGCCACTTACTTGGATTTTCTCTCCATTGTTGTAGCGTTTTTAGTTCTTTATTGTTTATATAATTGGTTTCTATAGCTTGTTCAAGTAAATTCTCATAATTACTTAAGGTTGTCAACTCAATATTAGCAGCTTTAAAATTTTCTTCAGCAAACGAAAATCCATAAGAAAATATGGCTACCA
Organism: Maritimimonas sp. 2405UD52-3; assembly: GCF_056591715.1. NCBI lineage: Bacteria > Pseudomonadati > Bacteroidota > Flavobacteriia > Flavobacteriales > Flavobacteriaceae > Maritimimonas > Maritimimonas sp. 2405UD52-3. Next base: position 83,638 of record NZ_JBWQOL010000007.1, read on the forward strand.
TACCTTTAACAATAGCTCCTTCATCTTTTAAGGCATTTACAGCATTTAAACTACTTTTTCCAGTACTTATTAAGTCTTCAACCACCACCACGTTCTGCCCATTTTGTAAATAACCTTCTATCTGATTTTTACGGCCATGTTTTTTTGGTTCTGGCCTAACATATACAAAAGGAATGCCAAGTTCTTGTGCTACTAAAACTCCAATAGCAATAGCCCCTGTGGCAACTCCAGCAATTACATCTGGCTTACCATATTTTTTTTCTATGATCTTTGCTAAATGTTCTCGCAAAAAATCACGAATATTTACAAAAGATAGGGTAATTCTATTGTCACAATAAATAGGAGATTCCCACCCTGAAGCCCAGGTAAATGGATTGTTTGGTTGTAGTTTAATAGCTTTGATTTGCAATAATAATTCAGCAGTTTTTTTTGCCGTATTTTTGTCTGAGACCATATAACAAATGTATATAATTTTTATGAACGATTCGGTTATTTATTTAACTGATGAAATGGAAGCAGAGGGCCATCAATATGATGCAAGTTCTTTAGGAATGATACTTGAAAAAGTTAAAAGCAAAGAGATTTTAGAAGCGAATTTCTATCATGAAGATTTAGAGTTTATGTGGAATGATTTTATAAGTCAATTTAAGATTATAGAAGCAGCTGGTGGTGTAGTTGAAAATGATAAAGGAGAGTTACTATGGATTTATAGAAATGGAAATTGGGATTTGCCTAAAGGGAAAATTGAGAAAGACGAATCAAAAGAATTAGCTGCCATTCGCGAAGTTGAAGAGGAATGTGGAATAGAAAATTTGAAAATTGTTACTCAGTTGCCTAATACCTACCATATTTATGAGTATAAAGAAAAACGCATCTTAAAAATAACTTATTGGTTTAAGATGATAACTGATTGGGATAAAGCATTGAAACCTCAAACTGAAGAAGGCATAACTGACGTTAGATGGTGTAAAAAATCTGAAGAAGATGAATTGTTTGCAAATACCTATGGTAATATAAAATTACTGATTAGAGGACTATAACCTTATTGTTGGTTTCCGTTTTTTCTAGGTGGATTAATTACTATATATTTGCCGGCTTTTAAAAGAAGTAGTTATGACTGAGTTTATTAGGAAGCGAGCGGCAAATGCCAAGAATGACATTTTAAGTGGATTGACTGTTGCACTAGCGTTAGTACCTGAAGCTGTTGCTTTTGCTTTTGTGGCTGGTGTAGACCCTTTAGTAGGTCTGTATGCCGCTTTTATGATTGGCCTAATTACTTCAATTTTTGGTGGTCGTCCGGGGATGATCTCCGGAGCCACCGGGGCATTGGCTGTGGTTATGGTGAGCCTAGTGGCAGAGGGAAATGCTATGGGAGCTGCTGGTGAAAATTTAGGACTTTACTACTTATTTGCTACGGTGATCTTAATGGGTGTTATTCAGATTCTTGCCGGTGTTTTTAAGTTAGGAAAGTTTGTTCGTTTAATCCCACATCCTGTAATGATGGGCTTTGTCAATGGACTGGCAATTGTTATCTTTTTATCTCAGCTGGGTATGTTCAAAGAAGTTGTAAATGGTGAAAAGACTTGGATGCAAGGAACAGAATTATTGACAATGCTTGGTTTAGTTGGGTTGACTATGGGCATCATGTTTGGCTTACCTAAGATAAACAAGAAATTACCAGAAGCTTTGATAGCTATTATTGTGGTTTCTGCAATCGTAATTTTTGGAAATCTTGATGTTGCTACTGTTGGTAGTTTTATTAGAGAAGGTGGTGGTGAAGGCCTTAAAGGAGGGTTGCCTATTTTTCAAACAGAATTGTTTAGTAAAATTCCATTTACATGGGAAACTTTCAAGTTTATTTTTCCATATGCATTGATCTTAGCTGCTATAGGGTTGATAGAGTCATTAATGACTTTGAATTTAGTAGATGAATTGACCGAAACTCGTGGTAATTCAAATAGAGAATGTTTGGCACAGGGCGGTGCAAATATCGTTACAGGATTATTTGGTGGTATGGGCGGCTGTGCAATGATTGGGCAATCTATTATCAACATTAAAGGAGGAGGTAGAGGAAGACTTTCGGGTATTGTTGCAGCGGTAATGCTTTTGATATTTATATTGTTTGCTTCTGGATTGATTGAGCAAATACCAATAGCAGCCTTGGTAGGGGTTATGTTTATGGTGGTGATAGGTACCTTTGCTTGGAGTAGCTTTAGAATTTTAAATAAAATTCCTCTAAGTGATGTTATTGTATTAGTTGCAGTATCTGCATTGACTGTAATCTTTGATTTGGCTATTGCTGTTATTGCCGGTGTTATCATGTCAGCATTGGTATTTTCTTGGGAAAACGCTAAGCGTATACGAGCCAGAAAAAGGGTGAAAGAAGATGGTACTAAGGTGTATGAAATATGGGGCCCGTTATTTTTTGGAAGTATTAAAGCATTTAATGAAAAGTTTGATGTAAAAAATGATCCTGAAAAAGTAGAAATTGATTTTGTGGAATCAAGAATAAGTGATCATTCAGCTTTAGAAGCTATTTTTAATTTGGTGAATAAATATGAAGCAGCTAATAAGCAAATCAAATTGAAGCATTTAAGTGAAGATTGTAAAATGATGCTGTACAAATCAAGTCCTAAATTTAGAGAAGTAATAGTAGAAGATATCGATGATCCTCGTTATCATTTAGCTGCTAACCCGGAACGATTTACAAAGGGCTTGTCTGAGTATAATTTATAATCTGTAGGTAATTGGTATAGCAAATCTTGATTTTACTTTTTTTCCTCTTTTTTCTGCAGGTTTCCAACCCTTCATTAATTTTATTACTCTTATAGCCTCTGCATCAACTTCTGGATAAACTTTTCGAAATGCTTTTGCATTAATTATACTTCCATCTGTATCCACTTCAAAACTTACTAAAACTGTTCCATCTATTCCTTTTTCAATTGCAGTTTTAGGGATTCTAAAATTTTTGGTAATAATTTTTTTAACACCTTTTTGCCCCCTCTTAAATTGAGGTTGAATAAATTCTTCTGTGTAGGTGTAATGATTGCCTTTTTCATCCCAGCTCTCACCCGAGATTAATTTCCCTTTTTTATAATTTTCGTCGTAATACTTTTTACCATCATTATATCTACCTATCCATAGCCCATCTTTTTCACCATTGAGTACGGTTCCTTTATGCATTATACTATTATTTTCTGAAATATAGTGGTAAATACCATTACCTTCTTTTACAGTTTGTTTACCTTCTTTATCCCAAAAGTTCATTAGTAAACTAGGTTTACTTTTTTTTAGAACTTCATTTTCAAAATAGTCAATTTCCATTTTCTTTACTTCGTTATCATACCAATAATCCCATTTCTTAATTTTCTTGGCATTTTTAGTAAAACCACTGCTAGATACTTTTCCATTTTTGTGATAGTAAGTGGTAAAACCTTCATGTGAAATAATCTCTAACCTTCTAGTTTTCGTGGCATATTTTATCATAGAGAAGAAATTGTCAAGATCATTAATAGAGTAAACAGAAATAGAATATAAGTTCTTATTGTCTACTACATTAATACTGTCAACGATGGCGAATTCTTCCGCTAAATCCTTTAATACATGCCTGGAATTTTTATAGAAAATAGTGTCTCCAACTTTTGCGTTATCCAGATTCTTTTGAGAATAACCACAATGAATGATAATGAAAAATGCTAATAAGAATACTGTTTTCATTTGGCAGATTTTTTAGAGTTTACTTTACTCTTACGCTTTCAGGTACCAACTTAGTATAATCACCATTATTACGTATCACGTCTCTGACTATTGAAGATGAAATATAAGAAGTGCCAGCTGAAGTCAATAAAAACACTGTTTCAATAGGTGCTAAATCACGATTGGTATGCGCAATGGCCTTTTCAAATTCAAAATCTGCAGGATTTCTAAGACCACGAAGAATGAATTCAACATCCAATTCTTTACAAAAGTCAACGGTTAATCCTTCATAAGTTACCACTTTTACTTTAGATTCATCTTTAAAGGCATCTTCTATAAATTGCTGTCGCTTTTCTAGTGAGAACATATATTTTTTATCGGCGTTGACCCCTATGGCTACGATTATTTCGTCAAAGAGTTGAACACCTCTTTTTATAATGTCATAATGCCCCAATGTAATAGGGTCAAATGATCCGGGGAATAGTGCTTTTTTCATAATAAATAATTTATTTTCCTCCTTTGGGGGGATTAAGGGAGGCTTCTATAGCATTTCCAAATAGCTCTCCTAAAGAAATACCCGCATGAGCAGCTTGCTGTGGCAATAAGCTGGCATCTGTAAGCCCTGGTACGGTATTCATTTCAAGGAAATAAGGCTCGTCACCTACAAAAATATATTCGCTACGAGAAAATCCACTCATATTTAAAACTTCATATACTTTTTTAGCTATGGTGTTTAAATTTTCCCACTGTAGATTGGTAAGCCTAGCTGGGGTTATCTCTTGAGAAGCTCCTAAATATTTAGCTTCATAATCAAAAAAATCATTACCTGTGACTATTTCAGTAGCAGTTAATACTTTAATTTCACCTTTATGTTGAATAACGCCAATTGATACTTCTATACCATCTAAAAATGATTCTATTAAGATTTCTTGATCTTCTTTAAAAGCAACTTCTAAAGCCTTTTGCAGATCTTCCTGTTTATGAACTTTACTGATACCAAAACTTGACCCCGCACTATTAGGTTTTACAAAACATGGTAAACCGACCTGATCAATAATGGCCTTTTCTTCAATCACATTACCTTGGTTTAGGTAGACAGATTTAGCTGTCTTTATTCCATATTGCTTTAATACACTAAGAGTATCTCTTTTATTAAAAGTGAGTGCCATTTGATAGAATGGGGCAGAGGTGTGCTTCATATCAATAAGGTCAAAATACGCTAAAATGACGCCATTTTCGCCTGGATGACCATGAATGGCATTGAAAACACAATCGAATGTAACCTTATTACCATTTTGGGTAAACGAAAAGTCGCTTTTATCAATTGGGTATTCCTGCTCACCAACTACTACTATCCATTTATTCTTTAATATATGAACTTTATATGGGGTATAATCTTCTTTATCAAGATGTTCATATACCATATTTCCACTCTTTAATGAAATTTCAACTTCAGAGGAGTAACCTCCCATAATAATGGCAATGTTTTTATTCATAGTTTACTACTAGGTCTGGCTTGATGAAAGCATAAAAATACATTTTTATATTGTTTTTTAGTAAGTTTGCCCTCGATTAATACCACCAAGAATGCAACTATTTCAATATTTAAAGAGCGCTATTTTTTTGAGAACAATTATAACCATTGTAGTGACTTCAGTTATAGGAATTTTTTTAATGATAAAGTTGCTGAATATTAGGACCAATCATGGTCAAAAAATTGAGGTGCCAGATTTATCTAAAATGACAACAGCTGAAGCGCATGCTACTTTAGATAAGATCAAACTAGATACTATAGTATTAGACTACGCAAGTTTTAATCCGGAATATCCGCCATTATCAGTTGTTGATCAAAACCCAGAACCTGGAGATTTTGTAAAGGAAGGACGAAAAATATACTTAACATTGAATCCTGAAAGCTATAGAAAGATTGCCATTCCTAATGTACTTGGAAAGACAAAACGACAAGTGGTAACACAGTTAACGTCTTCAGGGTTTAAAATTGGGAGCTCTACCTATGTTCCAGATATTGGTCGTGATGTTGTACGAAAGCTTAGATTTAATGGTGAAGATTTAAAAGTAGGTGATATGATACCAAAAAACTCTACCATTAATTTGGTATTAGGTGATGGTAAACTAGGGAATGATCCTGATGACAACTAATGAACGATACCTCAACTGAAATAGAACAAGACGATCTTTACGAACACTTTAAGTTTGATGCTGCAGAAGGTCAGGAACCTTTGCGTGTAGATAAATTTTTGATGAACTTTATTGAAAATGCTACGCGTAATAAAATTCAACAGGCTATTAAAGCAGGGAATGTATTGGTTAATGACAGGGAAGTCAAAGCCAATTATAAGGTAAAACCAAATGATGTGGTTCGGGTTGTATTGGCGCATCCGCCTCATGAAAATTTATTGGTAGCCGAAGAGATTCCTATTGATATTGTATATGAAGATGACGAGGTTATTGTGGTGAATAAACCTGCGGGTATGGTAGTACACCCAGGTCATGGGAATTATAATGGAACTTTGGTAAACGGATTGATTCATCATATAGAAAATTTACCAAAAAACTCTAATGAACGTCCGGGCTTAATACACAGAATAGATAAAGATACCAGTGGACTTTTAGTAGTTGCTAAAACAGAATATGCCATGGCGCATTTGGCCAAGCAATTTTTTGACAGAACTACAGATAGAAAGTATTTAGCATTGGTTTGGGGAAATGTTGACAATGAAGAGGGAACTATTACAGGTAATATTGGACGAAGTTTTAAAAACCGGTTATTAATGGATGTTTTTCCTGAGGGAGAACATGGGAAGCACGCAGTCACACATTATAAGGTAGTAGAACGATTTAGCTATGTTACCTTGGTTGAGTGTAAGCTGGAAACCGGTAGAACACACCAGATACGAGCACATTTTAAATATATAGGCCATACGCTTTTTAATGATGAGCGCTATGGAGGTGATAAGATATTGAAAGGAACAACTTTTAGTAAGTATAAGCAATTTGTAGAAAATTGTTTTAAAGCATTACCTAGGCAGGCGTTACATGCCAAAACGCTGGGTTTTGAGCACCCCATCACAAAAAAATGGTTAGAATTTGATTCTGAAATACCAGAAGATATGAAAGCCGCATTTGAGAAGTGGAGGAAGTATACGGTGAATCAGAAAGGTTGATTTTTTTCATTTAACTTGTCTATAGTCTACAGCAGTAATTTCACCTTCTTCATTAATAATATGAGTTTCTTTGCCTAGTACTACATCGGTATTATGAGCGGCAATACATAACCATTTATTTCCATTTTTTTGCACTATAAATGTGAATATATTCTTTCTATCGCCTGGATTATTTATTTGATTTATTGCTGTTTGATTACTTAGCTTCATACGGGCATGTACAACAGCAATATCCTCTTGTAAAAATTTCACTTTTGTTTTTCGTAATTCAATAGTAGATTTATTAAATATTTGTTTTAATCCGTAATCATGAGCTTTAAAAATAGCATCTCTGTTGTGCCACCATAACCCAACTACATTTATAAATTCTGCATCTTCAATAAAAAGACTAGCTATACCCTTTGCGTCCCTATTATTCCAAAAATGAATAAAGAGTAGTGGAATATCTTTAGGTTCTTTTGCTGTAATATCCATAAATTTTAACAATTTAACTATCAATTTTAAAAGTACTAAAAGTTTGATGATTGTTGTTTTGAGTTGTACTTTTATCTGGTAAAAGAATCTAGCAAATGAAAATAGTTATCTCACCTGCAAAATCACTGGATAGTGAATCGCAAATACCAACAAATAAATATTCTGAACCTGCTTTTTTAGAGCAATCTGAAAAACTAGCAGGAGTTTTAAAAAAGAAAAGTGCCAAACAATTGTCAAAACTCATGAGCATTTCTGACAATTTGGGTCAATTGAATTATGAGCGAAATCAAAGCTGGTCTTTGCCTTTTACACCAGAGAATGCTAGACAAGCTATTTATACATTTAAAGGTGATGTATTTAGAGGCTTTGATATTGATTCATTACCTGAAGAAAAGTTAGATCAATTACAGGATAAACTTCGAATCTTATCGGGCCAATATGGCTTATTAAAGCCACTTGATTTAATGCAACCCTATCGCTTAGAAATGGGAACTCGATTAAAAGTTGGACGAAAAGATAATTTGTATCAGTTTTGGGATACAACCATTACAGAAGCTTTAAATGAAGAATTAGTTGATGATGAGGTCTTCGTCAATTTGGCCAGTGCGGAATATTTTAAAGCGATCAAACCAAAATTATTAAAGGTTCCCGTGATCACTTGTGTGTTTAAAGACTTTAAAAATGGTCAGTACAAGACAATTATGACCTTTGCGAAGTTAGCACGTGGCTATATGACACGTTATATCACTGATAATGATATAGACACTATAGAAGGTTTGAAAGGATTTGATAGAGAAGGGTACGCTTTTGATGCAAATATATCTACAGAAACAGAGTTGGTATTTACTCGCTAACAATCTGTCAAGCTCACCTTAACTGCTAAACCACCCTCTGAAGTTTCTTTGTATTTATTATGCATGTCTTTAGCAGTTTCCCACATGGTATCTACTACCTTATCCAAAGGCACTTTTGCATGTTCTGGGTTGGTTTCTAATGCCAATTCTGCAGCATTAATAGCTTTGATAGCCCCCATAGAATTACGCTCAATACACGGTACTTGAACCAATCCGGCAATAGGATCACATGTCAACCCTAAGTGATGTTCCATGGCAATTTCTGCAGCGATCATAACTTGATCAGGTGTGCCACCCAATAATTCACACAAGGCACCGGCGGCCATTGCTGATGAAACTCCAATCTCAGCCTGACAACCTCCCATAGCAGCGGAAATAGTTGCCCCTTTTTTAAAGATGCTTCCTATTTCTCCTGCAACCAGTAAGAATTGCTTAATATCTTTAAAATCAGCTTTATGATTTTCTATCACTACATAATACATAAGTACAGCAGGTATAACACCTGCGCTGCCATTAGTAGGTGCAGTAACAACACGGCCTAATGATGCATTCACCTCATTGACACTTAATGCAAAACAGCTTACCCATTTTAGGATTTGCCGAAATTTCACTTCTGTCTTACGGATGGTCTCTAACCATTCATGTGGTGAACTGTAAGGCAATTCTCCTTTTAATTTCTGATGCATGTCATAAGCACGTCTTCTAACGTTTAATCCGCCAGGTAATTTACCTTCGGTATGACAACCTGTATACATACATTCTAGCATCGTGTTCCAGATACGTTGTATTTCATGATTGATTTCATCTTCAGTTCTAATGGATAGCTCATTTCTTAAAACCACTTCTGAAATTGAAAGATCTAGACTACTGCAATAGTTCAACAATTCACTTGCTTTATGAATCGGGTAGGGAAAAACAGAATTAAAAATATCTTCTTTCTTCTTGGCATTTTCCATGGTCTCTTTCACGACAAATCCACCACCAATGGAATAAAAAGTTGATGAAAAAGTATCCTTTTCGGTTAATGCTGTAAAGCGCATTCCGTTTGCGTGAAAAGGTAAAAATTCTCTGTTGAATTTTATATCTTTTTTTGGATCAAAGAGAATGTCAAACTCATTATTGAGTTTCAACATCTTAGATTCATTTATCTTATCAATTGTTCTAGAGATGTTTTCTACAGGAACTGTTTCAGGGTCTGCGCCAGATAATCCTAATTGTAGCGCTAAGTCAGTTGCATGTCCTTTTCCTGTTAAGGAAAGAGAGCCGTACAAATCAACTTTTATGCTTTTTACTTTTTGGAAAATATCAGCACCTTTGAGTTCTTGAATCCATCGTTCAGCTGCACGCCATGGCCCTAAGGTATGGGAACTTGACGGGCCAATGCCAATCTTGAGCATATCAAAAACACTAATGCTTTCCATGAAAATTACTTTTGGCTAAAGTAAGATAAAGAGCAAATATAATCTCATTATTGGGCAAACAAAGTTTGCTATAGTGACCTAATTAAAGTAAATAAATACTGCTTCATTAGTTCTAAACTATGTTAGAACTGACATTCTTAAGAATAATCGAGAGATTCTTTTACTGCCACTATGTCATTTTTAAATAAACTTTCCTGCCAAAGCACCTTAAAAGTACCACTGGCATAGTCATTGACTAGTTTTAATCGTATTAAAAAATCAGAAAACAAAAACAACAAAACAATATTATGAGTAAAATTATAGGGATAGACTTAGGAACAACCAACTCATGTGTTTCTGTAATGGAAGGTAATGAGCCTGTGGTGATTCCTAATGCTGAAGGTAAAAGAACTACACCATCAGTCATTGCTTTCGTTGAAGGTGGTGAAATCAAAGTTGGTGATCCTGCAAAGCGTCAGGCGGTAACAAATCCAACTAAGACGGTTTATTCTATTAAGCGTTTTATGGGTAACAAATATTCTGAATCTAGAAAAGAAGCAGAGCGTGTACCTTATAAGGTGGTAAAAGGAGATAATGATACACCAAGAGTGGATATTGACGGTCGTTTATATACTCCGCAAGAATTATCTGCTATGGTATTGCAGAAAATGAAAAAAACTGCAGAAGATTATTTAGGGACTTCGGTAAGTCAGGCAGTAATTACAGTTCCTGCGTATTTTAATGATGCACAGCGTCAGGCTACCAAAGAAGCTGGTGAAATCGCCGGATTAAAAGTTGAACGTATCATCAATGAGCCTACTGCTGCAGCACTAGCTTATGGAATGGATAAAAAAAATGAGGATAAAAAGATCGTTGTATTTGACTTTGGTGGTGGTACGCATGATGTATCTATTTTAGAATTAGGTGATGGTGTATTTGAAGTGTTATCTACAGATGGTGATACACATTTAGGTGGTGATGATGTAGATGAAAAAATCATTAACTGGTTGGCAGAAGAGTTCAAGAAAGATGAGAATATGGATCTTCGTGAGGACCCAATGGCATTACAACGTTTGAAGGAAGCTGCTGAAAAAGCTAAGATTGAGTTGTCGTCATCTACGCAAACAGAGATCAACTTACCTTATATTACAGCTACTGCAAGTGGCCCTAAGCACTTAGTAAGAACATTAGCAAGATCAAAGTTTGAGCAATTAATAGATGATTTAGTAAAAAGAACTATTGAACCATGTCAAACTGCATTGAAAAATGCCGACCTTTCAACAAGTGATATTGATGAAATTATTTTGGTTGGTGGTTCTACACGTATTCCTGCTGTTCAAGAAGCGGTAGAGAAATTCTTCGGTAAGAAACCTTCTAAAGGAGTGAATCCAGATGAGGTAGTGGCTGTAGGTGCTGCTATTCAAGGAGGTGTATTGACTGGTGATGTAAAAGATGTATTGTTATTAGATGTTACACCACTTTCGCTAGGTATTGAAACCATGGGGAATGTATTTACTAAGTTGATAGAAGCAAATACTACAATTCCAACTAAAAAATCGCAGGTATTCTCGACTGCTGCTGACAATCAGCCATCTGTAGAGATACATGTATTACAAGGTGAGCGTGCTATGGCTGCTGATAATAAAACGATTGGTCGTTTTCATTTAGATGGAATTCCACCAGCGCCAAGAGGAGTACCTCAAATTGAAGTAACCTTTGATATTGATGCAAATGGTATTATTAATGTATCGGCTAAAGATAAAGGTACTGGTAAAGAGCATAACATCAGAATTGAAGCTTCTTCTGGTCTAACAGATGAAGAGATAGAAAAAATGAAAGCTGAAGCGGAGGCGAATGCTGAAGCTGATAAGCAAGCAAAAGAAACTGCAGAAAAAGTCAATGCTGCTGATTCTATGATCTTTCAGACAGAAAAACAATTGAGTGAATTTGGTGATAAGTTGTCTGATGATAAGAAAGCACCAATTGAGTCTGCGTTAGAAGAGTTGAAGAAAGCACATGAGTCTAAAGATTTGGCTCAGATTGATGCTGCAATGGAAAAGATCAATGAAGCTTGGAAAGCTGCTTCTGAAGATTTATACAAAGCACAGCAAGAGGCGCAAGCAAATGGTGCTCCAGGAGCTGATGCCGGCGCAACAGAATCAACTTCTGAAGGAGATGATGTGCAAGATGTAGACTTTGAAGAAGTCAAAGAAGAGTAACAGTTATAAACTGTTTCAATATAGAATCCCGCTTATTTAAGCGGGATTTTTTGTTTTAGCCGTTATATATGATTTACTTAAGAGATTATACTTTTTAAATTAATTTTAGAACAAAACCGTCAGTTCCAGTTTTTTCACTTAGAAAAAGTATCGAGAACAAGGTTTTATCTACTTTAAAATTCTATTCTCGATACAATTTTTCTTCATCATATTCAGAAAAATCACTCGAATTGACGAATTTTTATCAAAATGTCAGTGAGTTTACTTTAGAATGCCTTAAGAAATGAAAATTACATTTACCTCAATGTATTAATACAATAAGTTATGTTTAAGTTCTTTAGTAAGAAAAGAAAGTATATTATTATCAACTGCATTACAGATGAAGTGTTAGTTGATGGTAAAGAATTAACGTTTCCCACTAAACATGATAACCTCGTAGAAACCTTTGGTAAACCTAACCGTAAGTTACAGAAGGATAAAACCTATATATTTTGGGATGCTTTGGGTATATTTTGTGCATATAACAATCCTGAAGAGATTCTATCGGTTAATTTTTATCAGAATAATAAGATAAAAAGCGAGTATAATACAAAACAACAGTTTAAAGGAGGTTTGTTCTTCAATTCCAAGAATATTACTAATGATGAGTTTAGTAAAATATCTTTAGGTAAAGTAGCAATTCATAGGTTAGGTAGTGAAAGCGAAATCAGGTTTGGCTTTAGTTTAGGTATTAATAACAATTTCATTACTAATTTAAGAAGAGTACATAATTAATTTTTTGGTCACTCTGAACAGAATGAATACCAAAAAGGTAATTTTTACCTTAACAAATACTACTTTTACCTGCTCAAATAATAGTAGTTAATGAACATTCCTCAAACGAGTTTCCCAAGAGTGGTAATTATTGGCGGTGGATTTGCAGGTTTAGCAACTGCCAGAGGTCTTGAAAAAAAAGATATTCAAGTTGTACTAATTGATAAACATAATTATCATACTTTTCAACCTTTATTATACCAGGTAGCAACCGGAGGTTTAGAACCGGACTCTATAGCCTTCCCTTTACGGAAACGATTTAACGATGTAGAAGATTTTTACTTCAGGCTTGCTGAGGTGACTATGGTACACCCTGAAGAAAATAAAATAGAAACTTCAATTGGTAGTCTTTCATATGACCATTTAGTAATTGCAACGGGCTCAAAAACCAATTTTTTTGGCAATACAAATGTTGAGAGGTATGCTATGGAAATGAAATCCATTCCTCAGTCATTAAACCTAAGAAGTTTAATCTTAGAAAATTTTGAAGATGCTTTACTGGTAAAAGATCTTGAAAAACGAAGGGCATTGATGAATTTTGTGATAGTGGGTGGTGGTCCAACAGGAGTAGAATTGGCTGGAGCCTTGGCAGAAATGAAGAAAGGTATTCTCCCTAAAGATTATCCTGATCTTGACATTAGGGAAATGAAGATTAATTTAATTCAGGCATCCCCTGAATTATTAAAAGGTATGAGCCCTGAGGCATCCAAAAAAGCAGAAGATTTCCTGATTACTCTAGATGTTGATGTATGGAAAGATTTAAGGGTATTAAATTATGATGGGGAAACTGTTACTACAGATGGTGAGGCTCATTTTAAAGCAGCTACGGTTATTTGGGCGGCAGGTGTCTTAGGAGATGCTATAAATGGTTTACCTACAGAATGTGTTGTTGAACGAGCCAATAGAATAAAAGTAGATCAGTTTAATAAGGTTGAAAACACTACTAATATTTATGCTATTGGAGATGTGGCTTGTATGCAATCAGAAAAATATCCTTATGGGCATCCTATGATGGCGCAACCCGCCATTCAACAAGGTAGATTATTGGCAAAAAATTTATTAGCTGTTATTAGAGGAAAAAGTCAAAAACCTTTTAGTTATAATGATAAGGGCTCTATGGCTACCATTGGCCGCAATAAAGCTGTAGTTGACCTCCCTAAATGGAAATTTCAAGGTGTTTTTGCATGGTTTGTATGGATGTTTGTGCATTTATTTTCATTAATAGGATTTAGAAATAAAGCCATCGTATTTTTAAACTGGGTATACAATTATATTCGTTTTGATAGAGAAACCCGTCTAATCATTCGCCCATATAAGGAGAAAAACAAATATTCATTTTAAATAAAAAAGACCAGTTTTAAACTGGTCTTTCATTTTTTTGAATAGTAAGATTTACTTGAAAAAGATCTGGGTATAATAATATTTACCATTATCATCCTTTTTTACAGCTAGACCAATATGTGTGAAGTCACCTTCAATATTGGCTTTAGACCATAAATTTTCCAAACATACCTGCATCGCTTTTTCTGCACTGATATCATAACCAATATTTTCGGTTATTTCTTCAGCATTCACAGTTTGCTCAAGAGCATCCCAACGAGCATCAAAATTGTCATGGTTTACATCATTTTGTAATGACATATAAGATGCATGTTGAGCAGCCAATGCATCGGCAGCTTCACTTCTTGTCAGTTTAGATTTACCCAGTTTGGCACGATGATTATTTACCATTGTTATCAAGTCATTCGCAACAGCTATTTCATCGTCAAAACTAGTGGTCTTGGTATTTGTCCAAGAAACCATTACAAAAATTAAGGGGAGAGTCCAGAAAAATAATTTTCGACTCATAATATGATTATAATAGGTTTAACTTTATATATAACTCCTTCTAAAACGTTTTAGTATGTCAGATTTATTTTTGTTTTCTACAATATGATTTGATCTAGGCTAAATCCAGTATTTTTGATTTCATAAATTTTTAGTTTGAACGTACTGATAATAGGTTATGTCTGGGTTGAACCAAACGCATCAGCGGCTGGTTGTAGAATGCTTCAACTTATAGAAGTATTTTTAAAACAAGACTGGGAAATAACCTTTGCATCACCTGCACAACGTAATGAAAAAGCAAAGAATTTATCTGAATTGGGGGTTGAAGAAGTGTTCATTGAATTGAATCACGCTTCTTTTGATGTTTTTGTTAAGAAATTAAACCCTGATATTGTACTATTCGATCGTTTTATGATGGAAGAACAATTTGGCTGGCGAGTAGCCGAGAATTGCCCAAATGCAATACGAATTTTAGATACTGAAGACTTCCATTCGCTTAGAAAAGCACGTCATAAAGCTTTAAAAGAAGACAGGTCATTTCAGGAAGAGAATCTACTAATCTTTGATCTTACAAAACGGGAGATTGCTTCAATACTCAGATGTGATTTGTCATTGATGATTTCAGCCTATGAAATGGATCTATTGCTACGAGTGTTTAAAATAAATAAAGAGTTGTTACATCATATTCCTTTTCTCTTAGATAGTATAGATGAAATTCATGTGAATTCATGGAAAGGATTTGAGGAGCGACGACATTTTACCATTATTGGCAATTGTCTCCATGACCCAAATGTGGATGCTATTTTGTTGCTGAAAAAGGTTATTTGGCCACTAATTAGAAAACAACTACCCAATGCTGAATTGCATATATATGTGGCATATGCTACTCAACAGGTAAACGAATTACATAATGAAAAAGAGGGATTTCTAATTAAAGGCTATACGGATAATCCTGAAAGGGTTGTACGAAATATTCGTGTAGTATTAGCACCATTACGATTTGGAGCAGGTATTAAAGGAAAACTAACCGAGGCAATGCTATACGGAGCACCTAGTATGACAACTTCTATTGGTGCCGAAGGGATGCATGGTGATTTAGCTTGGAATGGATTTATTGAAGATAATCCTGAATTATTTGCAAAAGAAGCGGTTGAGTTATACTCCAATAAATCACTTTGGGAACAGTCACAACAGAACGGAATTGAACTGATCAATAAATTCTATGATAAAGAAGGGTTAGGTCATAAGTTTATTGAGCGAATTAAAAAACTGCAACAGAATATAGAAAATCATAGAAAACAAAACTTTTTTGGTGCGTTATTACAACACCATTCTTTACAAAGCACTAAATACTTAAGTAAATGGATAGAAGCCAAGAATAGCAAGTCTTAAAATTATCCTAAAAAGTTCCTGAAATAGTTTCTGATCTAAAAATTAAGCTAACTTAGTGTCAGTTATTTTCAGATATTGAGAACGGCAAAATTAGATAAAAACATAGAGGTGTTAATAGGTAGTTTGGGCGCTGCTCAGAGCCTATACATTTCTTTCTATAGTTTTTTTTACAAGAAACGAGACTTTAAAAGTATTTTACTTGCAGCTTTCTTTTTTACTATAACACTTCGCATCATTAAGTCACTTTCATGGGTCTATATTGAAAATACGCCTAATTGGTTTTTGAATGTAGGTTTTGCGGCTCATACTGCTTTTGGTCCGCTACTTTTTTTATATGTAAGTCATTATTTTTTTGGTAATAAATGGTCTATAAAAAATTGGATACATTTTATTCCTTTTGCTGCATTGCTACTATTTACTTTTAAATTGGAAGCTAATAATTTTTGGAATGTCGGTGGATATCGGTTGCTACTATATCAACAAATGATTTATAGTTTTGTAACATTAATGGTTTTTGGTTATGCCTTTTTTAAAAGGAACAAATTTTCATTAGATAAGAGAGAATGGTTTTGGATAGGTATTTTAACCATTGGAACTTTAGTACTTCAGCTAGCGTATTTTTCTAATTATATTTTAGGACTAACACCCTATTTGCTTGGACCAATTGTCTATGGAGTTTTTGTTTACTTCTTGAGTTTTTTCCTGGTAAAGAACCCTCAGGTACTTCAGAATTTTAAAAAGTATAAGCATATTAAACTTAAAGAAAATGCCTCGGAGATGTATGCTCAGAAAATCGAAGACCTAATGCAAAAAGGCAAACCTTTTATACAACCTGATTTTACCATAAAACAACTAGCAGAAACGTTGAAATTACCCGTTTATATAGTTTCCCACACAATTAATAATTCTTTCTCAAGAAATTTTTCGGAGTATGTTAACGGCTATCGCATTGAAGAGGCAAAAAAACTCTTAGCTAAAAAAGAACATCATCATTTAAAGATTTCGGCTATTGCATATGAGTGCGGATTTAATTCTTTGTCATCGTTCAATATTGCTTTTAAAAGGCAAACTGGTCAAACACCATCAGATTACAAAAAAAGACTTTTGAATTTATAAATCACTCTTTCTTTTTACCAAATCACTCATAGTTTTACAAAGATGAATAACACTTTTGATTTGTTTTAAATCAAGGTTATGCAACATTATTTAGATAAACTATTTATGAAAATGATGATTCGTCCGGAAGAACAAAAACTAGTACTTTGGTCATTCATATATTTTTTTAGCCTGCTATCAGGATATTTCATCCTACGACCCTTACGAGATGAAATGGGTATTATCAATGGGGCTAATAAAATGCAATGGTTATTTACGGGTACTTTTGTTATGATGTTGTTGGTAGTTCCTGTGTTTGGTTTTATTACCAGAAAATATCCTATTAAAAAAGTTCTAAGTATCTCATATTGTTTTTTTGTAGGAAACCTGGTCATTTTTTATGTGTTATTTGCCTTTACAGGAAAGTCAAGTGCATTGGCAAGTACTTTTTTTATTTGGCTGAGTGTCTTTAATTTATTCGTGATATCTCTATTTTGGAGTTTTATGTCAGATGTGTATTCCAGTAGGGCTTCTAAAAGAGTTTTTGGAATTATAGCTGCTGGAGGAAGTCTTGGTGCATTGGTAGGACCTTTAATTTCATCTTTTGTAGCACAAAATTCTTCTATAAAGAACCTACTATTGTTGGCAATCTGTTTTCTTGTTGTAGCAATAATTTCTATAGAAAAAATTGCAAAATTTAAACTTGAGAAACCTTCAAATGATAATTCTAATTTGTTTGACCCTAATAGAGTTCTAAAAAAGAATTTTTGGAAAGGACTTCAAAATGTATTTCAATCAAGGTACCTTTTAACTATAGTAAGCTTTATTCTATTATATACCGCTATTTCAACTTTTTTGTATTTTGAGCAAGCACATATTTTAGAGCAAGCAATTAAAGACAGTAGCAAACGAATTGTTTATTTTTCAAGGGTAGATTTAATAACCAATACTTTGGCAATCACAGGGCAGTTCTTAATTACGAATCGTATCATAAAAAAATATGGTTTAGCAATAGCATTAAGTAGTATTCCTTTGTTATTAGCTATTGGGTTTTTGGTTGTTAGCTATAAATTATCATTATTGTTAATAGCTGTATTAATTGTACTACATCGTGCTGGGAATTTCTCTATTCTAAAACCTTCAAGAGAAATACTATATACTATTTGTAGTAAAGAAGAAAAATACAGAGCCAAGAATTTTATTGATACGGTTATATATAGAGGAGGGGATGCCTTAACGGGATGGGTCTTTACACTGTTTATTTCTTTAGGTTTTGGATTGTCAGCAATCGCTTTAATAGCCATTCCATTAATTGTATTATGGTCACTCACTGGGTATCGCTTGGGAAAAGAACATGCAACAAAAGAAAAAGAATTAATTTTAAATACTGTAAACCATGAAAAATAAAACCTGTAATAGGAGGGAAGTATTAAAATTAACTGGATTAATATCAGCTGGATTATTGACTTATCCTCATTTATTGTCTTTTAGTAGTAAAGAAACTATGAATGAAAGAAGAATTCCATCTTCAAATGAAAAATTACCGGTAGTTGGCTTAGGTACATGGCAAACCTTTGATGTAGGCAATTCAAAAGTTAGAAGGCCTGTATTGTCCCAAGTGCTTATTGAAATGCAAAAGTTAGGAGGAAGGGTTATTGATTCATCGCCTATGTATGGTAGTTCCGAAAAAGTAGTTGGCGATTTAACAGCAGAATCGGGTTTTGCAAACCAATTTTTCTATGCTACAAAAATCTGGACTTCAGGTAAAGATGCTGGTATTCAGCAAATGGAAAGATCATTCAAGTTAATGCAAAGAAAGCAACTAGATTTGATGCAAATACACAATCTGGTGGATTGGAAAATACATGTAAAAACACTCAAAGATTGGAAAGAAAAAGGAAAGATAAGGTATTGGGGTATTACACATTATACAAATGCATCGCATACATCTTTAGAGAAAGTCATCCGGCAAGAAAAACCAGATTTTGTACAGTTCAATTATTCCATAAGAGAGCGGCATGCTGAAAAATCATTATTTAAAACCGTTAGAGAAAATGAAACAGCCGTTTTGATCAATCAACCCTATGATAGTGGTTCGCTATTTAGAATCACTCGTGGCAAACAGTTACCTGAATGGTGTAAAGAGTACGAAATTAATAGTTGGGGGCAATATTTTTTAAAATTCATTCTTTCTAATGAATTAGTAACCTGTGTCATTCCCGGTACTTCAAAACCAAAACATGTTATAGATAATATGATGGCGGGCTATGGTAAAATGCCTGATGTAAAGGGCAGAGAGAAAATGTATAAGTATTTGAAAGAACTCTAGTTTAATAGGTTACCGCTGCTAATTCTCTATTGTATTTATTTTTATACGCCATTGGTGTTAATCCTGTGTACTTTTTAAATACATTTCTGAATGCCTTGGTGTCTATATAACCTACATCATACATTACTTCATTTACATTTTTATGTGTAGATTCCAATTTCTTTTTTGCGGCTTCTACCCGTACACGCTGTATATATTCCAATGGAGTGTTAGCAGTTGCTTTTTTAAAACGCCTTATAAAATTGCGGCGACTTATCGCCAACATAACTGCAAGCTCTTCAACTGATATTTTTTTGGCTACATTATTCTCAATATACGTTTGCGCTTTTTTAACTAGAGAATCTGAGTGCTCTTTTTGCCCATTAAAAATGGCAAACTGATTTTGGTTGTCACGATCCATTTCTATTTCAAAGAATTTTGAAGCAAAAATGGCGGCTTCCTGCCCACAGTATTTTCTGACTAAATGCAAAAGAAGATTCAAAAAAGAATAAGCACCTCCACTTGAATAAATCCCTTCTTGATCGGTGACTATTTTTTCGGGTAAAACATTTATTTGAGGATACATTTGTTTAAATATATCTATCACGACCCAATGCGTAGCGCATTGCTTATGATCCACCAGTCCCGTTTCGGCTAAGAAGAATGCACCAACACATAAGCTGGCAATCTCAGCTTTATTTTTTAATCGCTGTTTGCGGATCCAAGGAATAAAATCTGCATTGTTTTGTAATTCTTGCACAATACTATTTGGAGTGATGGCGGCAATAATGATAAGGTCTGTTTTTTGAATATCATTTAATGTGGCATCACAATGAATAGCAAAAGCACCATCATAGAGTATTGTATCTTTTTCAATACCTACTAAATGAATATTAAAAAAAGGTTCGCCAGTGGTTTTAATCATGTATTGATTGACAGCCGTAAAAATCTTATAAGGCCCAACAACGCTGCTCAAAACCACATTACTTTTAGGAACTAGAATGCTTATATGTTTCATGATTGTTCTATGTTTTAATAATCCAAAGGTATATATTCAATATGGCATAATCAACACTCTAAAGTGTCAAATTTGACCTACTCTCTTATTTCAAATGATACCTAACTTTGATACGCAATGAAAGAAAAACAACTTTTTGAATTCATAAGAACTAAATTTTGTGGTACCTGTGATGGTGTAACCGAAGGCAAGATGATGAGCTCTCCTGCCATTCATTATAAAGGAAAGGTATTTGCTTTTTTCTCACGCAAAAACAAGATGGTCTTTAAGTTAGGAAAGGATTTTAATAATGAAGAATTTGAAATTCCGTTGAACGAATTCAGCCCATTTAAAACCAAGAAACCATTAGTTGGTTGGTATGAAGCTGATTATGAGTATCACCATAAATGGGAAAGCTTGACCAAGCAAGCTTTAGAACCAATGAAAATCTAAGATATGATCTCAAAAACCTATTCTGATTTCTTTAGAGAATTAGAACAAAACAATCATAAAGACTGGTTTCATGCTAATAAAAAGCGGTATGAAGCTAATGTAAAAACGCCATTTTTAGAGTTGCTTTCCGAGTTGATTCCTCAACTCAGAAAATGGGATGATAGAATTCTTGCTGACGAAAAGAAAGCAATGTTTCGTATTAATAGAGATGTACGTTTTTCAAAAGATAAAACTCCGTATAATACATTACTGAAAGCTGGATTCTCCCCAAATGGTAAAAAATCAATGCTACCGGGGTACTATTTAGGTATAAGTGCTGATACAATTTATGTTGGAGGTGGGTTATTTAATGTGAAGTCACCAGAAGTAAAACTGATCCGTAAGCATATTGCAATGAATATCGATGATTTTTTAAACATTGTAAATGCACCAAGTTTTAAAAAACATCTAACCGAACTAAAAGGAGAAAAAGCCAAGCGTATTGATAAAGAGCTAGATGATGTTAGTGAAAGAACTGATTTGATCTATAACAAACAATTTTATGCAATGACCCAGTTGCCATTAAGAACATATTATAACTCATCAGATATAGTAGAAGTAATCTTAGAGCATTTTCAAGCTATAAAACCATTGAATGAATTTTTAAGCAAAGCATTCTAGATATGGTAGTAGATAACCAATATTTAAATTTTGTAAAAGATCAATTAACTGAAATGGGTGATTTTGAAACTAAAAAAATGTTTGGAGGTGTAGGTTTTTTTAAAGAAGGAATTATGTTTGCGATGCTCGGTGGAGGTATTTTTAGATTGCGAGTTGATGAAACGAATAAGGTAGATTTTAAAGCAAAAGGGATGCAACCGTATACTTCATCATCGAAGAAAAAAGGAATGCCATATTATGAAGTTCCAGTAGAAGTTTTAGAAGATAGGTCAGTATTAAAGGAATGGGCTTTAAAAGCGTTTCAAGTAGCAAAAAACAATAAAAAATTACAAGCCTAATAAATTATGACAGCGAATAAAGCATGTATTATCCCGACAATTCACTACAAAAATGCAGAAACAGCCATCGAATGGTTATGCGCTGCATTCGGATTTGAAAAGCACCTTGTAGTCCAAGGAGAAGACAATACAATTATACATGCTCAACTGACATATAGAAATTCGATGATTATGTTAAGTTCTGGAAGTAATAACGAATACGGCAAATTGCTAAAAGTACCCAACAGTTTGAGCGGATTGAATACTCAAGCACCTTATATAATTGTGGAAAAAATTGATGAGCATTATAAAAAAGCTGTTGCCAGAGGTGCGAAAATACTTTTAGAAATTAAGAATCAAGAGTATGGTGGTCGTGGCTATACATGCAGGGATATTGAAGACCATATTTGGAATTTTGGTTCATATAATCCATGGAATTAAGATAAATGGGAAAGCTTGACTAACCAAGCTTTAGAACTAATGAAAATCTAAGACAGATTTCAAAAGCCTATTCTGATTTTTTGGAGGATAGGTCGGTACTAAAAAAATGGGCTTTAAAAGCCTTTGAAGTAAGCAAAAAATATAAGAAATAATTAATCTATAAATCATTAAAATTATGACAACACAACAAGTAGCTGACAGACTAGTAGAACTATGCAGACGAGGTCAATTTGAAACTGCCATGCAAGAATTATACGATTCTAATATTGTGAGTATTGAACCAGACGGGGCTCCTATGAAAGAATCAAGAGGTATTCAAGAAGTGATGGCTAAAGCACAGCAATGGAGTGATATGGTAGAAGAAGTTCATTCAATGAAAGTTTCTGACCCCATTGTGGCCGATAAATTTTTCTCATGTACCATGGAAATGGATTTAACGTACAAGGGTGCGCCACGATCAAATATGGAAGAAATATGCCTATATCAAGTAAATAATGGAAAAATTGTACGTGAAGAATTTTTCTTTACACCAATGCAACAAGGATAAAATAAGAAGAGGACTGTTAGCTTAACAGTCCTGCTCTTTTTAATAATGCTTCATTGCTAGGTTCTTTTCCCCTGAAGCGCTTATATAGCGTCATTGGTTTTTCAGTACCGCCTTGAGACAATACATTTTCTTCCAGTTTCTTTGCTGTTTTTTTATTGAAAATACCCGTTTCCTTAAAATATTCAAAAGCATCTGCATCCAACACTTCTGCCCATTTATATGAGTAATATCCAGAAGAGTACCCGCCTTGAAAGATATGAGCAAATGAAGTACTCATGCAATTTTCAGTCACATCAGGATATAGTTGTGTGTCAGAAAAAGCTTTGGTTTCAAATTCTTTTACAGATTTAATTGTGTCTGGCGAGTCGCCACCATGCCAAGACATATCAAGCAAACCAAAACTTAACTGGCGAAGTGTTTGTATACCTTCTAAGAAGTTCGAGGAGTCCTTTATCTTTTGTATTAATTCCATTGGGATAGGCTCATTGGTTTCATAGTGTCTGGCAAATAAATCTAACGCTTCTTTTTCATAGCACCAATTCTCCAACAATTGACTTGGTAATTCAACAAAGTCCCAATACACTGAAGTGCCAGATAGACTGGGGTAGGTGGTATTGGCCAACATGCCATGCAAAGCATGACCAAATTCATGAAACAAGGTAGTCACTTCATTAAAAGTCAATAATGAAGGCTTGGTTTCTGTTGGCTTCGTGAAATTACAAACAATAGAAATATGAGGTCTTGAATTTTCATTATCTTTTTTCCACTGACTTTTATAAGAAGTCATCCAAGCGCCATTTCGTTTCCCCGATCGTGGAAAGAAATCAGCATAAAATACGGCTATAAAATCACCATTTGAGTTAGTAACTTCATAGGTCATCACTTCCTCATGATAGGTGTCAATATCATTAACCTCTTTAAAGTTAAGGTCAAACAGTTTATTGGCAATGGTAAAAACTCCATTTATTACATTTTCTAATTTAAAATAAGGTTTTAACAACTCCTGATCTAAATCAAATAGTTGTTTTTTTAGTTTCTCGGAATAATAGGCTCCATCCCATTTTTGTAGCTGCTCTATACCATCTTTTTTAGCTAAATCGGCTAACTGATTGAATTCTCTTTCTGCTGCTGGTTTAGCTTTTTCTAATAAATCATTTTCAAAGTTCAGAACGTTATCAGGATTTTCAGCCATGCGCTCTTCTAAAACAAAATCAGCATGAGTTTTATAACCTAATAAATTGGCACGCTCATTACGAAGTTTTACAATATTTAAGACAATTTGTTCATTGTTGTATTCATTTTTTTTAAATGATCTTGCACCAAAAGCTTTTGCTAATTGCTCACGTAATTCACGATCATCAGCATAAGTCATAAATGGCACATAACTAGGATAATCTAAGGTAAATACCCAGCCTTCTTTTTCTTTTTGTTTGGCAATCATTGAAGCAGCTTCTATAGCACTATCAGGAAGGCCTTTTAATTGGTTTTTATCTGTAATGTGTAATTCATATGCATTGGTTTCCGCCAATACGTTTTCGCCAAATTTTAAGGCTAATTTAGCCAACTCCTTATCTATTTCGCGAAGCTTTTCCTTATCTGTTTCATTTAAGTTTGCTCCATTTCTCGCAAAGCCTTTGTATTTTTTTTCGAGCAAAGTGTTTTGCTCAGTAGTTAAATTCAGACTTTCTCTAATATTATAAACAGATTTTACTCGCTTAAACAATGCTGCATTCAGTCGAACATCATTAGAAAATTCAGAAAGCCAAGGTGATACTTCTTGGGCAATCTTTTGAATTTCATCATTGGTTTCAGCGGAATTCAAGTTAAAAAAGATGGACGAGATTCGTTCTAAGGTGTGTCCTGAAAATTCCAATGCTTCAATGGTGTTTTCAAACGTAGGTGTTTCAGTATTAGCAGTTATTATATCAATTTCCGCTTTAGCGTTGTCAATGGCTTCTTTAAAAGCCGGTTTAAAATGCTCCTCTTTTATCTTAGAAAAAGGAGCGGTTGTATGTTTTGTGTTGAATATTTGTAGTAGAGGATTACTCATTTGTTTTAGTTTAAAACCTTTCGACTGCGCTCAAGGTGATAATGAAATATTACTGTTGGAATTAGGAGTTTTCGCCAGTAGCTATCGAGATTAAAAGTTTACTTTTTTAAATCTTCGGAAGCTTTATTTACTTTTTGTTTTAAGCCTTCCTTGTAGTCTAGAATGCTTTGTAACACATCCTCATTGGCACTGCCAATAATTTGAGCAGCTAATATTCCGGCATTCTTTGCACCATCTAATGCCACAGTAGCTACAGGTACACCTCCAGGCATTTGTAATATGGATAGTACAGAATCCCATCCATCAATGGAATTACGAGATTTTACAGGCACACCAATTACAGGTAGAGGACTCATAGAAGCGACCATACCTGGTAAATGAGCTGCACCTCCTGCTCCGGCAATAATCACAGAAATTCCATTTAAATGTGCATTCTTGGCATACTCATATAATTTATCAGGAGTACGATGTGCCGAAACGATATCAACTTCAGTTTCAATATGCAATTCATGTAAGATAGCTATGGCTTCTTGCATGACTGGCATGTCAGAATTGCTTCCCATTATAATACCTACTTTGGCCATTTTAAAAGAAATAGTTTTTTAAAGCATTGAATAGCAATGCTATATTGATATTAAGAAATTTGTATTTTTATTGGCTAAAGATACTACAAAAACAACGTTTTCTAAACTCGTTTTTAGAGTTCTTTTAAAGATAACTAACTGAATGATACCTTTATTTAATACGGTTGTTTCTTGGTTTTTAAAGAAGCGAAAACATCAGATGGAACTTTTTCTAAAGTACCCTATAGATGTTCAGAATGAGTTGTTAATGCGCCTTATTGGGACTGCTCAAAATACCGAGTTAGGTAAAAAATACGACTTTAAATCTATCTATGATTATCGCGCTTTCGCAGAACGCATTCCCATTCAAAAGTATGAAAGCATACAACCTTTGATAGAGCGTACACGAAAAGGTGAGCAGAATATTTTTTGGCCTTCTTCTATTCAGTGGTTTGCCAAATCAAGTGGAACCACCAATGCAAAAAGTAAATTTATTCCTGTAAGTAATGAGGCACTTGAAAACTGCCACTTGAAAGCTGGTAAAGATATGTTGGCTCTTTATATTAATAATAATGAAGATGCCGGGTTATTTAATGGAAAAGGACTACGTCTGGGAGGGAGTAGTGAACTCTACCAGGATAACAACACCTATTTTGGAGACCTTTCGGCAATTATTATTGAGAATATGCCTTTTTGGGCAGATTTTAGCAGCGCACCAAAGACAGAAACCGCTTTGATGAGTGAATGGGAAACGAAAATGCAAGCCATCATCAATGAAACGCTTAGCGAAAATATGACCAGTTTGGTAGGTGTACCTTCTTGGATGCTTGCATTACTAAATGCTGTTTTAGAGCATACAGGTAAACAACATATTTTGGAAGTATGGCCAAATCTGGAAGTCTATTTTCATGGAGGCGTAAATTTCAATCCGTACAGAGATCAGTACAAAACATTATTGCCTAAAAATGATTTCAGATACTATGAGATATACAATGCCTCAGAAGGTTTTTTTGCTATTCAAGATCAGAACAATTCAAGTGACCTTTTGTTAATGCTAGATTATGGAATTTTTTATGAGTTTATACCTATGGATCAATATTTTGGTGAAGACTCTATTGCTATTCCTTTAGAAGAGGTTGAAGTCGACACTAATTATGCAATTGTAATTACAACCAACTCCGGTTTATGGCGTTACTTAATTGGTGATACGGTTAAATTCGTTTCCTTAAATCCTTATAGAATACGTATTACCGGTAGAACCAAACATTATATCAATGCTTTTGGCGAAGAATTAATTATTGAAAATGCTGAAGATGCATTGAAGCAAGCTTGTGAAAAGGTTGGTGCAGCTATTTCTGAGTATACAGCAGCTCCCATTTTTATGGATGGAAAAGCTAAGGGTGCACATGAATGGGTCATTGAATTTGAAAAACCTCCATCTAATTTAGATTACTTTACTGAGTTATTGGATAACGCGTTAAAGTCAATTAATTCAGATTATGAAGCCAAACGTTATAATAATTTGACACTAAGGATGCCTAAAGTAGTTCATGCAGAGAAAGGAACTTTTTACAATTGGTTGAAAAGTAAAGGTAAATTGGGCGGGCAGCATAAAGTGCCTAGACTATCAAATGACCGACAGTTCATTGAAGAGCTTTTAACAAATTCTAAACCTATTCAAAGTTCTTAAATAAGTTTTAAGCTATGCAATCCTTAGAAAAAGAAGTTTCGTATACTTCAACAAATTCCTATGCTACTTTAAATGAGCTCACTGATAAAACTAAAAATATCTGGTTTGTATGTCATGGTATTGGCTATTTGAGTCGTTATTTTCTGAAATACTTTGATAGCTTGAATTCTGAAGAAAATTATATTATTGCGCCACAGGCACAAAGCAAGTACTATTTGGGTTCAAAATATAGACATGTGGGAGCCAGTTGGCTAACCAAAGAGAATACTGCCAAGGAGATTGAAAACGTCCTACGGTATTTTGATGCTGTTGTAAGTGCTGAAAAGATTTCTGAAGATTTAAACTTTATAGTTTTAGGATATTCACAAGGGGTTTCTGTTGTGGCACGTTATGTTGCCAGCAGAAAATTAAAATGCGATCAATTGGTATTTTTATCCGGTAGAGTTCCTCATGAATTAACGGCTGATGATTTTAAATTTTTAAGTAATACCACTAAAGTTTCTTTTGTTTATGGTACTCAAGATGAATATCTAAATGAGCTACTTGTTGAAGAAGAGAAGAAACATTTTTATAAGCTTTTTGGAGAATTAGCTTTAGTAATTCCTTTTAAAGGAAAGCATGAGGTTAATAAAGAAGTGATACTAAGTCTCGTTTAAATTATGACATCTCAATCTTTTTTACTCAATAATTCTGAAGTTGTTCAGGCACTTCAGAGCATTATGCAATATGAAAAGTATCCTAAGCATCACATCTTGCACGAAGCAGGTAAAATATGCAACCATATGTATATTTTAACTTCTGGAGTTGCTCGGGTTTTTTACCATAGAGAAGATAAGGATATCACTTGTCATATAGCAGTTGAGCAAGAGAGTGTAACAGCCATAGATAGTTTTATTCAGCGTGAAAAAAGTAAATACAATATTGAAGCACTTGAAGTTTTAGAGGTCTTTAAAATTTCACATTCAGATTTAGAAAATTTATTTAAAGAAAGCCCAGAATATGAACGCTTAGGAAGACTATTTTTACAACAAATTTATGTTGATTTAGTTGAGAGAATGGATGACCTGCAATTACGCACTGCTCAAGAAAGATATACTATTTTAATGGCAAAAAAGCCTGAACTTTTTCAAAGGGTTGCTTTAAAACATATTGCTTCTTATTTAAATATTTCCCCAGAAACTTTAAGCAGGATTAGAGCAAAGTAATTTCTTGATATTTGTCAAGGAGATTCTAGTATTTGTAAAATACATTTGTATTTATGGTATTTTACAAATGAAGAAAATAGTAATAATTAATGGTCATCCTGATAAAGAAAGTTTTGGATTTGGATTGTTTGAATCTTACAAGAAAGGAGCTGTTAAATCTAACGCTCAACTAAAAGAGATAATTATACGAGATTTAAGTTTTAACCCTAACCTTGAATTTGGTTATAGAAAGAGAACTGAATTAGAGCCTGATTTATTAGAAGCGCAAGAAAAAATTAAATGGGCAAATCATATTGTTTGGATTTTTCCTGTTTGGTGGGGATCTTACCCTGCAATTATGAAAGGATTTATTGATAGAGTTTTTCTTCCAGGATTTGCTTTTAAAAAAAGAGAAAACTCTGTTTGGTGGGATAAGTTTTTAACGGGCAAATCTGCAAGAATTATTTCGACTTTAGATCAACCAGTATGGTATTACAGATTATTTAATAGAAGCCCCAGTCATTCGGCAATGAAAAGATTAACAATGCAATTTGTAGGAGTTAAAAAGGTAAAAACTACTACAATTGGCTCACTCAGATTATCAAAAGATTCATATCGAAAAAAGTGGCTACAAAAAATTGAAAAAATAGGAGAAAGACAACAATGAAATCAGACCTTTCGTTCTATTACATAATTCACCATTTCTATTAAAGAACTTTTATATGGTGATTCAGGGTAATTTTCAAGAATAGTGAGCGCATTATCTTTATAGTCGTGCATTTTTTGAGTTGTATACTCTATTCCGCCTTGTTGCTTTACAAAGGCTATTACCTCTTTTACACGTTTTTTATCTTTATTGTGATTCTTAATAGAATTGATTAACCATCTTTTTTCACTCTTAGAGCAATTATTTAAGGTATAAATGAGTGGTAAGGTCATCTTACGTTCTTTAATGTCTATACCTGTAGGTTTGCCTATTTTCTCTTCGGTATAATCAAAGAGGTCATCTTTTATTTGAAAAGCTATTCCTATCAACTCACCGAATTTCCGCATACGCTGAATTTCTTCCTCATGAGCATCTACAGATGCAGCACCTATACCACAACAAGCAGCAATTAAAGTAGCCGTTTTTTGTCGTATAATCTCAAAATAAATTTCTTCAGTAATGTCTAACTGACGTGCTTTCTCAATTTGTAATAATTCACCTTCAGTAATTTCTTTTAATGCTATAGAAACTAATTTTAGTAAATCAAAATCATCATGATCTACAGAAAGCAATAAGCTTTTTGAAAACAAATAATCACCAACTAAAACGGCGATCTTATTTTTCCATAAAGCATTAATAGAAAAGAAGCCTCTACGTTGATTACTGTCATCAACTACATCATCATGTACAAGTGAACCAGTATGAATCAATTCTATGAGAGCAGCGCCACGATACGTTTTTTCTCTAAAATCACCATTAGATACCATTTTAGCAACTAGAAAAACAAACATAGGGCGCATTTGCTTTCCTTTACGACGAATGATAAAATGAGTAATCCTATTTAGAAGAGGTACTTTGGAGATCATTGACTCTTTGAATTTTTGTTCAAAGAGTTCCATTTCGTCTTGAATGGGAGATTTTATGTGTTCTACTACTTTCAAATAGTCATTATTTGTCACTTCGAGTGATCCACTAAGGTAGATTGCATCAGAAGTATATAGTTATAAAATTTACTTGTCTTCGATACTATTTTCTTTTAGAAAACCACTCAGACTAACGCAAATTTTATCTGTTCTTCTTTTCAATCTTAGCCCAGCTATCGCGTAACGGTACAGTTCTATTAAACACCAGATGTTCAGGTGTACTATCAGTATCTGTACAGAAATACCCAAGACGTTGAAATTGATAACGTTTTCCTGGCTTTGTGTCTTTTAAACTAGGCTCTACAAAGGCATTTTTATTGATAACCAGAGAGTTTGGATTGATAAATTCTTTAAAATCTTTGTCTTTATGTCCATCAGGTGCTTCGTCATTAAACAATCTGTCGTACATTCTGACTTCTGCTTTCACCGCATGCGCAATGGAAACCCAATGCAAAGTACCTTTTACGCGTCGCATACTTTCTTCAGTACCACTGCCACTTTTACTTTTAGGGTCATATGTGCAATGAATCTCTGTTATTTCACCAGTCTCATCCTTTACACAAGATTCAGCCTTTATGATATATGCATTCTTTAACCGAACTTCTTTCCCTAGTTTTAGCCTAAAAAATTTTTTATTGGCTTCTTCTCTGAAGTCTTCACGCTCAATATATATTTCCCTTGAAAAAGGCACTTTTCTGCTACCTGCGCTTTCATCTTCAGGGTTGTTCTCTGCATCTAACCATTCTTCTTGACCTTCCGGATAATTTGTAATTACCAGTTTTACCGGATTCAAAACTGCCATCACACGAGGAGCAGTTTTATTTAAATCATCGCGCACACAGAATTCTAACAAGGCAACATCGGTTACATTATCACGTTTAGCAATGCCAGCTACTTCACTAAATTTTCTAATAGCATTCGGGGCATACCCTCTTCTCCGCAGACCTGAAATGGTTGGCATTCTAGGGTCGTCCCAACCGGATACAAGACCTTCTTGTACTAATTGCAAAAGCTTGCGCTTACTCATCACCGTATAACTCAAATTTCTACGAGCAAATTCTCGCTGTTTAGGACGCTGACCTCCATCATAAATTTGATCTAAAAACCAATCATACAATTTGCGATGTGGTTTAAACTCTAAAGTACATAAAGAGTGTGAAATGCCTTCAATGTAGTCTGATTCACCATGTGCCCAGTCATACATAGGGTAGATGTTCCAATTAGAACCTGTTCTATGATGTGCTTTTCTCAGTACACGATAAATAATTGGGTCACGCATTAACATATTTGGCGAAGCCATATCAATTTTAGCGCGCAATACATGAGAACCTTCAGGAAATTCACCATTTTTCATTTGCTTGAATAACTCTAAATTTTCTTCTACTGATCGATCTCTATTGGGGCTATTCGTTCCGGGTTCAGTAGGTGTTCCTTTTTGCTTGGCAATCTCTTCAGAAGACTGGTCATCTACATAGGCTTTTCCTTTTTTAATAAGTTCTATTGCCCAATCATATAACTGCTGAAAATAATCTGAAGAATACAACTCATTTTTCCATTCAAAACCTAACCATTGAATGTCATTTTTAATAGCGTCTACATATTCTTGTTCTTCTTTGGCAGGATTGGTATCATCAAAACGCAAATTTACCGGTGCATTATATTTTAAACCTAAACCAAAATTTAAACAAATAGAAGAAGCATGACCTATATGTAAATAGCCATTAGGTTCTGGCGGAAAGCGAAAACGAAGCTTATTTTTTTCCAATCCATTTGCTAAATCTTCCTCAATGATTTGTTCTAGAAAATTCAATGATTTTTTCTCTTCAGACATCTCTAAAAATTGAAAGGCAAAATTAACTAAAATTATTACATGAGAATGCGTTAAAAGCAGATCATTGACAGATACATTTGTGTAACTTTTTATTGTATGTAGATACTAATAGTATACACTCATTAATCAAAAACTTTTATCAACATGAAAAACCTTAACTATACCTGCCCCAAGTGCAATCATAAGAATTACAAAATTGGCGAGCTAAGAGGTACTGGTGGTACCTTATCATCTATTTTTGATATTCAAAATCAAAAATATACTTCTGTAACCTGTGAGCGATGCACATATACGGAGTTTTACAAAGCTAAGGTGAATGATCTAACAAATATCTTCGACTTCTTTACAACCTAAAACCCGAGGATTAATTTGGCAATATAGAAAAACAAGAAGATTCCAAAAATATCATTGCTGGTAGTAATAAACGGTCCTGTGGCGATGGCAGGATCTATACCTCTTTTGTCTAAAATAATAGGTACAAAAGTGCCAATAAGCGCTGCTACAACAATAACACTTACCATTGAAATCGCTATGGTGATACTGATATCAATATTTGTGTGCATGACAAAACCAGCTAAAATAACCAGTACCCCCAGTACAATTCCATTAATTAAACTCAACCCAACTTCTTTCATTAATCTATTGAACAAACTGCCCTTTACAGTATCATTTGCCAAACCTTGAACAATGATTGCAGAAGACTGTACACCAACGTTTCCAGCCATGGCAGCAATCAAAGGTGTAAAGAAAAATAGCTCTTTATAATTAGCAAGTGCCCCTTCAAACCCTTCCATAATAATCACTGAACCAAGGCCACCTATAAGTCCTAATATTAACCAGGGTAGTCGCGCACGTGTTAATTCTATAATGCTATCATCGGCTTCAACTTCTTGCGTAATACCAGCAGCTAATTGATAGTCTTTTTCTGCTTCTTCTTTTAAAAGGTCTACAATATCATCTATAGTAATTCTTCCTAATAAAACTTTATTATCATCAACAACGGGGATGGCTTCCAAGTCATATTTTGCCATAATTTTAGCCACTTCCTCGCCATCTTCATTTACATGCACAGAATCTACATTTTCTATAAAGATATCCGCTATTTTTTGTTCATTTTTGGCTATGATCAAATCTTTTAAAGATAGTCTTCCAATGAGTTGATCTTGTTTATTAACTACATAAATAGAATGCACACGCCTTACATCTTTGGCTTGCCCCCTAATTCTGCGTAAGCAACCTGCTACCGTCCAGGTTTCATAAACCTTAACGAGTTCTTTAGCCATTAAACCTCCGGCAGAATCTTCATCATATGCTAAAAGCTCTTTTATTTCAGCTTTATGCTCTTCATCTTCTATTGCTGAGATTACATTTTGCTGCCTTTCTTCTGGAAGCTCAGCAACCATATCAGCGGCATCATCGGTGTCTAATTCTTCAAGTTCTTCGGCAATTTCTTTTGCAGAGAGATTTTTCAAGATATTCTCACGAATATCTTCATCAAGTTCCATTAAGATATCTGATGTAACCTCACTATCTAAGAGTTTAATGATGTAAATAGCTTCATCAAAACTCATTTGATGCAATACTTCTGCAATATCAGCATAGTGAGCATCTCCTAAAGAATCAAGAACGGCTTGATCTCTTCCTTTAGAAATATATGCTTCTAGTTGTTCAAGAAGCTCTTTGGTAATCTCAAATGGCATTGCTAGCTATTTTTTGCGTCAGATTGATAAAATCCTGAACAGACAGTTGCTCAGGACGTTGCGCAAATATAGCATCTTCTCTTAATTTATCTGGTAGGTTGAAAGATTTTAAACTACTGCGAAGCATTTTTCTTCGTTGATTAAAGGCCGTTTTAACGACTCTAAAAAATAAAGATTCATCAACAGGTAATGAATAATTTTCTTTACGGGTTAGTCTGAGAACACCTGAATCTACTTTAGGCGGTGGGTTAAAAACTGATGGAGGTACAGTAAATAAATATTCTGCATCATAAAAGGCTTGAGTGAGTACCGATAAGATACCATAGATTTTTGATCCTGGTTTTTCACAAATACGTTGGGCTACTTCTTTTTGAAACATACCTGCAAATTCAGGAATGCGATGTCTGTTTTCTATAGTTTTGAAAACAATTTGCGAAGAAATATTGTATGGAAAGTTACCAATAATTGCTAGTGGCCTATTTTCAAAAAAATCGTCTAAGTTGATCTTTAAAAAATCTTTAGAAATAATGCGATCAGCAAGGTTTAAATAATGAATCTCTAAATAATCTACAGATTCTCTGTCAATTTCAATAACATGTGTTGTGAAGTCTTTTTGAAGTAGATACTTGGTCAAAACCCCCATTCCAGGTCCAATTTCTAGGACATCTTGATAATCTTTTCCAGCTAAAGAATTGGCTATTTTTTGAGCTATATTTTCATCTTTTAGAAAATGTTGCCCCAGATGTTTTTTTGCTTTAACAGACATTTAAAAGTATAGTAGAGTTTTAATTACTAGCTACTATAGGATAAAACTCATCAATAACCCGAAGTTCTGTTCTAAAGGCTACCATTTTATCGGCAAATTTTTTCATACCATCTTTTCGGAGTTTACCAGCATCATATTTATAATAATCATCTAAATCTTCTCTTGTTTTAGCTGTATATTGTATGGAGTAGGTAGTACCGCCCATTTCTTCTTCTACGAGAACTTGGGCCATTTTAGCACTTACAAAACGTCCTGTTTCTAAAACTTCATTTATATGCTGTTTAATCCAAACAAGCCATTCGGCATGTACACTATCGTCAATATTTATAGTTACGTTGTATATATACATCTGTTTAATTTAATAATTATCTAATGAGTCGATTCAGGGTAATAAACTTTCAAATTGACACATCTATTAAATTAATTGATTTGATCACCTCTCAATTTCCTAAAACGCTTACGCGCATCTACTAGGTATATGCTTGAAGGATAATCAAAAATGATCTTTTGATACATTTCTTTTGCCTTTTCAAGATCATTTAAATGCGTTTCATACAATTCTCCTAACCTAAAATAAGCATTATCAACTAATATACCCTCTTTATCTAACTCAATTATTTTTTGATAGTTATGCTCAGCAAAATCAAATTGTTGGGTTTTTTCGAACAATTCTCCTTGCTTAAATAATGCTTCATCTTGAACTGTATGATCTTTGTAGGTGTTGAGGATTATATTTAAGCTATCAATAGCTTGATTATTTTTATTTTGAAAAGCCAATAAATCTGCTTTTGCGTATGATTGTAGTGCTTTTGGAATGGAATCATATCCTAAATTATCAGATATCAATAAATGAAGTTCAACAGCATCATTAGCAATTAATTGCGATGTAGAACCTTTCAATACTTTTAGTTGTGCTAAAGCCCATTTAAAGTCTCCCTTAAAATAGGATGTTTGTGCCACTTTAAAGCGCGCTTCCTGAGCTAGTGTACTGTTTTTAACTTTGGTTTGAACCTGAGTGTAATTGATCAGTGCTTGGTTGAATTTTCCTGTATATACTAAGACATCAGCCAATTTAACTTTGATAGAGCCATGTTCTAACTCAGAAGTTGATTTTTCTAAAGCACCTTTTAAAATTTCTATTGCTTTTTGAGGTTCGTCTTTTTTAAAGGTTAAAAAATCAGCATATGAAATTTGTAAATCTATAGTAGTATTATCAGTACCATATTTATCCAATAGTCTATTGAATTTAGCCTCCACAGAATCGATTTCTATTTCATTGTTGGCAGTTTTTACATCACTATCTAATAAAAACAACTCTGCATCAATAATCATTTCAGGAATATTGGCATTTTCTAAAACATATGAAAAAGCATCCTTTGAAGTTGTGTAATCATTATTATCAAATGCTATTTGACCAACTTCTAATACTCTAACCAATGCTTCACCAGATCTTCTAAACAATGCTTTTTCTTGTATGAGTGCTTTGCCATAATCGCGTTGCTGCATGTACAGCCAACTGAGTAATTTATTCCAGGAATCGTTGGGTGATGTTTGTAATCGTTTTAACAATAATTTTCTGAAAAGAATATTATTATTGTCTTGGTTATCATCAGTAACAAACCTACCAGCATAACGTTGTACTGTTGAATAATAACTATCATTTTTCTCAACCATACTTAAGTAAGCGTCAAACATTTTTTCTATTTCACCTTGCTCAGCATATATGGCTGCCAGGTACGGAAAATAATTGGAATCAGGATTAAGCTTCATACCCAGAGAGTAGGCTTTAATTGCATATTCTAATAGGTGATTTTCTTTAAAAGTGTTACCTATTTGATTTGCTTCAAATGGAAATTCTGGAATTGCCTTTAAAGCTTTATCATAGTAAGGTAGTGCCTCTTCTTTTTTATCTTGTAGCTGTAAATTATAACCTAATTCAATATTAAGATAACTATGTTCAGGGTATAAGTTAATCCTGTCTTGAATCAATTCATCGGCTTTTTGAAAATCTTCAGTTAATTGATAACAAGAGAGCAGTTTTTTAAAATAATCACGTCTAACTTTACTTTTTTGATAGAGTTGTTTGTAAATAGAAGCTGCTTTTTCATACTCTCCTTTTCTGAAGTATCGATAGGCTAATTGAGAGTTTTGCGAATAGCCAATTGCAGTAATTAAAAGGAATATGGCAATAATTTTTATCCGCATAACGTTATAGTACTGCTTCAAAGGTAGTAAAAGAAGTGTTAAAAATTTGATAAATCTATATGGTAAAAAGAATTACGCTGTAACATTTTGGCATGACATTTGTCTTAAGTATAAACAACTAAATTATTTTTACAATGATCGAATTAAAGAAACACTACGAAAACTCAAAATTCAGAGCGAAACTTTTTATGAAAAATGGTAACATAGCAGCTTATCTAAATGAATTAATTGCTATGAATCGTTATAAAAAGCTAATGCTTTCCGTTGCTAATAACTAGTCAATTACAGAAAAACCGGTATATTTTTGTAGTACTTCAGGAATTTTTATGCCTTTTTCTGTCTGGTAATTTTCTAGGATACCTGCCAGTACCCTTGGCAACGCTAAAGCACTTCCGTTAAGAGTATGCACGAGTGCTCTTTTACCCTCCTTATTTTTAAATCTTAATTTTAATCTGTTAGCCTGAAATGTTTCAAAATTTGAAACAGAGCTAATTTCCAACCATCTGTTTTGCGCAGTTGAATAAACTTCAAAGTCATACGTCAAAGCAGAAGTAAAGCCAAGATCACCTCCGCAAAGCCTTAAAATTCTATAGGGTAATTTTAATTCTCTAAGTATTTCTTTTACATGCTCTACCATACCATCTAAAGCTTCATAAGATTTGCTTGGATGCTCAACGCGTACGATTTCTACTTTGTCAAATTGGTGTAGTCTATTCAGGCCTCTGACATGCGCGCCATATGAACCGGCTTCTCGCCTGAAACATGGTGTGTGCCCAGTGTGTAGGATAGGGAAATCATCCTCTTTTAGCATAACATCACGATATAAATTGGTTACAGGCACTTCTGCAGTAGGTATCAAATATAGATTATCTCCGGTTACATGATACATTTGTCCTTCTTTGTCAGGAAGTTGTCCTGTGCCATAGCCAGAAGCCTCATTTACTAAGTGAGGTACTTGAACTTCATTATATCCCGCATCGGTATTTTTATCTAAGAAGTAACTGATTAATGCACGTTGCAATTTGGCACCTTTTCCTTTGTAAACAGGAAAACCGGCACCTGTTATTTTAGCACCCAGATCAAAATCTATGATATCATATTTTTTTGCCAACTCCCAATGAGGTAAAGCATTTTCATCTAATGTTGGAATCTTACCTTCTTTGAAAACTTCCTCATTATCCTCTTCATTAGAACCACTTGGCACCAAATCATTTGGAATATTTGGCAATTGATATAATAGCTCATTTAACTCATTTTGAGCATAGTTTAATTGTTCTGCAA
Organism: Maritimimonas sp. 2405UD52-3; assembly: GCF_056591715.1. NCBI lineage: Bacteria > Pseudomonadati > Bacteroidota > Flavobacteriia > Flavobacteriales > Flavobacteriaceae > Maritimimonas > Maritimimonas sp. 2405UD52-3. The sequence goes on from NZ_JBWQOL010000007.1 coordinate 121,215, forward strand.
GTTGTTTTGATTGCTCTTTTAATTGACCTGTTTTTTCCTTTAATAAATTTGCTTTTTGAGTTTCACCAGACTTAAACAATGTGCCAATTTCTTTTGATAAGGAATTAGATTCCGCCAATACAGTGTCGAGCTCTGCCTGTGTTGATCTTCTTGTTTCATCTACTGAAATTACTGCATCTACTAACTTTTCAGCATTAACAAAATTTCTAACCGCAAGCCCTTTTAAGACTTTGTCCTTATTTTCTCTTATAAAAGCAACTTGTAACATGATCTTTATTTAATAAGTCAGCAAAGATACTATTTGCGATCCTTTTTTTGAAGTTTATTTTCAAATGGTAAAAGCCATTCACTATGTTTAAAATGATCCCATTTGATGTTGGTCAAATCTATAGTATCATTAACCAAAGATTGATATGGTCTTCCATTGACACTAACCTTTGAAGAAGCGTAGACTCTAATACCTTTTCCTTCTTTTGCATATTGCTTCTTAAGATGTTGAGCAAATTGCCAGATTGCATCAGGTTTTGAACTTACAGTTCGCTGTTGTTTTTTAGTTAGATAATCATCTAGAAGAATTCTCTCTTTTTTATTAGTTTCTTTATCAATTACTGTAAAAGTAGTGTATCCACCTTTTGCCCTTAGCATCATTCGCCAACTTAATCGGTGCCCTTCTTCTGTCCACAATACATTATCTTTTATAAACCAATGTCGCAGGGGTAATGCAATTTGAATTGTAAAATAAACTAATAAAAAAGGAATGAGCCATTTCTTATAATCAGGAATGATAATTTCATTTTTGTCATAAAGCGGTTTCTTTTTCAAGAATAAATTTCTGGTAACTGAAGGTTTGAAGAAAAAGACTGCAAAAGCCAGACTTAAAAATGGAAATATGCCTACCTGAAACACAATAGCATTGAACAAATGAAAAAATATAGACAAGCAAAAAGCAAAAATACGTGTTCGCTTGATCAATAGTAATGGAACGATCAGTAGATCAAACAGCAATCCGCCATAACTTAAAAAATAAGGAAACCACTCTGTTTTAAAAAGACCACCAACCAGCGGATAATCTGCTTTTGAAAGTAAAAATAACCGTGCAGGAATTGCTTGTAACCAATCGGGATAAATCTTTGCAATTCCTCCATAGAAATAGACCAAACCTATTTGTAGCATTAAAATAAGGGATGTCCAATAGGGAACAGAAATAGCTTTTAAATTTTGATTTCTTTTTACATCAAAAGATAGGTAGTTATTGGCTGGTTGAAAGATCATTAAAAAACTGAGTAAGGCAGTTAAATAATAATGATTGTTATAAGATGTCTTTTGCATTAAATAAGTAGCAGACCACATCAAGAAGAAACCTACCATAGCTAATCTATAACGATAACCTATCATAACGCAAAAACCGAAAATCCCCATAATAATGTAATAGACATACATTCCATTTCCTGGTAAGGGTTGTAAAAATTCAAAGCCTATAAAATTGAAGGTGAATTTTGGCTCAACCATCGTTTTGGTAACCCAACCGGTAAGAATGGCTCCCCATGACTCTAGAAAAAGTAATAAACCAAAAATGATTCTAAAAACAATTAACGGCGAATTGTCTATATGTCTAAAAAGTAACCTTTCCACTCTTAATCAATTCTCGTGCTTTTAGTTCGTCTCTTTTTATCTGTGAAAATAAAGCCTCTAATGAATCAAACTTTTTCTCATCACGTAATCTTTTTAATACACCAACTTGAATTTTTTCACCATACAAATTGCCATCATAATCTAAAACGTGCACTTCAACAGTTTGTTTTGATCCATCAACAGTAGGACGCTTACCAATATTCATTAAGCCAAAATAACGATCGTTTTCAAGTTGAGTTTCAACAATGTAAACACCAGATTCTGGTATGAGCTTATATTCTTCTTTAATATCAATGTTAATAGTTGGGTAGTTGTATTGGCGTCCTAATGCTTTTCCTTGCACTACATTACCAGTCAATATATAGTTATAGCCCAAATAAGAATTGGCTTTTTCAATGTTACCTTCCTCTAATGCACTTCTTATCTTAGTTGAACTAATTGTAATATCCTTTAAATCTTTGGCAGGAATTTCTTCTAATTCAAAGTTTAAGAGCTTACTGTATTCTTGTAATTGCTCAAAACTACCTTCGCGATTTCTACCAAATCGATGATCATATCCAATGATGAGTTTTTTGGTTTTTAAATTATCTATTAGTACTTCCCTAACAAAGTCAAGAGCTGTTAATCTTGAAAATTCCTTGGTAAAGGGTTGTACTATTAAATTATTAAGACCACTTTTTTCCAGCAGTGCTATTTTTTCATCAATAGTATTCAATAGTTTCACTCCATTTCCTTTTTGTAATACAATTCTAGGATGCGGGAAAAAAGTAAGAATTACCGATTCACTCCCGCTTTTTCCAGAATCTAAAGTGAGTTTTTTTATAATTTCCTGATGCCCTAAATGTACACCGTCAAAAGTTCCGATGGTGACAACTGAAGTAATATTTGATTTAGAAAAATTGTGATACGAATGAAAAATCTTCACTGAAAGTGGCTAAGAAATTTTATGCTAAACTATTAAAAATGAAAAATGAACAACAAAATTAATCAATCTATTTCTAAGTTTTCAATAGAGCAAGTCATATTTTTAAGAATTCTCAAGAAAATGGGGCTCTTGCTATTGGATGGTATAAAAAAAATTGTATTTTGCGACTTTGTTAACCATTTAAATAAACATTATGAATAAACTTTTTACTGTTGTTTTTGCACTATTCTTTGGCATAACAGTATATGCACAAACAGTAGTTTCTGGAACCGTCCTTGACGCGGGTAATGACCAGCCACTACCTGGTGTTACTGTTAGGGTTGAAGGTAAATTTATTGGAACCAGCACTGATTTTGACGGAAATTTCACGTTAGAAGTTGCTGAACCACTTCCTTTTAAAATTGTTTTTTCTTCTGTAGGTTATGAAAGCCAAACAGTTGAAGTAACAGAAAATAATCAAAAATTAGATGTAAAACTTGTTGAAGGAACTCAACTGGATGAAGTTGTAGTTTCTGCCTCAAGAACTCCCGAAAGCGTAAGAGAGTCTCCAGTAACTATTGAGAGAATGGATGCTCGAGCCATAAAAAATACTTCAACTGCTAATTTCTATCAAGGTCTTGAGAACCTAAAAGGTGTAGATGTAAATACAAGTAGTTTAACTTTTAATTCTGTAAATACCAGAGGTTTTGCTACGTTTGCAAACACGCGTTTCGTTCAATTAATTGATGGAATGGATAACTCCTCACCTGCATTAAACTTCGTGCTAGGTAATTTAATTGGTATTAATGAGTTGGATGTTCAAAGTGTAGAATTATTACCAGGAGCCTCTTCAGCATTATATGGAGCTAATGCCTTTAACGGTATCTTATTTATGACTAGTAAAAACCCTTTTGAGCACCAGGGAATTAGTGCTTATGTAAAAACAGGTTTAACTTCTCAGGAAGCAGCTGGAGACAATAATTTTGTTGATTTTGGTATAAGAGCAGCTCATGCGTTTAGTGAAAAGTTTGCTGCAAAAGCTTCATTTTCTTACCTAAAAGGTACAGATTGGTTTGCCACTGATACAAATCAATACAGTGATGTAGGAGCTACTGTAGGAGATCCTGATTTTATTATTCCTGCTGAACCGTCAAGATACGCACATGATGGGTTGAACATTTATGGTGATGAAATTTCTACCTCTGCTTTAGGAACAGACCTTAGAGGAGCAGGAGTTTTATTAGAGCAAATGGGATTAATACCTTCTGGCGCCGCAGCATTATTACCAGCGGTTGATGTTGGGCGTACCGGATATAGAGAACAAGATTTAACTGATTATGATGCGGAAAGTTTAAAAGCTGATTTTTCGCTGAATTATAGACCTTTTGAAAATGATATAGAAGTTATTTGGAATTCTCGTCTAGGGTTTGGAGGGAGTATATACCAAGGGGCTAATAGATATCAGTTAAAGAATTTCTTCATACAGCAACATAAACTGGAAGTTAAAGGAGATAATTTCTTTGTAAGAGGATATACCACCGCTGAAGATGCTGGTGATTCTTATGATATGCGTTTTACAGGTATCAATATGAATAGAGTAAATGCTCTTGAATGGTTTGGTACTTATGCAGGAACTTATGTGCAAAATGTTTTAGGCGGTGCGACAAATGAACAAGCACACGCGGCTGGTAGAGTAGCGGCCGACGCAGCCTACAGACCTGAACCAGGTACTCCTGAATTTAGAGCTTTATTTGATCAAGTAACATCTGATCCTGATGTTGCTACAGGGTCTAAGTTTTTAGATAATACGAAGTCATATCATGCAGAAGGGAATTACAATTTTTCAAAAATGTTAAATGATGCAGTAGACCTTCAAATAGGAGGATCCTATAGACAATATGCATTAAATTCATTTGGTACTATTTTCACCGATTATGATGGTCCTATAAAATATGATGAGATAGGTGCTTACATACAAGCCAGTAAAAAGTTTGCCGATGAGCGATTAAAACTTACAGGATCTATAAGATATGATAAGAATGAATTTTTTGATGCAAATATTTCACCTAGAGCTTCATTAGTATATTCAGCAGGTGAGAATAGAAATCATAACTTTAGAGCTTCTTTTCAAACAGGTTTTAGAAACCCAGATACACAATCCTTATTTATAGGCTTTAATGTGGGTAGAGCTATATTGGTTGGTTCATCACCTGACAACTTAGATAGAATATTACCTGGTACTGATTTAACGGCAAGAGATGCCTATTTTGATTCGTATACAAGAACTTCTGTAGATGCATTTTCTGCAACAGGAGATGCTAGTCTTTTAGTTCAAGCGCCAACAGATTTAGTAGCTCCTGAAAAAGTAACTGCTTATGATGTTGGATATAGAGGAAGAATTGCTAAGGTAGATGTAGATTTGAATGTCTACTTAAATAGTTATGAAGGTTTTATAAGTCAGGAAGTTGTTATTACACCTAATGATGGAAGTACTGCCGATGCTTCAGGTATTCAAGATCTTGCTACAGGTAACTTCACTGCTTTTCAAACCTATACGAATTCTTCTGCAGATGTTTCCTCTTATGGAGCAAATATTGGATTAAATACAAAAATTGGTGGATTTGACATTGGTGCGAGTTACACATATGCTAAATTGGATTTCGACCAAGAAGATGATCCTGATTTTCAAGTTGGTTTTAACACACCAGAGCATAAGGTGAAGTTTTCTTTTGGGCACACAAAATTGTTTGAAAATTTTGGCTTTAACATTAATGCTAGATGGCAAGATGAATTTTTATGGCAAGCCAGTATTGCCAATGCACTAGTATCTGAAAGAACTGTTATTGATGCTCAAGTTAACCTAAGAATACCTAAGTTAAAATCAACCATTAAAGTGGGTGCATCAAATATTGGTGGTGACGAATATAGAAGTGCGGTAGGAGCAGGAGCAGTGGGATCACAGTATTTTGTTTCTCTGGTAATTAACAATTAAAATAAAATGAAAATGTATTCAAAATATAAATATGTATTGTTGGCTTTAATGTCGCTTGCTTTTGTTGCTTGTGAGATAGATGATACCGTAGAACCTAATTTGCCGCCGGTTGCAGAATTACCTGCACTAAATACAAATGGTCTAGATTTTTCTAATTATGTTGCTCTTGGTGCGTCATTTACTGCAGGTTTTACTGATGGGGCTTTATTTTTAGCTGGTCAAGAAAATTCTTTTCCTAACATTTTAGCACAGCAATTTGGTACGGCAAACTTTACACAACCTTTAACAAATGATAATATTGGAGGTTTACTTTTTGGAGGTACGGAAATTCAAGGACCAAGATTGTTTTTTAACGGAGCTGGTCCAGCAACATTAGATGCTACACCTACGAATGAAGTTACAGCGGGTACTTCGGGTCCATATAGTAATATGGGAGTTCCAGGAGCTAAGAGTTTTCATTTATTGTTTGATGGATATGGAAATCCTGCTGGATTATTAACAGATCCGGCTACTGCAAATCCATTTTTTGTAAGAATGGCATCTGCTGGAAACGCAACGATGTTAGGAGATGCTTTGGATCAAAATCCTACATTTTTTACATTATCTGAAATAGGAGGTAATGATGTATTAGGCTATGCTACTACTGGAGGTGATGGGACTAACCCAATAACACCATCTGACGGACCACCGGGTGTGGGCTTTGACCAAACTTTTGGTGCTATTGTAGCCCAATTAACAGGTATAGGTGCAACAGGTTTAGTTACTAACGTACCTTATATTACAGATTTACCGCACTTTACGACAGTTCCACATAATCCTTTAGATCCAAGCGATGAAACTTATGGTCCATTGATTCCAACATTGAATTCTGTATTTGGAGTTTTAAATTTAGCTTTTGTGGATGCTGGGGTGCCAGAAAGAGCTATTACATTCTCAACTAGTGAAGCAAGTCCAGTAGTTATTAGTGATGAGACACTGTCAAACGAAGCTCTCAATATAAGAGATGCATTAATCCCTAGTCCTGCTTTTGAAGCTTTACTACAGAGTTTTCAGCTTCCTACAGATGATTTGACAAAAGCTACAGTTGCAACTTTATTGGGTGGTGCATATGGTCAAGTTAGACCTGCAACTGCTGCTGATTTATTTGTGTTACCAAGTAGCTCTGTAATAGGTACAGTTAATGAAGGCGTTGTTGGTGCCCTTGTTGGTCAAGGAATACCACTTGCAGTAGCTGGTCAATTTGCTGTAGAGGGTATTACGCTACCACTAGAAGATAAGTGGGTATTACTACCTAGTGAGCAAACAGAGATTATTAACGCTACAGATGCTTATAACGCTACTATAGAGGCAGTAACCAATACAAATCCAAATGTGGTTCTTGTAGATCTTAATAGTGTTTTAACGCAAGCCGCAACAGAAGGTCTAGGCGTACCTTTTGATGATTTTGTTATGACTGCTGATTTAGTTTTTGGTGGTTTAGTGAGTTTAGATGGAATACATTTAACATCTAGAGGATATGCATTAATGGCCAATAAATTTTTAGAGGCTTTGGATGATTCTTTTGGTACTAATTTTATTGAATCTGGAACCACAGCTAAAGCTTTAGATTATCCAATAATCTATCCTCCTTCTTTACAATAGGTAGTGAAATAAACAATAGGAAAAATGCCTTCAAAATGAAGGCATTTTTTTATGCTTAAAAAAGACCTCAAACAACTTTAATTTTTAAATTAAAAAAGTATCTTTGCAGCGCGAAAACCAGAAGCGTTTTCCTTCAGTTAAAAAGCATAATATTAAATAAATAAGTAATGTCAAAAGTTACAGGTAAAATTGCACAGATCATAGGCCCGGTTATTGACGTTGAGTTTGCAACAGAAAATGACTTACCTCAGATTTATGATTCATTAGAGATTACAAGAGAAGATGGTACAATGTTGGTTTTAGAAGTTGAGCAACATATAGGTGAAGATACCGTTCGTTGTATCGCTATGGATTCTACTGATGGTTTGAGTAGAGGTTATGAGGTTGTATCTACAGGTAATCCTATTCAAATGCCAATAGGTGATGATATCTATGGTCGTCTTTTTAATGTAACTGGTGATGCTATTGATGGATTAGGTGATTTACCTAAAGAAGGTAAAGATGGTTTACCAATTCACCGTGAAGCTCCTAAATTTGAGGAGTTATCTACATCAACTGAAGTGCTTTTTACAGGTATTAAGGTAATTGACTTAATTGAGCCTTATGCAAAAGGTGGTAAGATTGGATTGTTTGGTGGAGCAGGAGTTGGTAAAACAGTATTGATTCAGGAATTAATCAATAACATCGCCAAAGGACATGGTGGTCTATCAGTATTTGCTGGGGTAGGTGAAAGAACACGTGAAGGAAATGATTTATTGCGTGAAATGTTAGAGTCGGGCATTATTAAATATGGTGATGATTTCATGCACTCTATGGAAGAAGGTGGATGGGATCTTCAAAAAGTAGACAAAAAAGACATGAAAGATTCAAAAGCAACATTTGTTTTTGGTCAGATGAATGAGCCTCCTGGAGCACGTGCTCGTGTAGCTTTATCAGGATTGACGATTGCTGAATATTTCCGTGATGGAGCAGGAGATGGACAAGGGAAAGACGTATTATTTTTCGTTGATAATATTTTTAGATTTACCCAAGCCGGTTCAGAGGTGTCTGCACTTTTAGGACGTATGCCATCGGCGGTAGGATATCAGCCTACATTAGCAACTGAAATGGGTGCTATGCAAGAGCGTATTACTTCTACTAAAACAGGTTCTATTACATCTGTTCAGGCGGTGTATGTACCTGCGGATGATTTGACAGATCCTGCGCCTGCAACAACATTTGCGCACTTAGATGCAACAACGGTATTATCTCGTAAAATTGCAGAGCTAGGTATTTATCCAGCTGTGGATCCGTTAGATTCTACATCTCGTATCTTGACTCCTGAAATTTTAGGTGATGAGCATTACAATACAGCTCAACGTGTAAAAGAATTGTTACAACGCTATAAAGAGTTACAAGATATTATTGCTATTCTTGGTATGGAAGAATTGTCAGAAGAAGATAAGTTGGTAGTTCATAGAGCTCGTAGAGCACAACGTTTCTTATCGCAACCTTTTCATGTTGCAGAGCAATTTACAGGTATTCCAGGTGTATTGGTAGATATTAAAGACACCATTAAAGGCTTTAATATGATCATGGATGGTGAGTTGGATAAATATCCTGAATCTGCCTTTAACTTAAAAGGTTCTATTCAGGAAGCAATTGATGCCGGTGAGAAAATGCTAGCTGAGGCAGAAGCGTAAATATAGTTCAGAGATGTGAGTTCAGAGTTTAGAATGTTTAACTCATAGCTCATAGCTCATAACTCATAACTCATAAAAAAGATGTATTTAGAAATTGTAACACCAGAAGCTGTTATATTTAGTTCCACTGTAGATTCTGTTACAGTACCAGGTATTAATGGTGAATTCCAAATGCTGGAAAATCACGCTCCAATTGTATCATTGTTAGCTGAAGGAGAGGTGAAAATACATGTGCATACTCAAGAGCATTTAGAGTTTGATGAACTAAGTGGGCATTTAAAACCTCATATTGATGATGATAGGGTTCTTGTTATGTCAATTGATTCAGGTACTATTGAATTAAATGAAAATAAAATCATTATTCTAGCCGACTAGAATTAATATCAAATTTGATAATATAAAAAACTCGAAGCATCTTGTGCTTCGAGTTTTTTATATTATACTGATTATGTTTTATTTTCATCTTTTTATATGAAGTTTTTTCTTTTATTTTAGAAGTAATAATAATGTATCAATTGTTCCGTTAGAATATTATGATTTTCCAAAACCAAATTAATATGAAAAATTTAAATTTAGTACTTGCTTTTATAATTGGGAGCAGTGTCTTATCATGTTCTTCTGATGATACTTTACAAAGTGATACTAAAAATTTAGTTTCAATATCAAAAGAATATTACTCTAGAAATAATACCACCCCATACTTAACTAAAAAGTTAAAATTCGATGATGATAAGTTGATTAGTATTGAATATTCCGATGGCAGTTATGATAAAATGGAATATAAGGAAAGTTTGATACACAAAATTTCAGAGTTTGATTCGAATTCCAATTTGGAATGGGTAACAACATATATTTATGACGGTTCTAAAAGATTGATATCAAAAAAAGTAATACCCTTTAATGTTGGCATTGATGTAAGTCGGGAAAAAGAGGTAATATATGATGGAAATAAAATCAACACTACTTTATCTTGGAGTGATGGTGGAATGCAAAAAAATATTATTTCAATAAATGATGCAAACCAAATGGCAAATGATGAGCTGTATGACCCAAACGATCTGCTTATTTCTACTTATGTTTTTGAATACAGTAATGATGATTTATCTCAAGTGATTAATAAAAAGCAAGATGGTAGCACTTTTTTCAAAATTCAGTACTCTTATTTAGATAAGAAAACAACAGATTCTTATAACTATACAAAATACTTATTTGGTGAGGAATGGAAAAACAATTCTTCATTGAATAAGCAAAGTGGTTTAGGAGATTTTGACTCTTTTGAAATAAGTGAAAAATATATTAAGGGGTATGTCATGTCTGGCGATATTTCTGAAACAGTCACATTTGAATATGAATTTGATTCAAATGACAATATACTGAAACAAACACGAAATTTAATCGATATAAATGGTGTTAGTTATAGGACTGTTTCTAATTATCAGTACCAATAAATGAACAACTACAGAGCAAATAATAATATAGTCGTTCTAATGAATAATTTGTACTTTTCAGTTAATTCTTTGATAAATATTAAACTAATTAATGACTTGTTTTTAGAATTTACCGCTAACCCATCTGTAAACATCATTACCGTTTGCAAACAGCAATAATCCCATAAGAATTACAAAACCAGCTACTTGCGCGTATTCTAAAAACTTGTCACTAGGTTTTCTCCCAGAGATCATTTCATACAGTGTAAATACCACATGACCACCATCTAATGCAGGAATGGGCAATAAGTTCATAAAACCAAGCATAATAGACAAAAAAGCCGTAATGCTTAAAAACGTTTGCCAGTCCCATGTTGCTGGGAAAATACTACCAATAGTAATAAATCCTCCTAATCCTTTATAGGCTCCTGTTTTAGGGTTTAAAATCTTTTTAAACTGTTTGATGTAATTTACTAGTGTAGTATAACTCTTCTTGATCCCAGCAGGAATGGCTTGAACAAATGAATAGTTCTTAGTTTTGAGATTGTAATAACCCATTTTACTCATGTCTAAAATGGATAAACTTGCAGGGTAAATCTCAAATTTTCCTTCATTACTAACTTTTGCAGGAACTATAACATCTTCACCATTCCTTTTTATAGCTACAGAAACATTTTGTCCTTTATTAGATTCCAATAAGTTCGCAACTTGATCAAAATACTTTGTAGACTCATTATTGATAGAAACAATAACATCTTTAGATAACAATTTACCGTTAGAATTTAAAGAACTATCAGGTATTTGACCAACAACAAATGGCATTCTTGGATATAAAAAACTGCCTTGATCTCTATCACGATCAACTAGTTTTGAAATAAAATCAATAGGAATTTCCCTTTCAAGAATTTTTCCATTTCGTTCTATGGTATATGAGCTTCCGTTTACAAATTCAGGTAAAAGATTGCTGAATTTCTCAACTTCATTACCATCAATTCTCAACACTTTATCGCCTGTTTCAAGACCTAGATCCTTCCCTAGTTCATCTTGAACCCAAATACCATCTGTTAAATTTTCATTAGGAAGGTATTTTTCGCCCCAAATATTTAGTATTAAGATGTATAATAGAATTCCTAATATGAAATTCACTGTAACACCACCTAACATAATAATCAATCTTTGCCATGCTGGTTTTGATCTAAATTCCCATGGTTTAGGCTCTTCTTTCATTTGCTCAGTATCCATACTTTCATCAATCATACCAGCAATTTTCACATAACCTCCTAGTGGTATCCAACCAATACCATATACTGTTTCACCAACCTTCTTCTTAAACAGTGAAAACTTATAGTCAAAAAACAGATAAAATTTCTCTACCTTGGTCTTGAATAATTTTGCAGGGATAAAATGCCCCAATTCATGTAGCACAATCAATATTGACAAACTCAATAAGAATTGTGATACTTTTATAAAAATTTCCATTTCAAAAAATCCTTTTCTTTAAGCCTACAAATGTAAGATTTTAGAGTTAAAAACAGCTTTGTTAATTGGGTTAAATAGACGTTAAATTTTGGTCTATTTTTTAAGGATTGTCTTTTGAAGTGTTCCCTTAGAAGTCTCGATTTTAACTAAATGTACCCCTAAAGCTAAGGGTTCCAAATTAATGGTCGTAGTCAATGCGTCTGTTTTTTCAAGTACTAATTTGCCCAACATGTTATAAATAGATACTCTTTCTACTATAGCTTCGCTCGTATTTCGAATCTGAAAATCACTAGTTGCGGGGTTAGGGAATAAAGTGATTGTGGCATTGAGCTTTTCTTGATCAACACCCAATTTTACACTATTGTTGCTTGAAATCAAATGATGTTCGGGGTCAATAATAACTTGTTCCACTTTAAATGAAATATTACCAGTAAAATTTTGATCATTATCACTTACCTCCAATCGTATCAATTTTGATTCCCCATTAGTACCTTGTACTTCAATAGGAACTGGCAGTTCATAAAAAATGGCATCAGCATCCTTTTGCGTTTGCTTTAAAGAAAAATGCATGTCGCCTGAACTCTTGTTTTGAAACCAAGTAATTTCATATGATGGATGTCCATTTCCTTTAAACCAATCGTTAAAAAAAAAGGTTAATTCTTCACCACTTATGTCTTCAAGATAGTATTTAAAATCTTCAAGATCGGCTGTGCTATTTTCTTTAACTAAATATGATTTATAATTTTCAATACCCTTATAAAAAGCTTTGTCACCAATTTTATATTTCAGCATATGCAATATCATAGCCATTTTAGAGTAGTTAACCTTTGGAATATTTGCATCTGAAGTAATTCTTTGAATTGTTTCCTTTCTCCAGTCTGTTCGGTCCGTATCAAAGGTTGCAAAAGAATTATCTTCTATAGAATTTAATAATTCAGACAGATAAGAATTTTGAAGACTTATATTACTATTTTGACTAAAGACAATAGCCGAAAATAACAACACGCATATTTGTACAAATCTATTCATAGCAATAACTTTGCAGTATGTTTGAGTGATTGGGGAGTAGGTTAGTGTACACAAATATAAAAAAAACTGTCAATGAATGGCTTATTAAATAAAAAATCAATATCAACATTATTGTTTATAGGGCTTATTTTTGGTTTGGCAGTAATCATTGGCAATTATTTATTGACTCCTAAAGAACGTTTACCTGTATATAGCCCATCAGATGTAAACCCTAGATTGGTAGATTATTCATTACAACACAAAAAGAGCAATCATATAATTGCCAACTTTAAATTAATCAATCAAAAGGGCGATACTGTTACTAACAAGAACTACGAAGGCAAGATTTATGTGGCCGATTTTTTCTTTACCAGATGTGCTACCATTTGCCCCATCATGACGAATAACATGGGGACTTTACAAGAGCATTTTAAAGATGATAAAGAGATTATGTTTTTATCACATTCTGTAACCCCCGTTATGGACAGCGTCCCTATTTTAAAGCAATATGCAAAAGACAAGGGTGTTATTGACGAAAAATGGAATGTAACTACTGGTGATAAAAAGCATATTTACGATTTAGCTCGTAAATCTTATTTTGCCGTCTTAGATGAAGGAGATGGAGGCGTACAAGATTTTATTCATACTGAACAATTTGTTCTGGTTGATAAAAAACGGCGAATTAGGGGGTTCTACGACGGTACTGATAAAAAAGATATGGAGAGGGTTATAAAAGACATAAATGTTCTAAAAAAAGAAAACAAATAAAAACCCCCAATGAATTCGTTGAGTTTTTATTTTTACATTTTGGTTAAAACAACTTTTTCAAGTTGCTTATCAATCACCATTTTATAAAATTCTTTTAAAGATTTATAATACTCAGGTGTTAAAATAGGAGTTTTTATTTCCATGTTAGACAATACTTGTATTTTATCGTCTGTAGTCGCAATAATAAATTTATAAGAACCTAAATTATCAGGTAATGCATATGCGCCATTTTCTGGTTTTGATTCTATTGTATAACCTTCGGGTATTGTTATGTTTATAGAATACTTTTCTTCCCAAGCTGATGTGAAATCTATAGGATACTTCCTGTCTTCTAATTTAAAAGGATTTTCTTTTTCTGTTAAAAAGAGTAGCGGAGAAAAATACATTTTATCTCCTATAATCTCAACTTGATTGTCGGCTTCAAAATTTATTGTATGCATCAGTGGTTTACCAATATCCTCTTTATTTCTAACTTTTAACTCTGTAATTTCAATACCGTCATTCTTTTCTTCAAGTTGTCCAATTAAATCTTCCTCACTTAGTTTGTTATATTTATTACGATAGTTCAAAGCAGATAAGTTGTCGTAGCTCACTCTGTAAGACCCGCTTAATAAAGCTTCAGTATCTATTTTGGCATTTAAATAGATTTTTTCAGAAGTAGCTTTATTGGGAAACAAATTTACTGATGTAGATTTACCGTCATCACTAACAATTCTACCTTGCCAGTTTAAATCTCTAACTGGTAAAATATTAGGTAAGCTATATTTTTCGGTCGCATCTAATAAAATCATATCATCTTGAGCCTGGACACATGCAATGACATAATTAAAGCCTTCACTTGTTGGGAAGAGGGGAATACCATGATCACGTGTACTTACTAAAACGGGGTTAGCTTTAAGACCAGCTTCACGAAGCATAGCAACTAAGGTTAAATTAATTTCAGCAACATTACCGGTTCCGTCTTTATAAGCTTTTTTTACCCCTTTATCACAATACTTACTTTGATAATTATCCCACTTAATTTTATCCTTAACAAATTGAAAAATTTTAATAATTTTTTCTTGTGCTGGAGCAGTTTTGCTTACTAATGAAGCTAAATCATCTTTAAAATGCGAAGTTTTTTTTAGTTGCTCTCCAAAATTTGAATTTTTATAAATTGTCTCAGTCACATTTTCCCAAGTAGTATTATAATACTTATGTGATCCATATTTAGGCTTATAAGCCGTTATTTCAAATTCTAAGGTAGATATATAATTATCTAAGTTGTTTACATATGGTTCTTTAACGAGCGCAGGTATATCCTTTTGAAAGCAGTGAATAACATTTGACTGATAATCAATTTTATCTTGACTGAAAGTAGTAGTAGCAACTCGACCATCGCTTCTATTTTTAGAATTTAAAATTACATTTGAAGCTTTCGTACTTTTATTAATGTTAATTGGTAAAAAACCTTTAGACTTGTTTTTGAATATAAAAAATTCTGGCGTGGTTACTTTTGTGTCTATATATTTTATTGGGATCGTATATTGGAAAACCATATCATTAATATTCCAATAGTAGGGAGAAGTAATGGTGTATTCCCATTCAATAACGCTACCCTCAGTTAAATTAGGCATTGTAAATTTTTTACTTTTCCAATATTTATTTACTTCTTCATCAAATATTTCTTTATTACTCAGTTTGATCTTTTCAATTTTACCATCAATTAAATTAAAGGTATATGCCTTTATAGATGCACTTTCATCTTCATCAGCCTTGTAAAGATTTATTTTTTTTGTTGCCCAATCATAACCTTCTTTATTGTAAATTTTAATGCGTTCATGAATTCTAGTTTTCAATTCCCAGCCATTACCCTGATTGTATTTATAAAAGGTTCTTCTTTTTTTGTATAAAATAGCTGCATTAGCACTAGAGTCTAAAGGGTAGAATTTTTCTTCCAGTTCTTGCTTTGAGACTTTTCCAAATTTTACACTTTGAGAAAAAGTTAAATGAATAGAAAATAACAAGAATAAAAGAGTGGCTATTGTAGGTTGCTTATACATGGTTTATTTTTTTATGAGTACTATTTTGGTTTTGTCGTATTTTGCTATTTTTTTTCTAAAATTTCTATACGCATTGTAGTCTTCTTTTGGGTGAAATCCCTTTTTAAGAGAGAACACCCTTGAATATTTTAATTTTTTATCAGAAATCTTTTCTATTGAGAATTTATATGCTCCAAATTTATTTTCTATTGTAATATCTTCTGGTAAAGCCTCTATTTTGTACTCTTCTGGTAAAGTAATTTCAAATACATCGTTATCTACAAAGCCTCTTGAAATTTTTAGAGGTAGTTTTCTGCTTCTATATCTTTTAGGAATTTTAGAAACTCTATTAAAAGTATTTGCAATAAATAGCATTCTGTCTCCGCTAAACGTAGCATAGTCTTGGGCTTGTATGATTACACTTTCTTTAAAAATTATACTATCTCTATCATTAGAAAAGTTGTAATCATTAACAATAATATTATTTAGATAAGGCCAATAGTCGTTCTTGTAATATTGTTTTACTTCTCTTTCAGGCTTGTTTTCCAAATCATAATGTTGGTTATATTGAATACCAGCAGAATTAATTTTCACCTCACCTTTAATATCACCCTGATCATTTATTTTGTATTTGGCAAATGTGTTTTGAAAACTTTCATTATCTTTTTGAATATTAGTATGTTTTATTTCTCCGCCTTCAGGCTTTATTATCAATACATCTCTATCATCTGTAAAAGTACCTTGATATCCAAAAGGTACGGTTTGACTTGTACATTCTAGCCAATAATCTCTTTCTTTAGCAGGAACATATAAAAAGGCATGATTTCCCTGTACGGAAACAATATCTTTTTCTATGTTTATAATATTTCTGTCGCCATAAACTGCAGTATAATAGGATTCTACACCAACTTCATCCATTAATGCTTTTGTATAATTCGTCAACGCTTTACAATCTCCATAACTCAATTTATCTACATCGCTTGCCAGCATTGGCATCCAACCACCAATACCTACTTGTACACTTATATACCTCGTCTTTTTCTGCACAAAGTCATAGACAATTTTTGCTTTTTTTACAGGGTCATCTATTCCTTTTACTAAATTCTTGATGTTCATTTTTGCACTCTCTGGCAATTCCATTCTATTGGCGATGAGATTGTCATACATCCATTTACCAAATTCTTTCCAGCTGTCAGCTTCACCATCATAACCTTCTAAATGGAATTTATTGGAGGCGAGCATAGCATAAGGCAAAATTTCCAGATAAGATGGTGAATAAACTTCGTATTTAATTGCTAGGGCATTATTAATTTTATACGAAATTTTAGAGTTTGTTGATTTTTTAACAACGTTAAATTCTTCAAATTTTTTCTCAGAACTTTTCAAGTCAATATCGTCTGGAAAACTTATAGTATAAGTGCTTTTTTGTATGCTCTGGTTATAAGAATCAAAAGGATACCATCTATTTATAAAAGCCGTATTAGGGGTTTCAATCTCATACTCATAGCTAATAGTATATGGGTAAGAAGTTGGCACATATCGATAATACTTTATTCTACCATCATTAAATAGAGAAATCCCATCTGCCGCTGCATAATCTTTAATATCTTTCTTAGAAACCTTATGTACTTCAGCACCTAGAGAATTATAAATAAAAATTTTTAATGACTTTACTTTTCTGTTTTTATCGTAATGAACTGTGATTTTTGACTGATCATCCCCGAGTTCATTTAATACTGTGATAGCCTTTTTAATTTTCACTATCATTTTTCTCTGAGAAACTAAGTCAATATTAGTTTCATCAAAACGAATAACAGAATTAGCGTTTTTTGTAAGGCTATCAGGTATACTTAGGACGCTCAGGTCTTGAGCATATAATGATTGGGCGTTATAAATTAGTACAATAAGCAGTAATCCTATACTTTTCATAGCTGAAGGATAGTTTAGCGAAAGACCAAATATAGAAATTATTCTCTATTCTTCGAATCTATACTAATTGTTACTGGCCCGTCATTCAATAATGCAACTTTCATATCCGCACCAAAAATGCCTGTACCTACTTTCTTGTTCAAATTATTCTCTAATGTTTGAATAAATTTTTCATAAAGCGGAATAGCAATTTCTGGTTTTGCTGCTTTAATATAAGAAGGTCTGTTTCCTTTTTTTGTAGAAGCGTGTAGCGTAAATTGACTCACAACAATAACCTCACCATCTATATCTAAAATTGACTTATTCATAACATTGTTTTCGTCATTAAAAATGCGCAGATTGACAATTTTTTTACAGAGCCATTCTAGATCGTCCATCATATCATCATTTGTAATTCCTAATAAAATAAGTAATCCTTTTTCAATAGAACTTATTTCTTTTCCCTCTACGCTTACAGAGGCTTTGCTCACACGCTGAATAACAACTCGCATACTTAGGCGTAATGATCTATTCTGTAGTTTTCATCTTCATCTTCTAGCAATTGAAGATAACTTCTGTATCTAGAAAAAGCAATTTCTTCCTTTTCTACAGCATTTAATATAGCACAGCTAGGCTCATTAACATGCAAGCAATTGTTGAATTTACATTCACTTTTAATAGCCAGAATCTCAGGGAAGTAATCTCCAACTTCATCTTTTTCAAAATCCACTACGCCGAATCCTTTAATACCCGGTGTATCTATAATATATCCACCAAAAGGTAATTCAAACATCTCAGCAAACGTGGTGGTGTGTTGACCTTGCCTATGCTGTGAAGAAATTTCAGCTGTTTTCAGGTTGAGATCAGGCGCAATTTTATTAATAAGTGTAGATTTGCCAACACCAGAATGTCCTGAAAACATATTCACACGGCCTTCCATAATTTTTTTAAGTTTGCCAATATTTATGTTATCAATGGCAGAAACATCAAGGCATTCATAGCCTATATTTCGATAAATTTCTTGTAGTTTATGCTTCTCTTTTACCAGCTCTTTGCTATAAATGTCTAGTTTGTTAAACAAAAGAATTGCAGGAATAGAATAAGCCTCTGCAGTAGCTAGAAAACGGTCAATGAAGCTTGTGAAAGTTTCAGGTTCTTTTAAGGTCACCAGTAAAAATACCTGATCAATATTAGCAGCAATAATATGTGTTTGCTTTGATAGGTTAACAGATTTTCGGATAATGTAATTCTTACGATCATGAATGTTTGTAATAAGTCCATTCTTTGAATCACTTTCTAATTCAAGATCAACTAAATCACCTACCGTCACAGGATTAGTACTTTTGATTCCTTGAATCCTAAATTTTCCACGAATTCTACACTGAATGTAAACTCCATCTTTTGTTCTTACCGTGTACCAGCTTCCGGTTGATTTGGTTACAACACCTGTCATATTCATAAAAGCAAAGCTATCAAATTTATAATCAACTTATAATAAAAAAATCCGCTCCTTTTAAGAAACGGATTTTTGATCGATTTCTCTGTTAAAAAAGTGTCTAATTTTCTTCCGGTAAATTGCTATACTTTTTTGAATAGTCTAGCATTTGTTCTTCAAAAGATGTCGGTTGAACTACTTTAATTACAGTAATTTCTCCTGTATCATTAGTTTCTGGAACTAAAACAGGATTCACAAAACCACTATAAGGAGCAGCTTTGAACTTACTATTACGTTCTAAAACCTCTTTATGAATATCTTGATCTACTTTTACACCGTATGTCTCCACTAACGTTTTTGCCGCCTCATAGTCTCCCTCTGATTTTATACGCTGTGTTTCTTTTAATAATTGTCCAAATAATTCACGTAGTTTGACATAGTCTTTAACATTAAAATACGTTTTTCCATCTCTGGTTATTTTTTCAATTACACCATCTTCCCGACCTTTTTCAAATGCCCAAGCTGAAATCCATTGTCTGTTGCGCATGTGCGCCTCTTCTACGTCTGCTCCAGGTTCTAAACGTACTAATTGGGTCATCAAACCATTTCTAATATACCCATCGTAAGCAGCTTTCCCTGTCGCTTCCCAATCTTCAACAAGTCCAAGTTCTTGCAACTTAGGGTCCATCAAATAATACAAGCCAATTAAATCAGCCCTACCTTCTTCTAAGGTTGAAGCATAGCTTTTAAGTGTTTCTTTTGGTGTACCTATGCCTTCATTAATTTTACCTGATGCATGACCAACAACTTCATGTAAGGCAGTATGCAATTTATCTGCTAACTTTCCATACTTTTCTTCTAATTCAATTTCTTCTTCGTCATATGCAAACTCTTTCAAACGTCCTGAACCTCCGGCATTTCCATAGGCACTAGTAATATTTCCTAGTGAAACCGACTTTGAACCATGTTCCTGGCGAATCCAATTATTATTGGGTAAGTTAACACCAATAGGTGTACTTGGTGACGCATCACCCGCTTCTCCAGCAACGTTTATAGTTTTGTAAGAAACACCTACAACATTCTCTTTTTTATGAGCAGGGTCTAAGGGTGCATTATCTTCAAACCATTGTGCATATTCTGAGAGTACAGCCATTTTCTTTGACATATCAAAATCTTTGATTTCAACGATGGTTTCATAAGAACCTTTATAACCTTTAGGATCATTATATACCTCAATAAAGCCATTGATCCAGTCAATATTTCCGTCAGTAGATTCCACCCAGGCGATAGCATAATCATCCCAAATTTTTAAATCACCTGTTTGATAATACTTGATTAATAAGTCTATGGCTTTGGCTTGTTTTTCATTTTCAGCAACATCTTTTGCCTTTTCGAGCCAGTAGATTATTTTATCTATGGCATTGCCATACATACCACGAGATTTCCAAACTTTTTCAACTAGTTTGCCATTTTCTTTTACTAATTTAGTATTTAACCCTTTTTCTATAGGTCTTTTTTTGTCTACTTCAATAGCACCATAGTAAGCATCTACATCTGCTTGAGTTACATCTGGTCCGTAGAAGTTAATAGCTGATTCTAGAACAATATCAGCATCCTTTGAAAGGTTTACTTTTTTAGTGTCTTTATCATTAAAAATAACATTAAATGCTTCCCGATCTAAGCTGGTTTTAGTTGCTTCCAACAAAGTTTTAAAATAATCTGAGGTAAAAGCAGGTTTGATTTTATCATTAGAATAATGATGATGAATACCATTTGAAAACCATACGCGTTTTAAATACGTCTCAAAAGCTTTCCAATCATTAGTACTTTTATCACCTTCAAAAGAGGTGTAAATATTTTCAAGTGCTTTTCTAATTTTTAAGTTATGACGATAATTCTGATCCCACATAATATCACGACCAGCTAAGCCTGCTTGGGTAAGATAATATACCAACTTTTGTTCTTTTAAGGACAGTTCCTCAAAACCGGGAATCTGATATCTTAAAATTCTTAAATCAGCAAACTGATCAACTAAATACTCAAATTTTTCAGGCTCTTTTTCAGAAATCTCTTCTTTCGGTTCTTTTTCTTTACAAGACCATAATAGACTTATAATCAGAATACTATAAATGAATTGTTTTAAGTGCATTTGTTTAATTTTTATGTCGCTCAAAGGTAAATAAAATTGACTTAATTATTTATATTTGTGGTCATTATAACCTAACTTAACGAACTATGAAGATTCTAAAATATCTGCTACTGCTTTTATTGGTGGTAGTAATTGGTGGGGCAATTTATGTTGCTACGCTTGATAGTAATTATGATGTAAAACGCTCTAAAATAATCAAAGCACCTGCTGCTATTGTGTTCAACAATGTCAATGATTATAAGAACTGGCCAGAATGGTCGCCATGGCTTGAACAAGAGCCTCAAGCTACCGTCACTTATGGAGATATTTCAAAAGGAGTTGGAGGAACTTATGGATGGAATGGTGAAATACTAGGAGAAGGGAGTATGGAGACACTAGCATCTGTACCAAATGAGTCAATTGATCAAAAGATTAAATTTGTTAAACCTTTTGAATCAGAATCTGATATTTACTGGACATTTTCACCTGTTGAAAATGGTACAGCTACAGAAGTAACCTGGGGTATGAAAGGCGAAATGGGATTTGTTGACAAAGCTTTTATTACGTTTGGAGGAGGTATGGATAAAATGGTAGGACCAGATTATGAAAGAGGATTATTTAAAATGGATAGTGTACTTACTGCTAGTATGAAAAAATATTCAGTGAAAATTGATGGGGTAACAACCCATAGTGGAGGGTATTATATTTACAATACAACTTCATGTAAAATAGACGAAATGCCGGCTAAGATGGCTGAAATGATGCCTAAAGTAGGGGCATATGCCGCAAAAAATAAAATTACTATGGCCGGACCTGCTTTCTCACTATATCATAAATGGGATCAGGAAAACAACGCGGTAATTTTCTCTTGTGCAGTGCCTGTTACTGAAAAGGTAATTACAGATAGCGATAGTGGAATCTTAACGGGGGAATTGAAACCATTTAAAGCATTAAAAACTACGTTAACAGGTAATTATGAAAACTTATTTGAAGCTTGGACAACTGCAGACAAACATATCAAAGAGAACAATTTAGAAGAAATTCATGGTCATCCAGCTCTTGAAGTATATGCTAATGATCCCATGGAGTTTCCCAATCCGGCTGATTGGATAACAGAAATTTATATCCCTGTTAAAGGATAAAAAAGAAAAAGCGAAACATTTGTTTCGCTTTTTTTATACCTCATTGTATCTAAAACAATCTGTGGTATGGTCATTCACCATACCGGTGGCTTGCATATGTGCATAAATAACGGTAGAACCTACAAACTTGAACCCGCGTTTTTTCATGTCTTTGGAAATAGTATCTGATAACTCCGTAGTCGCCGGTACTTCTTTCATCGTTTTAAAAGAGTTTTTTATCGGTTTTCCATCGATAAACCCCCAAATGTATTTTGAAAAAGAACCAAACTCTTCTTGAGTTTTCATAAAAATTTGCGCGTTAGAGATTGTCGCTTTTATTTTAAGTTTATTTCTGATAATGCCTGCATCTTGTAATAATGAATCGTATTTTGATTCACCATACTTTGCAATTTTTTTATAGTCAAAATTGTCAAACGCCTTTCTAAAATTTTCTCGCTTTCTTAAAATGGTAATCCAACTTAACCCAGCTTGAAAGGTTTCCAAAATTAAAAACTCAAATAATGTTTCATCATCATAAACAGGTTTACCCCATTCTTTATCATGGTATTCCATATATAAAGGATCAGTACCACACCAAGAACATCTTTTTTTATCCATTTCTATCAAAATTTCGTCTAAAGTAACATTTTTAAGGCTAAAAATTCATGTATATTTAAAACATGAATTTCAGTTATTGGGAGCTTAAATCCTGGTTTTCAAATGTAGATTTTACCATAGTAGGTAGTGGTATTGTAGGTCTGAATTGTGCGCTTTATTTGGGAGAGCATTTTCCTAAAGCTAAAATATTAATCCTTGAAAAAGGAATACTCCCACAAGGAGCAAGTACTAAAAATGCTGGTTTTACTTGTTTTGGGAGTTTATCTGAAATCATTGATGATCTTAAGGATCATTCGGAAGATGAGGTTATTGAACTCGTTGAAAAACGTTGGAAAGGCTTGCAATTGCTAAGAAAGAACCTGAGTGATAAGGCAATTGATTTTCAGAAATATGGGGGATATGAGTTGTTTACTGATAGAGCACTTTTAGAAGAATGTGTAGGAAATGAAAAGAGGATTAATGAATTGCTAAAACCCATTTTTGAAAAAGATGTTTTCTCGTTTAAAGAGAACCATTTCGATTTTAAACGCGTAGAAGACAAAATTAGTTATAACCGATTTGAAGGACAGTTAGATACGGGTAAAATGATGGAGGCTTTACTTTATAAAGCGCTATCATCTGGCATAAAAATATTAAACACTATTGAAGTAGAGGATTTTACAAATTTGAAAGATAGTGTTGAAGTTAAAACAGATTACATAGAATTTAAAACGCGAAAACTTTTCATCGCAACCAATGGTTTTGCAAATCAGTTATTGAAAGAAGATGTAAAACCTGCAAGGGCGCAGGTATTAATTACCAAGCCTTTCAAAAACTTACATATTAAAGGAAGTTTTCACTTAGATAAAGGTTATTATTATTTTAGAAATATTGATAATAGAATTTTACTAGGTGGTGGTAGAAATTTAGATTTCAAAACTGAAGAAACAATGAAATTTGGTCAAACTGAGCTAGTACAAAATAAGTTGGAAGAACTTTTAAAAACTATCATTTTACCAAATACTAAATTTGAAATTGATCATGCATGGAGTGGTATTATGGGTGTGGGAAATCAGAAAAAGGCCATTGTTAAGCAACTGGATGAAAATGTGTTTTGCGGAGTACGATTAGGTGGTATGGGCGTGGCTATTGGCAGTAGTATAGGTAAGGAGTTGGCAGAAATCATGTCTAATAATTAAAATAATGAATGTAATGAGAAAAAAAATATCCTACTTTTTAATTTTTGTATTGGTTTTATCGGTTGAAAGTCAGCTTGTTGCTCAAAATTCTAAAGTTACTTTTACTATCAAAAATATGGGTTTTAAAGTGAAAGGTAGTTTTAGTGATGTGTCTATTCAAAGTAATTTTAACAAAAACGACCCTGCAAATAGCTTCATAAACGGAGTTATTCAGGTAAAATCAATCAGCACTAAGAATAAGAAAAGAGATAAGCACTTACTTGAAGACGATTATTTTGATGAACCTAAGTTTAAACAAATTAAATTAAAATCTACCAAGATTGAGAAATCTACTACTAATGGGTATTTGTTGAAAGCTGATTTAACGATTAAAGATGTGACCAAAAAAGTCTCTATCCCAATAATAGTTATAGAAAATACTTCTTCTGTAACCTTAAAGGCTAATTTTAATCTAAATAGAAGAGACTACGGTGTAGGTGATAAAAGTTGGGTGATGTCAGACACTGTTAAAATTCAAGTAATACATACATTCACTAAATAGTTGGTATATAACACTGAAATAGATGTTGTCATAATTGGCGGAGGTTTAGCAGGATTGATCTCTGCAATTCACCTTTCAAATAATGGACTAGAGGTTGTACTTGTAGAAAAACATGCTTACCCTAGGCATAAGGTTTGCGGAGAATATATATCAAATGAAGTGCTACCTTATCTCAATTCACTTTCATTTGATCCTTTTCAATTTGGGGCGCATTCTATCAATACATTAATGTTGAGTAATAAGAACAACAAAGTTTTAGAAACTGATTTGCCTTTGGGTGGTTTTGGGTTAAGTCGTTTTACTTTGGATTCTGAGTTATTAAAAAGAGCAAAAACTAATGGTGTTGAGGTTATAAATGATAGTGCGACTAATGTGGTTTTTAAAAAAGATTCATTTGTAGTTTCTACAAAAGAAAATAATATATTCAGATCAAAGTTAGTTATTGGTGCTTTTGGCAAAAGATCTAATTTAGATGTGAAGCTGAATAGACCTTTTATAAAAAGGACATCTCCTTATTTAGCGGTTAAATTTCATGCAGAAGGTGAATTCCCTGATCATTTGGTAGGATTACATAATTTTAATGGGGGTTACTGTGGTGTATCAAAGGTGGAGAATGATATCATTAATATATGTTATTTAGCTAGTTATAATTCCTTTAAGAAATTCAAAAGTATTGATGATTTTCAGAAGCAAGTATTTTTTGAGAATCATTTTTTGAAAAAAGTGTTCGAGAATACAGCTTCAGTTTTTGAAAAACCTTTGACCATAAGTCAGGTATCATTTGCAACGAAAAAGCCAATTGAAAACCATATCATAATGTGTGGTGATACAGCCGGAATGATACATCCCTTATGTGGTAACGGCATGGGTATGGCAATTCGATCGGCTCAAATAGCTTCAGAGTTAATAATAGATTACTTTAACGGGAAAATTGTGGATAGGTATGAGTTGGAGAGAAACTATACGAAAGCTTGGAAAAAAGAGTTCAATTCAAGATTGAATACTGGGCATTTATTGGCAAGATTATTTAAGATGAATTATTTTTCAGATATTATGTTAATGAGTTTACAAAGCTTTCCTGCGTTATTGCCAAAAATTATAAGTAGAACACATGGTACAATGCCAGTAACAACATGAGTATATTAGTAGATACAACATATAGAAGTGATGTTACTGAGATCATGGATGATTTTTCTTTTGAAGGTCCATCTTTATATAAAACTTTAGACCAGATAGCATTGATAAATAAATGGTTGGGTGGAAATAAAGTAACTTTAAATGGTGTAAAAGAACTTATTAAAGACTACCCGAAAGAAAGAACAATTACTATTGTTGATTTAGGTTGCGGGGAAGGTGATATGCTACGAATGTTATCAAAGTATGGAACAAAAAGGGGGTTGAAGTTTGAGCTAATTGGGGTCGATGCTAATAAATTTACGATTAATTATGCCAAAAAAAAGTCTGTTGCTTTTCCCGAAATTAAATATGTCTATCAGGATGTTTTTTCTGAAGGTTTCGAAAAGCTATCATATGATATTGTAGTAGCCACTTTATTTTTCCATCATTTTAAAGAAGAAGAAATCGTAGCCTTATTAAAATCTACGTATCATAAAAGTAAATTAGGATTGGTTTTCAATGATTTGCATCGTCATAAAGTTGCATACTATCTTTTTAAATTAGTGAGTGCAGTTATTCAAAATCCTATGGTAACACATGACGGTTTGGCATCTATACTGAGAGGATTTAAAAAAGAAGATTTAGATCAGATTGCTCAAAAAACAAAATTAAAAGGCTCATTAACATGGAAGTGGGCCTTTCGTTATCAATGGATTTTTAAAAAATAAATGGCAGTAAAAATTACAACTGTAGCCAAGCAGCTACCTCAATATACAAGAACTACTAAAGAAATAGTACCCTATTTGAAGAAATGGTTGTCTGGGCAGGAAGAACGATTTCAGCGTAAGGTCCTAAAGATCTTTGAAAATGCCAATGTAGATAGACGTTATTCTATTATGGATGCAGAAGAAGTGTTTCATAATACTTCTTTTGAAGAGAAAAATGATATTTACGTTAAGGAAAGTATCCAGCTTGCTGAACAAGCCTTAAAAAAATCACTTGAAAAAGCGAAGTTGAAGCCTACCGATATTGATTTCATTATTACTGTAAGCTGCACAGGTATTATGATTCCTTCTTTAGATGCTTATTTAATTAATAGGTTGCAAATGAGGCAGGATATTGTGAGACTTCCGGTAACGGAAATGGGTTGTGCAGCCGGGGTCTCCGGAATTATATATGCTAAGAATTTTTTAAAGGCAAATCCAAATAAAAGAGCTGTAGTAATTGCTGTAGAGTCGCCAACAGCAACATTCCAATTAGAAGATTTTTCAATGGTTAATATTGTGAGTGCTGCCATTTTTGGCGATGGTGCTGCAAGTGTGATACTGTCTTCATACGGTGATGATATCGGTCCAGAAATAGTAGATGAGGCTATGTACCATTTTTACGATGCAGAATCTATGATGGGTTTTAAATTGGTAAATACGGGCTTGCAAATGATCTTAGATCAAAAAGTACCAGAAACTATAGCAAAACATTTCCCTGAAATTATTCATCCTTTTTTGCAAAAGAATAATTTGTCAATAGAAGAAATTGATCATTTGATTTTTCACCCGGGTGGAAAGAAAATAGTACAGACAGTTGAGGATTTATTCGGATATTTAGGAAAGAATATAAACGATACGAAAGAAGTATTAAAATTGTATGGTAATATGTCAAGTGTAACCGTATTATACGTATTAGAACGTTTTTTAGACAGGCAGCCATCTAAAGGAGAAAAGGGACTCATGCTCAGTTTTGGCCCTGGATTTTCAGCACAAAGAGTATTATTAGAATGGTAAAAGAATTTGAACATAAGAATTATTGGACTGTTGTTTTAGGAGGTTCAAGTGGCTTAGGTTTGGCTAGTGCTAAAAAATTAGCGCAGCATGGTATGAATATTTGTATTGTGCACAGAAACAGGAGATCAGAGCTTCAGAAAATTGAGGAAGAATTTCAAATGATTAGAAATGAAAATGTTTCCTTGATTACTTTTAATGAAGACGCTTTTAATGAAAGTAAAAGAATAGATATTATTCAAAGATTGCAGGAGGAAGTAGGGCAAGGAAAAATAAGAACCTTGGTGCATAGTGTGGCTAAAGGCAATTTAAAACCGATGGTATCGGATGGAAAACCAAATTTAAAAAATGATGACTTTCATTTAACGATTGATGCCATGGCAATTAGTTTGTATGATTGGACTAAAGAATTACATAAACATAAATTATTTGCAGAGGATGCCCGCATAATTAGTTTTACAAGCGAAGGGAATAGGAAAGCTTGGCGACATTATGCTGCTGTTTCTGCTGCAAAAGTTACACTTGAGGCGATTTCAAGAAATATAGCCTTAGAATTTGCACCTTTTGGTATCAAGTCTAATTGTATACAAGCAGGAGTAACAGATACAGCTTCATTAAGGGCAATTCCCGGTGCTGAAAAGTTAAAAGAACATTCTATAATGAGAAACCCTTATCAACGACTTACAACCCCAGAGGATGTAGCTGATGTTGTATACCTGTTGAGTAAAGATGAGGCAGCTTGGATTAATGGTACCATAATTCCTGTTGATGGGGGAGAACATATACAATAAGTATGACTTTCAAAGAAATTTTGACCTTATTACCATATACAAAGCCTTTTCTCTTTTTGGATGAACTATTAGAAGTTACGGAAAATGGTGTCAAGGGGATATATAAATTGAAAGAGGATGAATTTTTCTATCAAGGTCATTTTAAAGAATATCCTGTAACACCGGGTGTTATTCTAACGGAGATTATGGCGCAAATAGGTGTAGTGTGTTTAGGAATTTATTTATTACAAAATGAACTTAATAATACCGATAAACCAAAAATTGCTTTGACGTCCAATCAAGTAGATTTTTACTTGCCGGTACATCCAGGAGAGCAAGTAACAGCTATATCAAAAAAAGTATATTTTAGATTTAATAAGTTGAAATGTGAAGTGAAATTATTGAATCAAAAGGGAGAATTAGTGTGTAAAGGATTAATCTCCGGAATGCTTAAATGAATAAAAGAGTTGTCATAACAGGACTTGGTGTGGTAGCCCCTAATGCAGTTGGAATCGATGCATTTACATATGCACTCAAAATGGGTAAATCGGGTGTTCAGTTTTATCAAGAACTCAAAGATTTAAATTTCTCCTGTTGTGTAGGGGGAATTCCAGAGGTTAGCGAATATTTAAAACGTCAATATTTTACTGAGCTACAGCTAAAGAGTTTTAATAGCTCGGGTATTCTATATGGCTGTATTGCAGGAATAGACGCTTGGAAAGATGCTGAGTTGCATGTTGATACTGATTCTGTTGATTTTGATTCCGGTACCATTTTTGGAACGGGCACTTCAGGTGTAGAAAAGTTTAGAGAAGCCATTTACAAGCTTGATGATAAAAAAGTGAAACGCTTAGGTAGCACTGTGGTTGCACAGACTATGGCAAGCGGCATAAGCGCCTATCTAGGAGGAATGTTAGGTCTCGGTAATCAGGTTACTACAAATTCTTCCGCATGTGCCACCGGAACGGAAGCCATTTTAATGGGTTATGAACGCATTAAATCAGGTCAGGCAAAACGAATGCTTGTGGGTAGTTGTAGTGATCATGGTCCTTATTTATGGGGAGGTTTTGATGCTATGCGGGTAATGACTTATAAGCATAATGAAATGCCAGAACAAGCTTCAAGGCCAATGAGCGAAACTGCTTCTGGTTTTGTGCCCGGTAGTGGGGCAGGTGCTTTGGTATTAGAATCTTTAGAGAGCGCTTTAGCTAGAAATGCCGTTATTTATGCCGAGGTTTTAGGAGGTGCCGTAAATTCAGGAGGGCAACGGAATGGAGGAACCATGACAGCTCCCAATTCCGTAGCTGTTCAAGAGTGTATCAAAAGAGCCTTGGAGAATTCTGAAACGAAGCCTGAGAATATAGATTTGATAAATGGACATTTAACAGCAACTATTAAAGATCCAGTAGAAATAAAGAATTGGACCGAAGCTCTGCAATTAAAAAATCAAGATTTTCCATATATTCAATCAGTAAAATCTACAATTGGACATTGTCTTGCTGCTGCTGGATCGATAGAAAGTGTAGCTGCTGTATTGCAAATTAAGGAAAGTTTTGTTGCACCGACTATTAACTGTGAAGACTTACATCCTGAAATAATAGGCTTAATAGATAAAAGTAAAATCCCTCAAAAGAAAATAGATCAAGAAATTAATATTGTTGCAAAAGCGAGTTTTGGTTTTGGTGATGTCAATGCTTGTATCCTTTTTAAAAAATATAAATAATAGATGACTAAAGAAGAACTTATTTCGTCCTTAAAAACAATTGTAAAACCCTATGTGCAAAATGAAGATGCTTTTAATGAACTATCAGAAGAAACTGACTTCATCAATGATTTGAAAATCAATTCGGCTAATTTGGTAGATGTAGTGCTAGATGTAGAGGATGAGTTTGATATTGAAATAGATAATGAAGCTATGGAAAAAATGCTCTCTGTTAAGACTGCTATAGAAGTCATTACTGAGAAACTGAATAAAAAGTAACTCTTTTTGAAAGGAATGATAGGAAATGATATTATAGATCTAAACCTTGCAGGTATACAGAGTCATTGGCAACGAAAGGGATTTTTAACTAAAGTGTTTACTAAAAAGGAAATAGCTTTTATTTGGAATAGTTCAGAACCCTTTTTAACTGTTTGGTTATTGTGGAGTATGAAAGAAAGTGCTTATAAGGGATATACACAGAAATCTAAAAAACGATTTTTTAACCCTAAAAAATCGGAATGTGAGTTGATTTCAGAAGGCAAAGGAACCGTTAGAATAGAAGGTTCCACGTTTAAAACAGAGTCAATCATAAATACTACTCACATCCATACTACAGCAGTCATCAATGATATTTATTCAACATATTCATCACATATTTTTGAGATAAGTGATAATCAGAGTATTGCGGTTTATGCAGAGCTCAAGGCTGGTATTTCTAAAATTGAGAACCTTAAACCTGAATCATTGAACATTTTGAAATGTGGCTTAGGAATCCCAAAGGTATATTATCATAATAAAAAAATGCAATGCAAGTTTTCACTTTCGCATCATGGAAGGTTTGGTGCTTATGCTATTTTAAATTAAAAACGAATGAAAGAATTTATTAGTTATGTTAAGCATAAACTGAATGTTGATAATAAGCTTATTATTACGTATGCAGTAGTATATTTCTGTTGGGGTTTATTAATGGATAAATTTGGAGCTTCTGTTGAAATTGCTAGGTTTACCTATTGGTGGCAAGTGATTACAGTGTATGTATTGTATATGGTTCCAGTATCGTTGCTACTTCGAGGACTGCCATTTCATATGCAGTATGCTTATGGTTTAATAGCGATGGGGTTGTTAGAATTTGGAGGCTATGCGCTGCAAACATCCTACGCCTACCCAGATAATCTACTTGATCAAGTCTTTAATATCAGAAATTTTAGCTTGGGAATGGCCTTGTTTTTTGCTCTATACTTCCCGTTAGGAAATGCGCTTGTCAAGAAGATATATACTTCTATTTTTAAAAGATAGGAATTAATGAATTCTATTAAAGATCAGTTATACAATGCATGTCTTGATTTTATAAAAAACAAAGAAACAACTGTTCTTAAAACAATAAAATCTCATAAGGAAGCACTAAATTCTGAAACTAAAAGCAGTGCTGGCGATAAACATGAAACTGGGAGAGCAATGCTACAGCTAGAAATGGAAAAAGCGAGCCAACAATTAGAAGTTGTATATGCTATGAAAGCTGTTTTAGGTAAATTGGATATATCTACAACATCGGAAGTTGTAAAGCTTGGTAGTTTGGTTTTGACTGACACTGTTGCCTACTTTTTATCAATAAGTGCTGGTGAGATCAAAATTGACAATGATTTTTTTTACGCTGTTTCAGCTAATTCGCCTATAGGGAAATTACTTATTGGTAAAAGAGCTGGAGAAACAATCATATTCCAGAAACTTATCACTATAAAAAAAATTTATTAATAAATATTATCTTTTAGAAGATATAATAACGTCACTTCGAGTGATCTGTAAAAGGCAAATAGTATCGAGAAGTTTTGAAAAACGAAAATTTACTTGTCTTTGATACAATTTTCTTTTGAAAACTACTCGTACTGACGTAAATTTTCTTATTAGTTATTGACTTTAATCAAGGTTTTGTAGTTAATTCTTATTTAACTTTTTTAAAATATCTTCATCAATTGCAAAGTAAACTTCAGTTCCATTCTCCAAAAAGATGGAGTGCTTAATGTATAATTTGGTATCCTTATAATGACATTTTATTAAGTAATGATTACCTCTAAAATAGGATCGTTTTACTATAGCTTGATAATTAGATTTTTCTACAATTTTTATTTGGTGCGGATACACAATGAAAGTCCCAAATTTTGTGCTTTTAGAAAATTGTGAAATAATAAACTCATTAAATTCATCAAAAAAAGAAGCTACTAGCCTGTTTTGAGGGTTATGATATAATACTTCTGGGGTTCCATAAGCAATGGTTTTTCCTTCGTATAGAAATAATAAATTGTCAGCAAAAGAAATGACATCATCCTTATCATGAGTTGCAATAATGCTTGTAATTTCATTCTGCTTTAGATACCCAAATAAGCTACGACGCAATGATTGCTTTTTTAGATTATCAATGTGACTAAAAGGCTCATCTAGTAGTAATATTTCTGGCTCTTTTGCTAATGCTCTGGCTAGTGCCACACGTTGTTTTTGACCACCGCTTAAATACTTCACTTTAGTTTGGGCAAATTCTTCAAGTTCAACAACTTCAATAAGTTCATCAATGCGTTGCTGTTTCTTTTCAGGGTACAAATTTGATAGAAACTCACCAATATTTTTCTCTACGGTGGTATAAGGCATTAAGTCAAATTCTTGAGTCACGTATTTCATGAAATCGGGCCCAGCAATTAAATTATACTTAGGCCCTAAGATTTGTTCACCGTGCCAATAAATGGCACCTCTATGCAAATCATATTTACCATACAATAATTTTAACAAAGTACTTTTTCCAGATCCGCTTTCACCTGCTATGCCTAAACATTCTCCTTTTTCAACATGAAAAGAAAGGTCATTAATTACTTTTTGCCTGTGGTAGGCAAATGATATGTTCTTGATTTCTAACATAAAAAATGCGTCATTGCAAGAATAGTATCCAATTTTCGGGAGCTATTAGAGGTAATCAGCTTTGTTAGCAAATTACCCCTTCGTTTTAACGAATTGCAATGACGCTTATTTTACTTGATATAAATTAATCTTTGTATTGAGACGTTAATTCTTTTATGCCCATGTTGTACAAAGTAAACCCAAAAATATCAGCATATTGTTCAATGGTTTTACTTACGGGGGTACCGGCACCATGCCCAGCATTTGTTTCTATTCTAATTAACGTAGGATTATCTCCTGACTGTTTGTCCTGCAATTCAGCGGCAAATTTAAAACTATGTGCAGGTACAACTCTATCGTCATGATCTCCTGTGGTAACTAGTGTTGCGGGATATTGAACTCCCTCCTTTACATTGTGCACTGGTGAATAGCCTTTTAAGTACTCAAACATTTCTTTACTCTGTTCAGCGGTTCCATAGTCATAAGCCCATCCGGCACCAGCTGTAAAGGTATGATAGCGAAGCATGTCTAGAACACCAACCGCTGGTAAAGCTACCTTCATTAACTCTGGACGCTGTGTCATGGTAGCGCCTACTAACAAACCTCCATTAGACCCACCACGAATAGCTAAATATTCAGGCGAAGTATATTTGTTCTCAATAAGATATTCCGCAGCAGCAATAAAATCATCAAATACATTTTGCTTTTGTAATTGTGTACCTGCTTTATGCCATGCTTTTCCATATTCACCTCCACCTCTTAAGTTAGGAACCGCATAAATGCCTCCTTGTTCCATCCATACTGCATTTGCAATACTAAAGTTTGGAGTCAAACTAATATTAAATCCACCATATCCATATAAAATAGTAGGATTTTTTCCATTCAATTCTAGCCCTTTTTTATGCGTAATGATCATAGGTACTTTAGTACTGTCTTTAGACATATAAAATACCTGCTTAGATTCAAATTGATCACTGTCAAAACCTATGGATGGTTTTTTATAAACTTCATAATTAGCCGTTTTAGGGTCAAATTTGTATATGGTATACGGATTGGTATAATTGGTAAATCCAAAATACAATTCTCTATCTTCTTTCTTGCCATTAAAACCACCCACACTGCCAACACCAGGCAATTCTATTTCTCTTATTAGTTTTCCGTCATAATCATATTGCTTTACTTTAGAAATGGCATCAACCATATATTCTGCAAAGAAATAACCACTTCCGGTACTCGGGCTCAGTACATTCTTGGTTTCTGTAATGAAATCCTTCCAATTTTCAGGAGTAGGATTTGAGGCATCAACAGTTACTATTTTCTTATTTGGAGCATTTAAATTGGTAACCATGTATAATTTACTACCCACGTTGTCAATGATGTTAGTATCACTATCAAAATTATCCAATACAGTTACTAATGCTGCATTTGGCTTAGTGAGATCTTTGATAAATAAGTCATTGCCTGAAGTAGACTTTGCTCCTGAAATAATCAAATAACGATCATCTTCAGTTACTCCTCCAAAAACATACCTTCTTTTTTGCTCCGGGGTTCCACCAAAAATAAGCTTATCATCTTTTTGTTTGGTGCCTAGTTTGTGGTAATACAATTTATGCTGATCTGTTTTGGCTGATAATTCACTTCCCTTCGGTTTATCATAGCTTGAGTAATAAAACCCATCATTTCCTTTCCAAGAAATACCACTAAATTTTACATCTTTTATGGTGTCTTCTTTAATTTCTTTTGAGATTACATCCATCACTATGACCTTGCGCCAGTCTGAACCACCTTCAGAAATAGAATATGCTGCTATACTACCATCTTTAGAAAAAGTTAAACTTCCTAATGAGGTTGTACCATCTTCTGAAAACGTATTTGGATCTAAGAAAATTTCAGGCTCTTCATCTCCTTTTTGACGGTATACCACATATTGATTTTGAAGCCCGTCATTCTTATAAAAGTAAGTGTAATCACCTTCTTTAAATGGTGCCGAGAATTTTTCGTAATTCCAAAGTTTTTCTAGGCGTTCTTTTAATTGATCACGGTAGGGTATTTGATCTAAGTAATCAAAAGTAACTTTATTTTGTTCTTTTACCCATTCTCCTGTTTCATTAGACATATCATCTTCAAGCCAGCGATATGGATCTTGAATTTCTGTTTCAAAATAAGTATCTACAGTGTCAACTTTTTTCGTTTCAGGATAGCTTAATGCCATTTGAGGTTCAGGTTTTGAATCGGTTTTACATGAAAAAATCAGCAAAGAAATTGCCGATATAATTAAGATTTTCTTCATAAGAGTTTAATTTAATTGAAGTTTCGCAAAGCTAATTAAAAAAGGCACACTATTAAGTGCGCCTTTTTGTTTATAACAAAAGATTAAGATTTTCTAAGAAGAATGGTCGGCAATGATCTTCCATTCACCATTTATCTTTTTTAGAATAAGTGAAAAATGACCGCTTGCATCTCCCACTTTTCTTTTTAAATAGAATTTACCTACTACAAAAACTATATTTTTATTCAGTTGTTTAAACTCCAATAAATCAAAAGTAAGAGCACCCGTATGATCTTTGGTAGGATACCCTTTTTTATAATTTTCTAGTGTTTGTTGCCAGCCATAGGTTAGTCCTTTGCTGCCTATAAACATAAGACTATCTGACTTTATATAGCCTTTCATAAAAGCTTCTATATTACCTTCGTTCCAATCTTTGGCTTGTTGCGTCATCATATTAGTAATTTCCTGTTTTGACGTTTCAAAATCGGATTGCGAGAATCCAATGTAGGAAATCAGTAAACTAAAAACTGCTATGAGCCTAAACTTATTATACATGTAAAGGTCTATTATCTGTTGCTGCCAATGCTGCTTCTTTAATAGCTTCAGCAAATGTAGGGTGCGCATGGCTCATACGTGCAATATCTTCTGCAGAAGCTCTATATTCCATAGCAACAACAGCTTCTGCAATTAAATCTGCTGCACGAGCACCAATCATATGAACGCCTAAGATTTCGTCTGTGCTTTTATCAGCCAAAATCTTAATGAAACCATCTAAATCCATACTGGCACGACTACGACCTAAGGCACGCATAGGGAATTGCCCAGATTTATAGGCTATACCAGCCTCTTTTAATTCTTCTTCGGTTTTACCGACAGCAGCAACTTCTGGCCATGTATATACCACTCCAGGAATTAGATTGTAATCAATGTGGGGTTTTTGACCGGCAATGATTTCGGCTACTAAAGTGCCTTCTTCTGAAGCCTTATGTGCTAGCATTGCACCTTTTACAACATCACCAATGGCATAAATATTAGGAATGTTGGTTCGCAAATGATCGTTCACTTCAACGCGACCCCTTTCATCTAATTTTATACCTGCCGCTTCAACGTTTAAACCATCTGTATAAGACCTACGCCCAACAGATACCAAACAATAATCACCCTTAAATTCTACTTCTTCCCCTTTTTTATTATTGGCTTTTACAATGACTTCATCACCTTTTCTTTCTACAGATTTCACTTGGTGTGAAGTATTGACTTTGAATTTTGCTTTTTTAAATACTTTGGTCAGTTCTTTTGCAAGTGCCCCATCCATACTAGGGATGATGCGATCCATATACTCTATTATGCTTACTTCTGACCCTAATCGCCTGTAAACTTGCCCTAATTCTAAACCTATTACACCACCACCAATCACCAATAAGTGCTTTGGTATTTCTTTTAATTTTAAAGCTTCGGTAGAAGTTATGATGCGTTCTTTATCAATCTCAATAAATGGCAATGAAGATGGTTTGCTACCTGTTGCAATTATGATATGTTTCGCTTCAATTTCTTCCTTTTTTTCTCCATCAATAGCAATATGCGTAGCATCTTTAAAACTACCAACTCCAACATATACATCTATTTTGTTCTTATCCATTAAAAATTGAACACCACCAGTAGTTTGATCAACCACAGCTTGCTTACGAGCAATCATCTGCTTCAAATTCACTTTTATGTCGCCTGAAATGTCAATGCCATGTTCTTCAAAATGTTTAACGGCATCTTCATAATGATGCGAAGAATCTAACAACGCCTTTGAGGGTATACACCCCACATTTAAGCAGGTACCGCCAAGGGTGTTATATTTTTCAATAATGGCAGTTTTCATACCCAATTGGGCACAACGAATGGCGGCTACATAACCACCAGGACCAGAGCCAATAATGGCTACATCATATGAATTCATAGAGTGTTTTTAATCGTTAAGAAGTAACAAAAGTAGTATAAATAGTTCATTTGTTAAATAGCTTAACGGTTTAATTATATTGACGCTATTTTTATAAATAATGCTAATTTAAATCAGTTAACTTTACAGGCTGAAATCAACAACCAGCCTT
This sequence comes from Maritimimonas sp. 2405UD52-3, assembly GCF_056591715.1. Taxonomy (NCBI): domain Bacteria; kingdom Pseudomonadati; phylum Bacteroidota; class Flavobacteriia; order Flavobacteriales; family Flavobacteriaceae; genus Maritimimonas; species Maritimimonas sp. 2405UD52-3. The sequence goes on from NZ_JBWQOL010000007.1 coordinate 158,315, forward strand.
GAATTTAAAGAACTATACTTCTGAGTTTCGTTATAACCTAAAACTAGCCTATCCAGTTATTTTGGGAATGATTGGGCATACGCTAGTAAGCTTTATTGACAATATCATGGTAGGGCAATTGGGAACAGCTGAATTGGCAGCAGTTTCTTTAGGAAATAGCTTCATTTTTATTGCCATGTCCTTGGGTATTGGGTTTTCAACCGCTATAACCCCCTTAGTTGCTGAGGCAGATGGTGCCAAAGATATTGAAAAGGGAAAGCAGGCATTTAATCATGGATTGTTTTTATGTACCATTCTAGGTATAGCACTTTTCTTTTTCATTTTATTGATAAAGCCATTAATGTATAAAATGGATCAGCCAGTTGAGGTGGTTAAATATGCAATGCCTTATTTAGACTTAGTTGCATTTTCATTAATTCCACTAATTATGTTTCAGGCATTTAAACAATTTGCTGATGGTTTATCTCAAACCAAGTATGCTATGTGGGCTACCATTCTAGCAAACGTTATTAATGTAGTATTGAATTATGTATTGATATTTGGTAAGTTAGGTTTTCCAAAACTTGGAATTATAGGAGCCGCTATTGGCACTTTGGCTTCAAGGATAATTATGCTCGTTTTTTTATGGTTGCTTTTGAAATCAAAAGATAAGTTTAAGCCTTTCTTTGAACGTTTCAGTTTCACTAATATTAAGAAGTCTATCCTGAAAAAGATTATTAATTTAGGATTTCCGTCTGCACTACAAATGTTTTTTGAGGTTGCTATTTTTACAGCAGCCATTTGGTTGTCTGGTGTATTGGGTAAGAATCCACAAGCGGCTAATCAAATTGCATTGAACTTATCATCTATGACATTTATGGTAGCTATGGGGTTAAGTGTAGCCGCTATGATACGGGTAGGGAATCAAAAGGGATTGAAAAATTTTAGGGAGTTAAGACGTATAGCGATTTCCATTTTTTTACTAGTTATCTTTTTAGATGTCATTTTTGCTTCCGTTTTCTACCTATTTAATACGCAATTACCTAGGATCTATGTTGATGAATCTGATTTAGTAAATAAGGTAGATAATTTAGAGGTGATAGCTATTGCAGCCAAGCTATTATTGGTAGCGGCAGTTTTCCAAATTTCTGATGGTATTCAGGTGGTAGTTTTAGGTGCGCTTAGAGGGTTACAAGATGTAATAATACCTACAGTCATTACATTTATTGCTTATTGGATAGTTGGTTTCCCTATTAGTTATTTTTTAGGAAAAGAAACTGCTTATGGCAGTACCGGAATATGGATTGGTTTATTGGCCGGTTTAACAGCTTCTGCCATATTGTTGTATATTCGATTCAATTACTTAACCAAAAAATTGATAGCTCAAAATCAAACAATATAAATGGGTATTGTTTTAAATCAGTCGTTTAAGAATACACTCATTCTTTTTTTAGGTTTTACCATTGGAGGTATTAATGCCTTATTTCTATATGTTTGGTTTTTGAAAGAAGATTACTATGGATTAGTGGTTTTTCTGTTATCGTCGGCCAATATTTTGATGCCACTATTAATTTTTGGTATGCAGCATACCATTATTAAATTCTTTAGCTCATATAAGATAAAGCAAGAGCGAGATCGCTTTTTGAATTCGGCCTTGTTCCTACCTTTATTGGTCATTATTCCTATTGGGATTTTAGGAATGTTTTTATATGAGTTTATTGCTGATTGGCTTTCTTCAAAAAATGCCATTATCAAACCCTATTCATACCTCATTTTTTTAGTTGCCATTTTCATGGGATATTTTGAAGTATTCTATGCATGGAGTAGGGTACAGTTGCAGTCAGTTTTTGGTAATTTTATCAAAGAAGTATTTGCCAGAATTTCTGCTACCATATTATTATTGGCAGTATTTATGGAATGGATAACCAATGAACAATTTATTTATGCCATAACAATTGTATATTTTTTGAGAGTGCTCATTATGATGCTATATGCATTCAGCATTTATAAACCAACAATTGCTTTTAAACTACCGGATAACTTAAAAGAAATCTTGTCTTATTCTTTTTATATTATTATGGCAGGCTCAGCAGCGGGAATTCTACTTGAGATTGATAAATTTATGATTCCCAAAATAGAAGAAATAGCCAAAGTTGCTTATTACGCTGTTGGTGTTTATATTGCTTCTGTTGTTGCCATTCCTTCAAGGGCTATGCAACAAATTATAAGTCCGTTAACCGCTAAAGAACTGAATGCTGATAATTTAGATGAAGTAGAAAATTTGTACAAAAAAAGCTCTATTAACTTATTAGTAGCAGGTGGTTTGTTGTTTTTATTGATCAATTTAAATGTTAAGGATTTGTACTTGATAATTAACAAACCTGAGTTTTCTGTTGGAGTATTCATTGTGCTTTTGATTTCTATTTCAGAATTGTTCAAGTTGGCTTTAGGTAGTAATGGAGCCATTTTAACCAATTCAAAATACTATAGAGCTTTTTTCTACTTATCAATTGCTATGGCCTTGAGTGTTATTTTCTTAAATCAATGGTTGATTTCTATTATGGGAATCAATGGTGCTGCTTTGGCTACACTTCTAGTGGTTGCAATTTTTAGTATCATCAAAATAGTATACATTCAACAAAAGCTGCATATGCAACCTTTTACCAAGAATACGGCATATGTATTACTCTTGATACTGCTAATTTTTGTTCTTTTTAATTTTTGGAATTTCCCGTTTCACCCTATTATTAATATTATACTAAAGACAATACTTATTAGTTTGATTTATGGTTTGGCTGTATTGAAGATGAATGTCTCTAAAGATATTAATGAAATGGTCAAAAAATATTTAAAATAAAAATCCCGCCTTCATGACAAAGGCGAGATCTTCCGCTTACTCTAATTCCCTATTCGGCTCTTATTAATCGTCATCCTCTTGACGCTTTTTCTTATAAGCTTTTCTTCTTTTTATGATCTTTCCATTTTTATGGAATTTTCCTTTTTTTGATTTATAGTAATAGTAATCATCATCCTCACCATAATCTTCGTAATCGTCATAGAAATCGTCATCATAGAAAAAATCATCGTTGTAATCATAAATACGGCCATCAGTATAAAAATCATCATGATATCTATATCTTGGTTTTACATGGCCAAAATAACGAACATTGCCATATCTATCATACCTAATATTCAAACCTCCAACTCTTGCCATTCTTCTATGCCTGTAATCAATAAACACCGAACCTATTCTTGATACTTTGCCAAATCGGTTATAGTTTATCCAAACATTACCAACGCGTTTTACTCTTCCAAAATAATCTCTTTGAATTCTCAGTCCTCTATGAGGTATTCTCTTTTTATACCTTCTACCATTTCTGTAATAGTACTGAGTTCTAAAATTTCTACGTGTTCTAAAATCTAGATCCCCGTTAGGAAATACATAGAATTGAATACCGCGTTCTACAAATTCTATGGTGCGGGTTCCATAGTAATTACGATAACCCTTTTTACCGTTAGATTTTTTCGCCCCATGATCGGCTTCAACAGTAGAAACCATCATGAAAATTCCTAAGATTGCTAGTAGTCCTTTTTTCATAATATATGGTTTTAAGGATTATGTCTACTCTATACGTTTTTCGACTTCCACGTTTTATAGTGAATTTTCAAAGAGCATGCCAAAAACGAAAATTTGTTTTAAATAACTGTAAATCAATATTTTAAAAATATATTTTAATGGGTCGCTCTTGTTTAATTGATTTTACATTTTTTTAACAAGCATGTGAAATCAAAGTTTTATCTTTGTCAAGATCAATTAATCTAGCATGTTTAGAAAAGTTGTAGGGCAATTTTTTTTAATCATATTCCTTGTTTGCACAGTAATGCCAACAGTACTTTCTTTGGTGGATACAAGTGTAGAAACAGTAATTTTAATTGATATAACCGAAGAGGAAAATAAAGAGAAGGAATCTTCAAAGGATTTGGAAGTTAAAATTTTGCAAATTAATAATTCCAATGTTTCCAATGTTGATGCATCTATAGCTGTGTTAGCAAATTACCTTAACAAGTCATATCAGATTCCTGACTTGAACTTGCATCTTCCCCCACCAGATTTTTTAGCATAATTTTTCAATTTTTTTAGTTAGAGTATAACTCTAATTGATTCTTAATAAATTCTCAACCCTAATAAATCAATAACATCAAAATATAACCAGAATGAAAAATTTATTTTCTAATATTAGAGGAGATGCCTTCGGGGGTATTACAGCAGGTATTGTTGCTTTACCGTTAGCATTGGCATTTGGGGTGTCATCAGGTCTTGGTCCAAGTGCCGGATTGTATGGCGCCATTTTTATAAGTTTCTTTGCAGCACTTTTTGGAGGTACAAATACCCAAATATCAGGGCCTACAGCTCCTATGACCGCAGTAAGTATGGTAATTATCGCCACTATTATTGCTGCTAATGACGGAGATGTAAATAAAGCACTACCGGCCATTTTAACCGTATTCTTATTGGCAGGGCTCATGCAAATTGGCTTAGGGCTTATAGGGCTGGGTAAGTATATTAGGTATATTCCTTACCCTGTGGTGTCTGGCTTTATGACTGCAATTGGAGTTATTATTTTGGTAACTCAGATTTTACCTTCTATCGGTTATTATCCGAAAGAAGATATGGAATATGTAAATCAATATAAAGCACAAGCAGAAGAAGTCATTTTAGAAAATATCTTGAAGGAAGAAGCGGATGAAGGTATTTTAGTTTTAGAAGATTTTAAGGAAACAATCAGCAGAGCTGAGAAAATTACGGAGGCAGATATTTTAAAAGAATCTACAACCTTGGCAGGAAAAGATGCTTCTGGTGTTGTGGGAGCTTTGAGAGTATTACCAAGAGCTTTGAAACATATTAATTGGCTTGAAGTTATGCTTGCTTTAGGAACAATTATCATTATATACGGATTTAAACGCATAACTACCAAAGTGCCCAGTACGCTTGTCGCACTAATAGTCATGTCAGCCATAGCTATTATTGGAGGCTTGGATTACAGGCCGATACCGGAGATTCCTGAAGGATTGCCTAAGTTTCAAGCTGGTATATTTTCTAATTTTAGCCTTGGCAACTTAACCCCCTACATTTTTACGGCCTTGACTTTGGCATTACTAGGTGCTATTGACTCGCTTTTAACCAGTGTGGTGGCAGATAATATGACCAAAACAAAACATAAACCAAATCAAGAATTAGTAGGGCAAGGTATTGGTAATAGTATTGCATCACTTTTTGGTGGTATTCCTGGTGCAGGTGCTACAATTCGTACGGTGGTGAATATTAATTCTGGTGGTAAAACAAGGTTATCTGGTATGATTGCCGGACTGTTACTATTCATAATTTTATTGGCAATTGCTCCTTTAGCCTCCAAAATTCCGGCAGCCGTGCTTGCAGGTATATTAATTACAGTGGGTATAGGCGTTATGGATTATAAAGGCTTGAAAGCCATTCCGTCTTTACCAAAAGATATTAAACTGGGGCCATTAAAACTAAGTTCTGAGGTAATGATCATGTTGATTGTTTTGATCTTATCTACTTTTTGGAACTTGGTATATGCTGTAGGTATAGGATTGGTAATTGCTTCTTTAATGTTTATGAAAAAAATTGGTGATTTGACAGCTGAGCGATCGGAAGTATTGCCTATTGAAAAGGGATGGAAGGATGAAGCCAGTTTCCCGTCTAATCTTAAGGAAGAAGTGTTTATCAAGCACATCAAAGGGCCATTGTTCTTTGGATCTACAAGTGATTTTCAGGCATTGGCACTGCAAATACCTCAAACAGCCAATACTGTCATTATGCGTTTAGATAGGATGCAATATATGGATCAGTCCGGCTTATATGCCATGGAAGATATGATTCAAGATTTACAAACAAAAAATGTAGAGGTATTGTTCGTTGGTTTATTGAAACAACCAAGATATATGATGGAGCGTATTGATATTATTCCTGATTTTATACCTAATGAACATATCTTTGAAACTTTTGATGATTGTGCCACTTGGGTAAAAGAAAATGTAAAAGATACTGTTTCAAGTATTGACTTGGCTAATGGGTAAGTAATTGCCTGTATGTTTTAGGCGTTTTATTTGTAATTCGCTTAAAAATTTTATTGAAGTGAGATAGGTTAGAAAATCCTGTTTCATAAGCTAATTGATAAATAGGAACGGTAGTAGATTGTAACATTTGTTTACATACATGGTTAACACGTAACTCATTAATATATTCTACTACCGTTTTTCCTAATACTTTTTTAAAGAATCGGCAAAATGCTGAAGTATTCATAGACGCTAGTTCAGCCAACTCATCAACCCGTATTTTCTCTCGGTAATTAGAATGAATATAATCGCATACTTTTAATATGCGTCGCTCATCGTTTTTTGTATATTCTTTGTTGTAGGATGTACTGCACAATAGCTTTGAATATTGATCATCATGCATAGTTCGTAATAACTTTATTAAAGAAAAATACTTTTCAAATCCTTGGGAATTTTCAACTTGTTTAAGAAGTTTTACATAGGTAGGATTTTCTTTTAAGTTTAAAGAAATGCCAAATAAGGCCTTGTTAAAAAGTTGATTTAGAAAAGAGAATTCTTGAAGAGTTAAATCAAAGATAGTGGCATTAAATTGAATGACATAAGTTTTGATCTTTTTTGAAGAAGCATTGAAAACATCATCTGTAATCCAACAATGAGGTAAATTACTCCCAACTAACACTAAGTCACCATCAGTAAAATCTTCAACACTTTCTCCAATAATTCTATGACCACTTCCTTTTTTAATATAACATATTTCTATCTCTGGGTGGTAGTGCCAATGAAAACCAAAGTGATTAGCCTTTACCCAGAAATCACTAAATGAATTTTGGTTATTTTCTGTAGCAATTTTCTGAAAATCGGGTTTCATAATACACTATTTATGCTTTTAAAGTTAAAATTTACGTTAAATATGCAAAAATACCATTAATTATTGCAAAAATAACTGAATTATTAAAATCTTTTTTACCATAAATTTGACAAGAATTAACTGATATTTATGAGAACCCAGCAATTTTTCACCTCTTTTTTTGCTGTTCTTCTTTTTATTTCATGTACGAATGAAACGAAGGAAATGCGTTTTTCAAGTTGGCAATCAAGTCCTACTGAAGAGCGCTTGGTGAGAGCATCTTTAGAAGGTTTTGAAAAAGTGCATCCTGAAGTTCTATATGATTACCAACCAATCCCTGGAAATTATACCGAAAAAATGCAATTGATGCTGGGTACGGGTAAGGCTCCTGATCTTTTTTGGTTAAAAGGAGATACTTCTCCTGCCTACCTAAATTTTAATGTATTACAGCCTTTAGATGAATTGTTAGCTCAAGATCCTTCGTTTGATGTGGACGATTTTTTTCCTGTTTTTAAAGATGCTTTTAAAAAGGATGGCAAATATTATGGCTTTGGAAAGGATTTTAACGCCTATGTTCTTTTTTACAATAAAGAAATGTTTGCAGAAGCCGGATTAGATACAGTTCCAACCAATTGGTCTGAGCTTAAAAGTTTTGCTAAAAAATTAACAAAAGATACGGATAGTGATGGTAAGATTGATCAATATGGTTTAGCTATTGAACCCACTATAGATATGCTCTTCCCGTTTGTGTATCAAAATCAGGGTGAGATGATCTCTGATGATGGTAAAATTAAAGTGGCTGATGAGGCATTTATAGAAGCCTTAGAGTTTTATATAGCTATGTATAAGGAAGGAATGGCTACTATTCCCGCAGATCAAGGTGCAGGATGGAATGGTGATGTTTTTGGAAGAAAACAGGCCGCAATGGTTGTTTCTGGAGGATGGCTAATTCCATATTTAAAAGAAAGTTTTCCTAATATGGAGTACGGAATTGCAGAACTCCCAAAAGGAAAAGTTAAAGCTACAGTAGCTTTCTGCAATGCCTATGTTATTCCTAAGCAAAGTAAACACCAAGAAAACGCTTGGACACTTTTATCATACATGGTTGGCAAAGAAGGAATGAAAATATGGACATCTTCAGGCATTGCGATGCCAACACGTAAAAGTGTAGCAGAAGAAAACGGATTTTATGAGCACCCGGTATATAGTATTTTCATGAACAGTGCAGATTATGCTAAAATGTATAAGATAAATATGAAAGAACGGTGGTTTGATGAAAGTGAGGCTATGATGCAGTCTGTTTTTTATAAAGATAGAGAGCCTAAAGAGGCACTAGTGGCTTTAGCAAAACGATTAGAACGATTTAAATTGAACTAAATGAAGTTTTCAAGTAGAAAAAAGGAACAATGTTTTTGGGCGTATCTGTTTTTGGTATTTCCACTGCTATTACTATCCATTTTTGTATTCTTTCCTATCGGGTTTGCTTTTGTAGTAAGTTTCTATGATTGGAACTTATTAATACCAGATAAACCATTTGTTGGGCTTGGTAATTATATTGAATTATTCCAAGATGAGGTCTTTATAAAAGCCATAAAAAATACTATCATCTACACGATGGGTGTGGTGCCGGTTCAAACTTTTTTGTCCTTATTTCTGGCATTTATAATGAATCAAAAGTTAAAAGGACGGGCGTTTTTTAGAACCGCCTTTTATATTCCGGCTATTACATCTTCAGTAGTTACATCTATTATTTTCGTTTGGATCTATTCAAAACCTGGGTTACTCAATTATCTTTTGAGTTCTATAGGAATTCATTCTGATACAGATTGGTTGACAAACCCTACTACTGTATTACCTGCCATCATGATGTTGAATGTTTGGACAACCTCAGGCTATTTTATGGTATCCTTTTTAGCAGGTTTACAAAATATTCCTACCAGTTTATATGAGGCTGCCAAAATTGATGGAGCCAGTAGATGGCAGCAATTCTGGAAGATCACAGTACCTATGGTGCGTCCGGTAACTTATTTTGTGGTTGTTATGAGTTTGATAGGCTGTTTTCAGGTGTTTGACCAGATCTTTGTTATGAGTAGCGGAGGACCCGATAACGCTTCTACTACTATGAGTTATTTTGTGTACCAAAATTCGTTTAAATACTTCCGTTTTGGTTTTGGAGCAGCATCAGCGGTAGTATTGGCGATCATTATATTTATAGTGACTGCAGTACAGAAAAAATATTTTCCACCTGAAGCCTATTAATCATGAAGAAGCTTAAGATAGAGAAAATATTGTTTTTAAGTGTATTGGGCATTATGACCTTAATTTATATTGGTCCATTCTTATTTTCATTATCCATTTCATTCAATGCCGATAAGAATGTATTTGAATGGCCTATAGAATTCCTGCCAAGTAAACCCACATTAGAAAATTATATCAATGTGTGGAAGGAATTACCATTCGGTAAATGGTTATTTAATAGTGTTGTAGTTACTACTATTCAAACAATATCAAATGTGTTTTTTGCGGCTTTAGCAGGTTTTACGTTCGCTAGATTAGAATTTCCTGGAAGGAAACTCATTTTTACATTAATGTTGAGTAGCTTAATGATTCCGGGTATTATTTTACTGGTACCAAAGTTCATTGTTTTAAATGAATTATCTATGATAAATAGTTATGGGGGTTTGATCTTGCCGGGACTAGTTGGAATTACTAACATCTTTTTGATGAAGCAATTTTTTGAAACAATTCCTAAAGATTTAGAGCAGGCTGCATTGATTGATGGTTGTGGTTATTTCCGGATTTTCTGGCAAATATTTTTACCTATTTCAAAACCGGCATTGGCTGCCGTGGCTATTTATACATTTCAAGGTTCATGGAATGAATTTTTATGGCCAGTCATTGTATCGTATACAGAAGATATGTATACACTTCCATTAGGGATGGCAAGCCTTCGTAACGAATTGTTAACAGATTGGCCCTTGTTGATGGCTGGTACCATCTTAATCTCATTACCTACACTGGCGATATTCATCATTTTTCAACGATATTTTGTGCAAGGAGTTTCAAGTTCCGGTTTAAAAGGATAACAACGTATGGCAACAATAGAAATTAAAAATTTAAAGAAAGTATATGATGGAGCTGATAGCGCTACCATAGAAAATGCCAATCTAAGTATTCAGGATAGAGAATTTATTGTCTTAGTGGGCCCTTCGGGTTGTGGTAAATCTACCTTGCTGCGAATGATAGCAGGCCTAGAAGAAATTACTGACGGAGAGTTGCGGATTGATGGAAACCGCATGAATGAACTTTCACCTAAAGATCGTGATATTGCTATGGTCTTTCAGAATTATGCATTATATCCGCATATGACGGTATTTGAAAATATGGCATTTGGTTTAAAATTGCGTAAAGTTCATAAAGATGAAATCAAAAAGCTAGTAGAAAATGCAGCTGAAGTGTTGGGCATAACCCATTTGTTGGATAGAAGACCTAAAGATATGTCTGGTGGGCAACGACAACGTGTTGCTATTGGGCGATCTATAGTGAGAAACCCAAAAGTATTTTTATTTGACGAACCTCTTTCAAACTTAGATGCCGCTTTACGTGTGCAAATGCGTGCTGAAATTAAAAAATTGCATCGAGAATTAGAAGCTACTATTGTATATGTTACACATGATCAGATTGAAGCCATGACCATGGGTGACCGCATTGTAGTACTTAAAGATGGTGTTATTCAGCAATTTGATACTCCTATGAATTTGTTTAATAACCCCTCTAACAAATTTGTTGCTGGCTTTATTGGTAGTCCATCAATGAATTTTATTGATGGAGAAATAGTCATGGAACATGAACCAACATTTAAATCGAAGGATCTAAAATTTACCGTGCCTGAAGATTTACAACCTAGCCTAAAATCTTATGCAGGTAAAGAAGTGTTTTTTGGTTTTCGTCCAGAGTACATTTATGATAAAAATTTTGAAAAAACGAAGCGTTTATCTCAGAGTATGGATATTACTATCAATAACGTAGAACCTGTTGGAAGTGAAAGCTATAACTATTTTCATTTTAATGGAAACCCTGATTATTCTTTTTGTTTTAGAAGTGATTCAAGTCATTTGTATAAATCTGGTGACACCGCAAGCATAGGTGTAGATATAGAACGACTTCGCTTTTTTGATAAAGCTACAGAACTAAGGATTTTTTAGTTTTAAAATTCAAAATAAAAATACGAGCAATTAGTATGATTGAAGAAAACTACATGCGTTATGATAAAGGAGAAGGAGACTTTAAAAATTGGATAGTTTCCGAATCGAATTTCAAACGAAAATATCAAGGAAAGTGTGAAGTAGTCATGTGTTTGGGTAATGGTTACATGGGGGTTAGAAGTGCAACTGAAGAAAGTTACTTAGGGCAAATACGTAACTTTTTTGTGGCAGGTACTTTTAATAAGGCATATGAAAATGAAGTAACTGAATTACCCAACGCCGCTGACGTTTTTGGTATTCAGATTCATATAGATGATGAACTGTTTTCCCTTGAAAAGGGAAGTTTCTCAGGTTATGACCGTTCGTTAAACTTGAATAATGGTGAATTAACCCGTGAGTTTATTTGGACAAGCCCAAGAAGTAAATCATTTCACTTTGAATTCAAAAGGTTTATATCTTTTGATGACCTGCACTTAATGGCATCTCATATTTCCATCACTCCCTTAGGTTGCCAAGCTAATATTATAATAAAATCAGGAGTAGATGGTCAGGTGACCAATTCCGGAGCTCAACATTTTGTAGAAGGTGAGAAACGTATTTTTGATAAAGAATATCTACAGTTGCTTCAAGAGACCTCAGAATCAGGTATTACGTTTGTTCATAACACCTTTCATGATTTTAACGCTAGTAAAACAAAACTCACATCACGATTTGAGATGGATAGGCGTCAAGTGTTAATGGTTTTTGAAGGTGAGTTACAAGATAGAAAACCATTGGTGTTCTCAAAGACATCCAATATTTATACTACCCGAGATAAAGATAGTAGAGGAAAATCTTTGGATGAGATACGAGAATTTTCAGTTGATCAACTTAAAGAACAATCAGCAAAAGGATTTGATACATTATTTAAAGAAAGTGCATCAGCCTGGAAGATCTATTGGGAGCAAATGGATATCAAAATTGAAGGTAAAAATGACTATGATCAATTAGCCATTCGTTTTGCACAGTACCATTTAATGATCATGACTCCAAAACATGATGCTAGGTTTGGTATTGGTGCCAAAGGCTTATCAGGTGAAGGTTATAAAGGGCATTCTTTTTGGGATACCGAAATATTTATGGTGCCATTCTTCACCTATACCTTTCCTAATATTGCAAGAAGTTTATTAGAATACAGGTACCATACTTTAAAAGGAGCCAGAAAAAAGGCGAAAGAGAATGGCTATAAAGGAGCTATGTACCCTTGGGAGTCCGCATGGGCAGATGACGGTGAAGTTACACCGGTTTGGGGTGCTGTAGATATCATTTCTGGTGAAGCAACCAAAATTTGGAGTGGATTTATAGAACAGCATATCACCTCTGATGTTGCGTTTGCTGTATGGCAGTATTATATGATTACCAATGATGAAGATTTTATGCAGCAATATGGTTATGAAATTTTATTGGATACAGGTATTTTTTGGGGAAGTAGATTGGAATGGAATGAAAAGAAACAACAATATCATATCAATGATGTGGTTGGCCCAGATGAGTATAAAGAACATGTGAACAATGATGCTTTTACAAATCATACGGCTAAGTGGTGTATGGAAAATGCTATTCATTATTACGAGCTCTTAAAATCTGAAAAACCTGAAATTTTTAAAACACTCAATGAAAAATTATCATTGGATGCTGAAATAGAAGAATTAAAGAGTAAATATAATAAAGTATATATTCCTAAGCCGAATGAAGATAATGTTATTCCTCAGGATGATAACTATTTAAGCTTAAAAGAAATTGACCTTACCAAGTATAAAAATCAAAAGCAAGTTGGTTTAATTTTTAGGGATTTCAACTTACATCAGATCAATCAGATTCAGGTTTCAAAACAAGCATCAGTAGTTATGTTAATGTATTTACTAGAGCATAAATTTAGTGCAGAAATCAAGGAAGTCAACTACAATTATTATGAACCCAAGACCTTGCATGATTCCTCACTTAGCTTATCAACACATTCCGTTCTAGCGTCAGACCTTGGTAAGAAGACCTTGGCTTATGAACTTTTTGAAAGAGCTTCTAGAATAGATTTAGGACCTAATATGAAAAGCTCAGATCACGGTATTCACGCGGCATCTTTAGGAGGTGTATGGCAAATGGTAGTTTGTGGTTTTGCAGGTGTTAGAATGTTAGATGGAAAACTGCGTATTGACCCTAAATTGCCAGATAGTATAAAGAAAATAACGTTTCCTTTAACCTGGAAATCAAGCAAGCTTACTGTAACGGTAAATTCTAATACGATTAAAATTTTAAACCCTGGAACTTCAGTTGAATTAAGTGTAAATGGTGCCAATTATGTAGCTGATGCAGAGACTTTGATCCACTTCTAGTAAGGAAAGATTTTTGTTAATAGTTTTTTAATATTCCACAAAAGATTAAAGTTGTTGGCGTAAATTAATTATTATATTTGCGACTAACCATCAAATTTTATAACTGACAATTCAATATGATTGACGCTATTAAGAGCAATTTGCACAGGGGTGTTAGATTGTTAAACAGCATAAGTGATAGCCAATATAGCGATACCACCGTTCAACCTTACCATTCTAGTATTGGCAGCCATATGCGCCATATCTTAGATGTGTTTGATTGTGTTTTTTGTGGACTGGAAACAGGGTTGATTGATCTGACTGCAAGAAAGAGAAATCAGTTGGCAGAGCAAAAAATTGCTTTTGGCTTGGCTTATTTTGAAGATACTTTTCAGAAATTAGATGGTTTAGCAAATATAGATTTAAATCAGCATGTAGAAGTAACTGATGACCTTGGTTTAGGAATGGTTTCTGCTAAATATACACTGGCGTCGGTTTTGATACAGGCACATAGTCATGCTATCCATCATTTTGCTAGTATAGGGTACATTATATGTGATTTAGGTATAGAATTACCTGATGCCGATTTTGGGTACAACCCTTCTACACCAAGATGTAAAGAACAAGAAGCTTAAAAGATAGTTTTAACACTTTAAAGAGGCTTAATTCATATTAGGAATTAAGCCTCTTTATTTTTTTTGAATAGGAGCGTAGCCAGGCAATGTCTTTTAAATAGGGAATCACTTTTGGGTACGCAACATTATATTTTTTATGATTAGTTCTTGCAATTTTATCCATGATACTCCAATGACTTTTTATAGACTTTAATGCACTTAAATACGTAGCACCACCTGTAGGATCATACATATGTGTAGGTTCAGCAATAATACCATTGATTTCTAGAACTTTAAAGTCTTCTCCTTTTTTTACTTTTTCAAAAGAATCATACTTAATGTCTAAACGCCCATAAAACCAACCATTAATCTGTTTGTTCAGCTTATCTATAGCATGATGCAATTTTTCATCAATCAAATGATTGCCATTGATGAATTGTGTACCTCTGGCATGATTGCCAATAACAGAAATGATCTGTTCTTCATCTTTTTCAAGAATATCATTTATAATATTCTTATTTATACGTTTAAGGTATTCATAATATATTTTAGCGCGCTCATCATTTAATATGAGTTCTGAGATTGTTGAAACACCATCACCTTTAATAGTCAAGAATTTCTTTAGGGTTATTGAGGTAATATTACCTTTTTCTTCTCCAGGGATTCTTGAATAAAAAATACCACATTCATTATTGTAATCAACAAATTCTTGAATCATGATGTTAACGTCATTTTTGCTTAGGTATGCTCTTAGTTCGTCTAAATTATCTAACTTTTGAACTAAAAAACCTTGAAAACCAACATCAGGTTTTACAATTAAAGGAAATATAATCTGTTCTTTTCTTAATTCCTCTTGTATACTTTCAATTGATTTTCCAACAGGAACAAAAACTGTTTTGGGTCGATGCTTTTCAGGAATCAGCATAATGGTTTTATACTTAGATTCACTACCACTACCAGAGTATTTAATTGCTGGATTAGCAGCTAAGTAATAAGCAGGATGCCCAGCCTTTAAAGCTTTCCATAAGTAGTAAGGAATCAGTGGTATGTAAAAAGCAAAAGTTGGCCAGTATTCAAACTGAGTGAGCTTGGTAAAAAATGTACTTCGACTCATGTGTCACTTTGAAAAAAATATTGTACCAAATATTTCACACCTAAAGCCATAATTATCATCGCCACTATTGCTAATATAATACCTGCAATGAGTATCCATATAATGCCGTCTTTGCTTAAAGCCTTAAAACCTATAGTAATTATAATAGGAGCTCCAAATAAAAAAGGCAAAGCTAATGCCAGAAAACTTAATCCTTTAGTTACAGGTATTTTATCTTCCTTCATTTTTATAGTTATTTACAGCATTACGCACACTACCATACTCCAACAATAATTCATTGGCTTTTTCTTTGTCAATTTTTAATGCATCCATTACCATACGCGTACCACGATCTACCAATTTATTATTAGAAAGTTGCATATCTACCATTTTATTTCCTTTCACTCTTCCTAGTCTAATCATTGCGGAGGTTGAGATCATGTTTAAGATCATTTTTTGTGCTGTACCTGCTTTCATTCTTGAACTACCGGTTACGAACTCAGGGCCTACAACACATACAATGGGGTATTGTGCTTCTAAAGCCAACGGGCTCCCCTCATTCATGGTAATAGATCCTGTGATAATACCATGTTTGTTCGCTTCTTTTAAGGCAGAAATCACATATGGAGTTGTGCCGGATGCTGCAATACCTATAAGCACATCCTTTCCAGATATATTGCATGCCTTTAGGTCTTCCCAACTTTGGGTTGTTGAATCTTCAGCGTTTTCTACTGCTTTTCTAATGGCAGTATCTCCACCAGCAATCAATCCAATTACTAAATCATGTGATACACCAAATGTTGGTGGACATTCAGAAGCGTCTAAAATTCCTAACCTACCACTAGTGCCTGCTCCAATATAAAATAAACGACCTCCATCTTTTAATTTCAGAGCTATTTGTTCTACTAGTTTTTCAATAGCAGGAATCACTTTTTGCACAGCCAACCCCACAGATTGATCTTCTTTATTGATATTGGTCAATAGTTCATTAACAGACATCTTTTCGAGGTCATTATAATGTGAAGATTTTTCAGTTGTTTTTACAAAATCCATTGACCAAAAATACAAAAATTGATCCGCCAGAGATTAGAAATTATAGAACTATTCTACTAAGTATACAAATTCATTGGCTTGTGATAATCGAAAGTAACCAAAAGGAAAATTATCAGGATTTGTAGTATTCACACAGTTACCTCTTACTGTAGCAGGTTGGGTTTCAAAAGGGCTACCACCCTCAACACTGGTCTGCTCTAGTAAGATAGCCATGAAATTATAGAAGCGTTCTGAAATACCATAGTTTTTAATAGTTAAAATATTTCCAGATTCGAGATCTTCATCTGAATAAAAAGCAAAGATCTCATTACCATCTGTAAATTCATCATCATATACTTCTAAGGTAGGAATTGTTGGAATATCGTTAGTGAACTCAAAAAAGTAGAAATTTTTGATGTTTGGAGGGTCATTGTAAAATGCTTTGATTTCTATTTCATCGCCTGTAAACCCACCTTCGTTTTCTTGTTCTATAAACTCTATGTCAGCCACCGGTAATAAAGTTTCAGTAGCTATATAGGTTTCATTTTCATAAATGATAGTCAATTCATAGGTTTGATTTAAAACAGGACTAAAATTCGAGTTTCTATAAATACCTGAAGTACCGTCTTCAATAAAATTAAAGGTGTTATTGTTTGCGTCTTGAATGGATACAATAGCACCATTTGCAGGAGGGATTTCTGTATCAAAAAAAGGCGCTGAGAGTGATAGTTTAATCTCTTGCTCGTTACCTATTGTGCCTGAAAACCAATTGATAGCTGCATCAATAACTAATCTTGGCGGCTCTGTAGGGACGTCTATACTAATAACATCTTCACAAGAACTGAAGATGAAGTTTATGACGATAAGGAGATATAATTTTTTCATTTCTTAAAACTTAAAATTATAAGATATTGATGGTACTATACCAAATAAAGCGAAGCGCGTTGCTTCGTTAACACCGGTTGTTCTATTTTGTGCGAATGTAATTGATGTTGCATTACGCCGATTGTACAGGTTATAAATGCCAAATACCCATTCAGCTTGCCAACCTTTCTTTTTAGTAGGTTTGGGTGTGTATATAGCTGATATATCCAAGCGGTGATACGCAGGTAACCTATCAGCATTTCTATCATTAAAATTCGGAATCAAAATTCCGTTAAATTCATATTGACTACTAGGGTAGGTGGTGGGCTGCCCGGTTTGAAATATAAAATTGGCATTGAATTTCCATTTTTTATTCAGCTCATAATTACCGGTTATAGAAATATCATGTGTTTTGTCATAAGGTGTATTGTACCAATTTCCGTTATTGATTCCTGTCTCTATGGGTATCCTCCCGGGTGTGCGTTGTTCTGATTTTGACAAGGTATAGGCAATCCAACCTTTTAAACGCCCTTCGTTTTTACGAAGTAATACTTCAAGGCCATATGCTCTTGATTCTCCGTTTAGGATCACACGTTCAATGGCATCATTGGCAACAAGGTCAGCCCCATCTATATAGTCAATTCTATTCTGCACCTGTTTATAAAAACTTTCAACTTCTAAGGAATATTTTGAGTCAAAATCTCTGAAATAGCCAATAGCGTATTGATCTAATAACTGAGGTTTGATAAATTTTCCACTAGGTGTCCAAACATCTAAGGGTGTAGGAGAGCTGGTATTTGACAGTAAATGCAAATACTGACTCAATCTATTGTAACTGGTCTTGACAGATGAATTATCTGTTACTTGATAGGATAAAGATACTCTTGGTTCAAAATTATTGAATGATTCAATTACATCACTTCTGTCAAAAGTTGCAACGCCAATGGCATCAGCACTTTCATAGATCTGAAAATCCTCATTAAATAATACAGGCTGATCATTATTATAGATATTCAACTCGTCTTGTCCTAAACGATGAAATGTGCTAAATCGTAATCCGTATGACAGGGCGAGTTTATCGGTAATGGTGTGTTCTGCATCAATATAGATTGCATTTTCAAAAGCAAATTTGTCAATTAGTTTTCTTGGATTGATTCCTGAAGTAGGGGTAGAAGGTTCTATCTCTCCGGGATTAAAATCATGGTAAATACTGTTTAGCCCATACTGTAATTTAAACTTGTCAGTTATATAATGCTTGAAATCATATTTCAAATTAAAATTGGTGATGCCAGAGTTCCAATCAAACTCTACAAAGTTGAGGTTGAGCCCATAGTAGTAATCTGAATATATTAAAGAAAGATTTGAGAATAGTTTATCTGAGAATAAGTGATTCCAACGAAAGTTGACTACTGTATTTCCATAAATATTTTCAAAACTGTCATTAATTTCAAATACATCTCTACCAAAATAACCAGATAAATAAATGTTATTTCTATCATTTAATTTATAGCTTAATTTGGTATTCAGGTCATAGAAATACGCAATATTATCAAGGTCAAATAAGGGTAAAAACAAATGCGCATAAGTAGCACGCCCTCCAAAGAGAAAAGAACCTTGTTCTTTTTTAATGGGGCCTTCAGCTAACAATCTGCTTGATACTAAGCCAATACCGCCATTCATATGAAATTCTTTGCTGTTTCCTTCTTTCTGATAAATATCAAGTACAGAAGAAACTCTACCGCCATAGCGCGCAGGAATGCCACCTTTATATAATTTTAAATCCTTAATAGCATCTGGGTTAAATACAGAAAATAGCCCAAAAAGATGCGAAGAATTATATATGGTAGCTTCATCTAATAGAATTAGATTTTGATCTGTAGCACCACCACGCACATTAAACCCTGAAGAACCTTCACCGGCATTGGTGACTCCCGGTAATAATGTAATTGATTTAATAATGTCTACTTCGCCTAGAACCACCGGTATTTGTTTAATGGTAGTAGTAGTTAAGGCATTTACGCTCATTTGTGGTTTTCTAATGTTGAGTTTTTCTACATTTTCAGTAATTACTACTTCTTCAAGGGTTTCAGAAGACTCTATGAGGTTAAAATTTTTTGTTAAGTCTTGATCAAGGTTGATCGTTTCTGAGATAGGAGTATATCCTATAGAACTAATAATGATTTTGTGGGTTCCTTGTGGTATGGTAATAGAATAAAACCCATACTCATTTGTGGTGGTTCCGGTATTTAGATCAGGAAAAATAATGGTTACACCTATTAAGGTTTCATTACTTTTTTGTTCGTAGATGGTGCCGCTGAGTGTGAATTTTTCTTGAGAAATTGCTACCAGGCAATAGAAAATGGCCAGCAAGTAAAGATTCTTTTTGAAGAATTTCATTAAAAATGATTAGAGTATAAATATAAAGAAAGTGCTTATTTTCTAACTAAAAAAAGATGTTATATGTAAGTTATCTTTTCATAGACCAACTAAAAGAATGACACGTTAAATATTTTTTGTGACTTTTTAAAAATGTTTGTGTCATAATAATAGAGATTTGAATTAGTTAGTTGAATAAAAAGCAGGTTAAGAACTTTCTTACCTGCTTTTTTTATTTTCTAGAATTTCTGGCTGATCTTATAATGTTGCCAATATAGCGTTGAATGTTGCACTTGGTCGCATTGCTTCAGCCATCATTTTTTCACTAGGTTCATAGTAGCCACCGATATCAACAGGATCACCCTGAGCAGCATTTAATTCATCAATAATAGTTGATTCATTTTCAGCTAACTCATTTGCAATTTTACTAAAAATAGTTTGTAACTCTGTACTTGTTTCTTGAGTGGCTAATGCTTGGGCCCAGTACAAGGTTAAATAAAAATGACTACCTCTATTGTCTAATTCGTGTACTACCCTAGAAGGCGATTTTTTATTATCTAAAAACTTATCCGTAGCATCATCTAACGTTTCAGCCAGTACTTTAGCATTGTTGTTATTAAAGGTTTCTCCTAAATGTTCTAATGATACCGCTAATGCCAGAAATTCTCCTAGAGAATCCCAACGTAGATGACCTTCTTGTAAAAATTGTTGTACATGCTTAGGTGCAGATCCACCGGCACCTGTTTCAAACAAACCACCACCATTCATTAATGGCACTATAGATAGCATTTTTGCACTGGTACCTACTTCCAGAATAGGGAAGAGGTCTGTTAAATAGTCACGTAATACATTACCAGATACTGAAATGGTATCTTTTCCTTCTTTAATGCGCTCTAAAGTAAACTTTGTAGCTGTAATGGGATCTAAAATTCTGATATCTAAGCCAGCAGTATCATGCTCTGGTAGGTACTGATTTACTTTTTTAATTAATTGGGCATCATGTGCTCTGTTTTTATCTAACCAGAAAACTGCAGGCGTTTGTGATGCCCTAGCTCTTGAAACCGCCAATCGTACCCAGTCTTTTACAGGTGCATCTTTGGTTTGGCACATACGCCAGATATCACCAGCTTCTACTTTATGCTCAATTAATATGTTTTGGGAGCTGTCAATCACCTGAACTTTTCCATTTGATTCTATTTCAAATGTTTTGTCATGTGAACCGTATTCTTCAGCTTTCTTTGCCATCAATCCTACATTAGGTACAGTACCCATAGTAGTAGGATCAAAAGCACCATGCTCTTTGCAGAAATCAATAGTTGCAGTATAAATTCCTGCATAGCTACTATCAGGAATCACTGCCTTTGTATCTTGAGATTTACCATTGGCGTTCCACATTTGCCCGGAGTTGCGAATCATTGCAGGCATAGAAGCATCAATAATAATATCACTAGGCACGTGTAAATTCGTAATCCCTTTATCAGAATTTACCATTGCCAGGTCAGGGCCATTATCCAATGCTGCATCTATAGCATTTTGTATTTCTTTACGTTTGTTTTCAGGTAATTTTTCAAGGTTACTCAATAAATTTCCGAATCCGTTATTGACATCTACACCGGCTTCATCTAAAACAGTATCATAGGTTTCAAAAACATCTTTAAAATAGGTGCGTACAGCATGCCCAAAAATAATAGGGTCGCTCACCTTCATCATGGTAGCTTTCATGTGTAGCGAAAATAAAACGCCTTTTGCTTTTGCATCAGCAACCTGCTCTTCTAAGAATGTGAGTAGTGCTTTTTTGCTCATTACTGTAGCATCTATAATCTCGCCTTTTAACAAAGTCAGATTTTTCTTTAGTAGAGTGGTGCCGTTTTCTCCAACGAATTGGATGCTAACTTCATCATCTTTATCCAACGTCAATGACTTCTCATTATGTGCAAAATCACCTGCCGTCATAGTTGCTACATGTGATTTAGAATCAGAAGACCATACACCCATTGAATGTGGATTTTTACGTGCATAATTTTTAATGGCTTTTGGGGCACGACGATCAGAGTTTCCTTCTCGTAATACTGGATTCACCGCACTTCCTTTTATTTTGTCATAACGTGCTTTGATCGCTTTTTCTTCGTCACTTTCAGGCTCATCAGGATAATCAGGTAGTGCATATCCCCATTTTTGTAGCTCAGCAATAGCAGCTTTTAACTGAGGAATAGAAGCACTAATATTTGGTAATTTAATGATGTTGGTTTCCGGTAAGTGTACCATTTCACCAAGTACAGCTAGATCATCTGTTATTTTTTGTTCATCTGTTAGAAAATCAGAGAATTTGGCTAAAATTCTAGCGGCTAATGAAATGTCTTTTGTTTCTAGGCTAATGTTAGCAGTTTTGGTAAATGCCTTGACAATAGGGAGCCATGATTGAGTAGCCAGTGCAGGAGCCTCATCAGTCTTTGTATATGTTATTTTAGCTTGTTGTGACATATATACTATATATTTATGAACGTATAAATTTTGCGAATGCAAATATACTATTTCTGAACAAGATTTTTAGGGTGATTTAGCGCTAGTTTTATGCAAAAAACAAAAGCACTCTATTAAGGGATAGAGTGCTTTATAACATTGTTCTTTTTAATGATATTTTATCGATTAATTGTGCGCTAAACACTTTAATTTGATAGTATTAAAAACAACAATAAAAAACGATTTCTCGTTCATATAAAATCTAAATAGCTCATAGTGTTATGCTAATTCTAGCAGTAATAAAAGGGATAATTTAAAAAGGGTTTATCTAGATTTTACAGGTTTAAAAGTACGCTAAAAGCTTTGTTTTAAGCGTTTTCGAGTTGTATTTATTGTTAACTCGTTATAAACATAAGTTATTAACAATTGTTAATAATTTGAAATTAGGAAAAACTAAAGCCATACTAGCAGAACTAATATGGCTTTTAGCTGAAAAATTTAACTCAAGCTGTAATCATTTGCATAACTACCTTTACCTTTCATTAGAAACAGTAACACTCAGTCTCATTTTTCGTATTAAACTACTTTTTTAAAAATTATCCTTTTTAAACTTGCGCCTAAATCAAATTCTTTCAAAAAAACTAATTTAACTTTGTTTTCAATACCTTAATATTTCTAATTATTCATGCTAAATACTCAGTCCTATTAATTAGCAGTATTCAAAACTAAAAAGAACGTTCTTCTTTTGAACCTACATTCATTTACAAGCTTCATAAAAATCCCTTCCAACTTGCGTTTTCCGTTTTTCTTAATCCCAGTTATAAATTACTAACTGTAAATTCTTCTGCTAAAGTAAAAGGATATTTAAAAAAACAAAAAATTCCTGCTCTAAAAATATTAAGAGAATATGAAGAGTGCTTATTAACAAATGTTAATAATGAAAAAAAGCTGTTTTGAATTTCAAAACAGCTTTGATATTGTGAAGCAAAAATAGCTTAAGCTCTCTGCTCTTTAATTCTTGCTTTCTTACCTGTAAGGTTTCTGAAATAGTAGATTCTTGCTCTTCTAACCTTACCACGCTTATTCACTTCAATTTTTTGAATAGCCGGCATGTTAATAGGGAAGATACGTTCTACACCTACGGTACCTGACATTTTTTTAATGGTAAAGGTTTCCGTAGCACCAGAACCTCTACGCTGAATCACTACACCTTTAAAGAACTGTACACGTGTTTTGTTACCTTCTTTAATTTCGTAGTATACTGTAATGGTGTCACCTGCTGAAAATTCAGGAACATCTTTTTTAGCTACAAACTCGTCTTGTACGTATTTTACTAAAGAGTCCATTGTTTATTTTTTAATGGTTTATCAAAAGCAACATGCACGATTTTCGTCAGAGGTTAATTTTGCGAGTGCAAATTTACGAAAAACTTTAAATATAAAAATAATACTAGTAAAAATTTATTTTAGTCGTCTTGAAGCAGGTCGGGCCTAATCTGTTGGGTGCGATGTTGTGCTTGCTCGTGACGCCAGGCTTCTATCTTTGCAAAGTTACCTGATAAGAGTACTTCTGGCACTTTATGCCCTTCATAATCGGAGGGCCTAGTGTAGATAGGTGGTGAAAGCAATCCATCTTGAAAAGAATCGGTAAGGGCGGAGGTTTCATCACCCAAAACACCAGGGATTAACCGAATGATACTATCGCATAAAACCGCCGCGCCCAATTCGCCACCGCTCAACACATAATCGCCAATAGAAATCTCTTTAGTAACAAATAATTCACGTACACGTTGGTCTATGCCTTTATAATGCCCACATAAAATAATAATGTTTTTAGCTAATGATAGCGTATTGGCTGTTTGCTGATTCAATACAGGAGCATCAGGCGTCATAAAAATAACTTCGTCATACGCACGCGCTGCTTTTAATTTAGCAATGCATTTATCAATAGGTTCTATCATGAGTACCATACCGGCACCACCACCAAAAGCATAGTCATCTATTTTACCGTATTTGTTAACAGCATAGTCTCGTAAGTCATGAAAATAGACATCTACTAAGTCCTTGTCAATAGCTCTTTTAATAATGGAATATTGAAACGGACTCTGAATCAACTCAGGTGTAACCGAAATTAGATCTATACGCATGCAGCAAAGGTAGACTATTTACATAGAGATAAAAAGCAAGGGATTTCGCCCATTGGTTTGTGTATGGCGCGTTGCGTTAGGTTTAGCGACTAATTTAATAAATAAAACTGGCGATAGTTCTTTTGCGAGTGATTTTCCGAAAGGAAAATCCGAAGCAATGAAT
>NZ_JBWQOL010000008.1:0-127453 GCF_056591715.1 Maritimimonas sp. 2405UD52-3
GATAGATAGTAATGTTACGCCAGATGATTTGGAGGAGACGATTACAGTAGAGAATGAATCTGACTTATTTATTAGCAAGACGGTTGACAATAATACACCCTTTGTTGGTGAAATAATTACCTATACAATTACAGTAGAGAATAGAGGTCCCGCTCAAGTATCTGGGTTAAGTTTAGATGACGCATTGCCGTCAAGAGTAACGGCAACAGGTAATAATACAACAACACAAGGTAATTATGATGGCACTACCTGGACTATAGGTACGCTTAATAATGGAGCAACAGCAATTTTAACAATTGAAGCCAGAGTAGACCTTGATGTTGGAGGCCAAATAATTACAAATGAGGTTACCAATGTAGTATTAGGTCAAATAGATAGTAATTTAACTCCTGATGATCTTGAGGAAACTATTGAAGCAATAGCACTTTCAGATTTAGAGTTGAGTAAAATAATTACCAGCGCAGGCGGAAGCTCTCCTTTTGTTGGAACAGACATTACCTTTGAACTATCTGTAACAAATCAAGGTCCAAGTGATGCAACAGGAGTTATTGTTTCTGATGTGTTGCTGTCTGGTTATAGTTTTGTTAATGCAATAGGAGATGGTACGTATACCGAAAGTACTGGAGAATGGGTGTTGCCAGCAACAATCCTTTCAGGACAAACGGCCACTATAGAAATTACAGCCACAGTATTGGCAAACGGAGTAGCTGGTGATTATGATAATTATGCAGAGATTGTAGCATCAGATAATGAAGATCCTGATAGTGATCCGGCAATTAGTTTTGGTGTTGATGATAGAGATAGTGACGGTCTTGATGATGATGATGAAGATTTTGTTGCTGTTACACCTATTCCGGTATCTGATTTAAGGTTGGAGAAAACCATGAATGATTACAACCCAACCACAGGAGATATTGTAACATTTATGATTACTGTTACCAATGATGGGCCAAGTAATGCAACTGGTATTTCAGTACGTGATGTGGTTCAAGATGGCTACAGCGTTATTCCAGGAAGTCTTGTCGTTGACAGAAGTGGTACGGTTACCAGTTCAGGAACTTTAACAGGAAATACTGTCGTTTGGTCAGGTACAGAACTTGATTTAGCAACAAATGAATCTATTGAATTACGATTTGAAGCAGAAGTATTAACTACCGGAACAGATTATTCTAATGGAGCTGAGATCATAGGTTCTGATAATATTGATTTTGATAGTGACTTTACACTAAGCTTTGATGTTGATGAAGATGGTGATGGAGATCCTTTAGATGATGATGAAAGTGTACTGACAGATGACGGCTCTAATCCTGATATTGTTATTAATTTCTTACCTACGGCGGTAGATGATGATGTACAGGTTGTAGAAAATTCAACGGATAATGTTATTAATGTACTAATTAATGATGATTTTGGTAGAGATGGTCCAAGTAATAATACTATTGTGATTACCACTCCACCAGTGTTTGGGACAGCTGCAGTTGATGATCGTGGTACTCCAAATGACCCTACAGATGATAGAATTATATATACGCCAAACGCAGACTTTGTGGGAGATGATAGTTTTGTCTACAGAATAGAAGATGGTCAGGGCTTGATAGGCTCGGCTAATGGTGATTATGCTTTTGCAACGGTTACCATAGAAGTATTGGTTGATACAGATGGTGATCTGGTACCAGATATCTTTGATATTGATGATGACAATGATGGTATCATAGATATAATAGAGTCTAACAATTTTAATGGAGGAACTGACCCAAGTGCAGATGATGATAATGATGATATTCCTAATTATCAAGATCCTGATACTGGATGTGCAATAAATGCAGCTGGAATATGTGATAATTTAGATGCTGATGGTGACGGAATACCAAATCATTTAGATATAGATGCAGATGGTGATGGAATACCAGATAATGTTGAAGGGCAACCTACTGATAACTATAGATTACCTTCTGGGGTAGATAGCGATGGTAATGGTTTAGATGATAGTTATGAAACTACGCCAGGTGATGGAACAGGTATTGACCCTGAAAATACTGACGGAACGGATAATTCTGATTATTTAGATTTAGATTCTGATAATGATCTGGTACCTGATAGTACTGAAGCGCATGACGCAAATAGTAATGGTATGATTGATCCTAGCGAAGCATCAGCTATTGGAACGGATACAGATCAGGATGGATTGGATGATGGTTATGAAGGGTCTGATGTAAATGACGGATTTGATGTAAATGATGAAATAAATGATCCGGCTCTTGATCTAACCGATACTGACGAAGATGCAAATAGTGGTGAACCTGATGCGGATGTTGATTATAGAGATATTGATGATGATGGAGATGGAATTAATACCATTGATGAAGATGTTGATGGTCTTGGTGACCCATTTGATGATGATAGTGATAATGACGGTCAACCTAATTATTTAGATATAGATGATGATGGTGACGGCATTTTAACAGCTATTGAAACAAGTGATGATGCAGACTTTGATGGAAATCCGAATTACTTAGATATAGACGCTGATGGCGATGGAATTCCTGATAACATTGAAGGACAGCCAACAGGAACGTATACAGAACCTTCAGGATTGGACTCAGATGGTGATGGTTTAGATGATGCTTATGAGCCAACAGATGGTATTGATCCTGAAAATACAGATGGAACAGATACCCCGGATTATCTAGATGATGACTCAGATAATGATGGTGTGCTTGATGAAGTAGAAGGTCATGATACTGATCATGATGGTGTAGCAGATGCAGAGTCTACTGGAACTGATACTGATGGTGATGGATTGGATGATGGATTTGAAGGTAGTGATGTGAACGATCCGTATGATGTGAATGATGAAATTGATGATCCAGCTAATGATTTACCAAATACTGATCTTGATATTTCTAATACACCAAATCTTCCTGATGGTTTTGTGGAAGCAGATGCTGAAGTAGACTACAGAGATATAGATGATGATGGTGATGGTACAGATACATTTGATGAAGATTTCAATGAAAATGGTAATTGGTTAGATGATGATTGTAATCAAAATACTATACCTGATTATTTAGATCCTATTTCATGTGATATCATTCCAGATGGATTCTCACCTAATGATGATGGAGATAATGATACATTTATCATTCCTCTATTAACTAGATATCTAGACTTTAGAATAGAAATCTATGATCGTTGGGGTACACGAGTTTATAATTATGAAAACAATGGAAATCCAGAACCAGAATGGTGGGATGGATTCTCAAATGGAAGAATGACAGTTAGAAGAGATGACTTTAGAGTTCCCGTGGGTACCTATTATTATATCATCTATTTTAATGATGGTGAACGTAAACCAATTACAGGTTGGGTATATGTAAATTACTAATATAAGTGAGCAGCATGTTGAATGCTGCTCATAGATTATATAAAAATGATTAAAAAGAAAATAACATATTTACTATTAATAGCTGTAATTTCTATCACTAACCTTAACGCCCAGCAGGATCCTCAGTTTACGCAGTATATGTACAACATGAATGTTGTAAATCCGGCTTATGCAGGTAGTAGGGGTACTTTGAGTTTAGGTTTGTTAGGTAGAACCCAGTGGGTTGGTATTGATGGAGCACCAAAGACAGCTACCTTGTCAGTTCATGCGCCTGTAGGTAGGAACTTGGGAGCTGGATTTACGGCTATAGCTGATGAGTATGGCCCTGTTCAAGAGACCAATATTTATGCAGATGTGTCGTATACTATTTCTACTTCAGAAGAAGGTAGATTGGCTTTTGGATTAAAAGGAGGTATCAGTTTGTTTAATGTAGATTTATTATCGGCGGTGTTACCACAGACCTTACCAGGTCAAGATCCATTGTTTAATGATAATGTAAATGAGACCTTTCCTAATTTTGGAGCAGGCGCTTATTATTATACAGACAGGTTTTATGTAGGGTTGTCGGTTCCCAATATTTTAGAGACGAAGCATTTAGAGAAGGAAGATGGTAGGATAACCAGAGCAGCAGAGGAGACACATTACTTTTTAACTTCTGGATATGTATTTTATTTATCAGATAATTTAAAGTTTAAGCCTTCAACGATGATCAAGGGGGTTACAGGCGCACCATTATCTATAGATGTATCAGCTAATTTTTTGATGAATGAGCGATTGGAGTTAGGGTTGAATTATAGATTGGATGATTCTATAGGTGCTTTGGTTAATTTTGGGGTGACTCCTAGTTTTAGGATAGGTTATGCATATGATTACACGACTACAAACTTAGGCGACTTTAATGATGGTACCCATGAGGTATTTTTATTATGGGATATAGATTTTTCAAAGAAGAACTTAAAATCACCTAGATTTTTCTAAACGAATAGTATAAGATAAAGCGATTAAAATGAAAAAAGTTATTTGGAGTTTACTATTAATTGCGGGAGTTGTATATGGGCAGACAACTCCAGGTAAGTATACAATTAAAGGTGTAAAGATCAATACTAAGAATTCTGACTTTGGAACCACTTTTTTCGGTAAGGACAAGGTGATTTTTGCGGCTCCTAAAGAAAACGCCTTTATTACAAAAACAACCTGGAGTGGTAATAACCAGGCTTTTTTAGATATATATATTGGTAACGTTTCTGAGGATGGCGAGATAGAAAATAAAAAATTAGTGCCTGGTGATGTGAATAATAAGTTCCATGAGGGGATAGCATCGTTCACAAAAGACTTGAAAACGGTATATTTTAGTGCGAATAATTATTCTTCTGGAAACAAAGCAATAAAAGACTCTACAGGTACTGTAAATATACAATTATATAAAGCAAAAGTTACAGACAAGGGTCAATGGATAGATGTGGTAAAATTACCTTTTAACAATGATGAGTATTCTACTGGGCACCCTACATTAAGTGCAGATGATAAAAAATTATATTTTATTTCAGATAGACCTGGTTCTATTGGTAAAACAGACATTTATGTAGTGGATGTAAATAATGATGGAACCTATGGCACTCCTCAGAATTTAGGACCTAGAATAAATACCGAAGGGCGTGAGATGTTTCCTTTTATTAGTGATAATAATTTCTTGTATTTTTCTTCAGACGGACATAAGGGCTTTGGCGAGCTAGATATTTTTGCCTCACGCGTTTTTGATTCAACCATTACTGAGGCAATTAACCTTGAAGAACCTATTAATAGTGAAAAAGATGATTTTGCTTATATAATCAATGATGAAAACAATCGAGGATATTTCTCTTCTAATAGAAAAGGAGGTAAAGGAGATGATGATATCTATGCTTTAGTAGCTGACCCACCCATACAGATTGAAGGAAAGCAGGCTATTGTAGGTATCGTAAAAGATATTGATACAGATCAGATCATTCCAGGAACCACTATCACATTATTTGACAATGAAGGAAATGAAGTTGATAAATTGGTAATTCCAACAAGCTTAGATGATGATTGGAAACCTTTCACAAATGTTGATAGCGATGCTTCAATAAAGACAACAGTTGAAGAAATTAACAATACAGAAATTGATGTAAAGATTACTATTGACAATGAAGCCCCAGAAACTGGAGAAGAAGTGGAGTTTACTGTTGAAGTTAGTAATATTGGTAAAAAAACTGCTAAAGGTATAGATGTTAAAGATATCTTACCTGATGGGTATACATATATTATTGATGATAACCCTAGAATTTATGACGAGGAAACTGATGCTGTAAGAATTGATGAATTAAAGAAACAACAAAAAAGAATTGTTAAGATAAAGGCGGTTGTTTTACCAGAATTAAAAGGAGCCTTTGGCTTTGATGCCAAAAGTGATACTGAGTATAAAGCTGTAGTTGAGGCACCGGGATACATGAAAAAAGAAATAGATTTTAAAACAGCCAACGATACAAATGTTACACCTTTGAATATAGGTGTAAAAATGGACCCTGAATTAAAGATGGTTGATGAAAAGATCGTGATTAATGTAAACACTATCTATTTTGATTTTGATAAGTGGAATATCCGTCCTGAGGCGGCTAAAGAATTAGATAAGGTAGTAGCTGTTATGAAAGAGCATCCATCTATGGTAATAGAAGCAGGCTCACATACTGATTCAAGAGCAAGAGAAGGGTATAATCAGATATTATCAGAGAAACGAGCAAAAGCTACGGTAGATTATATCGTCTCGAAAGGTATTGACAGAAATAGAATTACTGCAAGAGGGTACGGAGAAATGCAGCTGGTCAATAACTGTTCAAGCTTTGTGAAATGTTCTAGAGAAGAACATCAATTAAACAGAAGAACAGAATTTGTTATTGTTAATGATAATGACAGGTTTGCTTCAAATGCAGCGAGCATTGAAAATGTAAAAGTTGGTGAGAATAACATGACCTATGTAAAAACAGACGAGGTCAAAACAGAAAATAATACCATAAATGAGGATTCGGTACTAGAAGCTAATGCTGAGAATACGGGTGTTGCTGATAACGATTTATCTGTAAGTGCAAAAATGGGAAGCTTTATTAAAATTTCACCTATTTATTTTGAATATGATAAATGGAGCTTGTCTGATGATGAGTTGAAGCAATTGGATAAAATAGTTCAAATAATGAAAGATAATCCTACCATTATTGTTGAGGCAGGGGCACATACAGATTCTAGAAATATTGAATCATATAATCAAATTTTATCTGATAAAAGAGCCAAGACAGTTGTAAACTACATCATTTCTAAAGGGATAAATGCCAACAGAATTTCAGGCAAAGGTTATGGTGAAAAAAGGTACGTTAACAAATGTAAGAGTTTTGTTAACTGTTCAGAAAATGAACATCAGGCTAATAGAAGGATTGAGTTTATGATTGTAGGAGGTAATGGCTATCCTTCAGAGCAAATTATAGAAAAAAATAATGCAAGGTTTATTAATACAAATCCAATTTATTTTGACTATGATAAGGTAGATATACGAAGGGATGCCGCTTATGAATTAAAAAGGGTGGTAGAAATATTAAAAGAAAATCCTTCTTGGATTATAGAAGCAGGGTCTCATACAGATTCTAACAATACAGAAGCGTACAATCAGATACTTTCGCAAAAGCGTGCTAAATCGGTCAAAGAATTTTTAATAGCAAAAGGAATTGAAGGTAATAGAATTAAGAGTAAAGGCTACGGGGAGATGCAATTGGTGAACAACTGTTCAAGTTTTGTGAAGTGTACATCAGAGCAGCATCAGGAGAACAGAAGAACTGAGTTCAGAATTATTAAAATGTAATAAATATGCTTGATAAATATGTAAAAAATAAAGGTTCAAAAAAAATTGACGTTAACATTTTTTTATATATTTGTTTTTATTGCTAATCTGAAGGGAAACAATTAATAAATAAGGGATTATCAAAGTTATTGTACGCTTTAAAGAAGCTGTAAATTACCAAAAACAACATACTTAAGTAAAAATATACCATGAGAAAAAATTACTTAACTGCAAATCATATTTACGATTATGTGCATTTAAGAAATAAAATATTAACAATTACTTTGTTAAGTATTCTTTTCTTTTCATCGCAAATAATTTTATCACAATCAATTCCTGCATCAGATGGGTCTGCTCCATGTGCGTCATGTGTTCCACCTGGTTGGGTTGCTACTTCGGGTACACCTGATGTTTCAGATGCCAATCAAGCTGCTGCTACCGGTATTTCATTAGGTGGAGGTGCCACATGGAATGTTGCTGGGGGCATGTTGCCATTGCCACCCAATGGCCACACATCATGGATTTCATTGAGGGATTTAGGTCCATCAGGATCAGAGGAAATAATAAGTACTACCATGACAGGTTTGGTTGCTGGGTTTACTTATGAGGTGACGCTATATACATTGACTGCCACCACAAATGCTGACGGTTTTGGTAGTGTTGCATATTCTCCTGTTTACAATGATGAGTTTAGATATGTAGTAGGAAGTTTTCCAATGCAAACAATTTCACTTGCCGCTTCACAAGATGTTTGGAGTACAGAAACATTTAGGTTTGTTGCAACTGGTACAACTGAAACATTACAACTTTTACCAGGTGATAATTCTGCGGGTATTCCTAATATTGAATCTGTTCAGGTCTCTGTTACTTTAAATGCAATAGTTGCGGTACCAGTAGTGATAAATGATGAAGTTGAAACTATTGTTGATACCATCTTAAATGGTGATGTGTTTGTTGATAATGGAGATGGGGCTGATCAATTAGGAACAGGCCCTACTACAGTTACAAGTTTTGATGCAGTTTCAGCAAACGGAGGTACTGTTGTTGTCAATGCAGATGGTACTTTTACATATACACCTCCTATTGGTTTTTCCGGAAGGGATTCTTTTACCTACACAATTACGGATAGCAATGGTTTAACTGATACTGGTACAGTAAATATTTCTGTAAAAGTAGATAGTGATGGTGACGGTATAGCTGATGATACCGATTTAGATGATGATAATGATGGTATTCCAGATACAGAGGAATGTCCGGCTACAGCCAATCAAGATTGGATAGACAATAGCATAAACGTATATACTGTTGGGGGTTTAACAGATGGTAGTGGAAATACAGCTTCAAACTGGGATGCAGATGTTACTACCAGTGGAGGTGTGATTACTTCAATTACTGATTGGGCAGGCTCAGAGCCATTTTCTGATGGAGGAACCAGTTATACTGTTAGCTATACTACAATATCAAGCGCAGTTTCCTCAACAAATAATAGATATCAATCAGGAGGAGGAGGTACGGGTATCCGAGTTCGACCGCCCTCACCCAGCAACATAGATGATTATACAGCTATAACTACTATTACATTTACAAATCCTGTTAATGCGGCAGGGTTTGACTTAGTAGATATATTAGATTTTGGCGGTATCGCTACCACAGATATTGAAATTCAAGTTGATGGAAGCTTGGTTTGGCAAACACCTCCATCCTTAGGGGTTGGATTAAACGCCACAGGTATATCAGATTTTCAAGATGGCGCTGGAACAACACAAGGATCAACTACTTTTGGTGAAAATATTGAGAATTTTGTAGGGGTAATAAGCCCAAAACCATTTACTACAATTGTTATTGAATATGGTGTTGATTCTGATGGTGCTGCTGGAAGAGATGAGCAGGGCTTTGATAACTTACGTTTTGCTACATTTCAACTTTGTGATGATGATGGTGATGGAGTTCCAAATTTACTTGACTTAGATAGTGATAATGACGGTATTCCGGATGCTGTTGAAGGAAATGGTGATATTGACGGGGACTTCACTCCTAATTACTTAGATATAGATAGTGATAATGATGGTGTTTATGACATGTTTGAAGCAGGTCACGCTTTTATTTTAGATACAGATTTTGATGGTAGAATTGATGGTGCTGATACTGGGTCAGGAGCTAATGGCTTATTTAATGGCATTGAAAGTGATGATACGCTAACGGCAACTCTTACATATACAATCCTAAACACTGATAGTGACGGAGATATTGATGCTCTGGATGTAGATGATGATGATGATGGAGTAAATACATTTTTTGAGAATCCAAACCCAGATGGAGATGGCAACCCAAATACCGGTTTGACACAAGATACAGATTTAGATGGTGTTGATGATTATTTAGATGTTGATGATGACGGTGATGGAGTAAATACGGAGTTTGAAGGTTCTAATTTAGACGGTGATGGTGATCCTATTTCTGGTGCAACTCCTCCACAGAATACAGATTCAGCCAGTGGAGATACAACCCCAGATTATTTAGATGTAGATGATGATGGCGATGGAGTAAACACGGAGTTTGAAGGTGCAAATTTAGATGGCGATGGTGATCCTACTTCTGGTGCAACTCCTCCACAGAATACAGATTCAGCCAGTGGAGATACAACCCCAGATTATTTAGATGTAGATGATGATGGCGATGGAGTAAATACGGAGTTTGAAGGGGCAAATTTAGATGGCGATGGTGATCCTACTTCTGGTGCAACTCCTCCACAGAATACAGATTCAGCTAGTGGAGATACAACTCCAGATTATTTGGATGTTGATGATGATGGTGACGGAGTAAACACGGAGTTTGAAGGGGCAAATTTAGATGGTGATGGTGACCCTACTTCAGGGTCTACAGATCCATTAGATACAGATTTAGATGGTACAGATGATTATTTAGATGTAGATGATGATGGTGATGGAGTAGATACAATTTTAGAAGGACCAAATCCTGATGGCGATGGAAATCCTAATACAGGTGATACATTAGATACTGATGGTGATGGAACAGATAATTATTTAGATGATGATGATGATGGTGATGGCATTGATACTGCCGATGAGGATACAGATATGAATGGTGACTTATTTAATGATGATAAAGACGGTGATGGTATTCCAGAGTTTTTAGATTTAGATAGTGATAATGATGGTATTCCAGATGCGATTGAAGGAACGGATGATTTAGACAATGATACAATTCCTAATTATCTTGATTTAGATAGTGATGGGGATGGAATTTCTGATATCATAGAAGCTGGAGGTGTAGATGCCGATGGAGATGGCCATCTAGACTATGGTACTCCTGGAGATCCAACAACTTTAAATGATGCAAATGGTAATGGACTAGATGATACTTTAGAAGCTACTCCTCTACCACTTCCAAATACTGATGGAACGGGTGATGAAGATTATATAGATATAGATGCAGATGGTGATGGTATTGTTGATAATATTGAAGGACAAACAACTGCAAATTATATAGCACCTGCTGGTACAGATGTTGATGATGATGGGCTTGATGATAATTATGATGGTGATGATCAATTAACAGTTGGTATTAGTGGAGGTACAGGTCCTTTTGGAGCTGTAGTTCCTACAAATACTGATGGCGCGGCTGATGGTGCTGATTATATTGATTTAAATAGTGATGATGATGCAGATATTGATAGTGTTGAAGGTTGGGATACTGATAATGACGGTACACCTGAAATAGTACC
Organism: Maritimimonas sp. 2405UD52-3; assembly: GCF_056591715.1. Taxonomy (NCBI): domain Bacteria; kingdom Pseudomonadati; phylum Bacteroidota; class Flavobacteriia; order Flavobacteriales; family Flavobacteriaceae; genus Maritimimonas; species Maritimimonas sp. 2405UD52-3. Next base: position 10,975 of record NZ_JBWQOL010000008.1, read on the forward strand.
TTCAGGTGGCGATGCTGATGGAGATGGATTAGATAATGCCTATGATGCTGATGATACACAAATAAACCCAACCAATGGGCAAACACCTGCTAGTTTTCCAGATTTAGATACACCAGGAGGTGAGCCTGACTGGAGAGAAGCACTTGACATCGATTGGGACAATGACGGTATAGATGACCCTATAGATTTAGATGATGATAATGATGGTATTCCAGATGTTGATGAGGGAGGTGATACACTTGATACAGATTTAGATGGTGTGCCTAACAGATATGATTTAGATTCAGATAATGATGGGATTTACGACTTAGTTGAATCAGGTCAGATAGATGGAGTAAATGTATTAGATAATGTTTCTGACGGAATTATAGATGGGGCAGCAGCTAACTCAGGCAATAATGGGTTGTTTAATTTTATAGAATCTGATGATACATCTACTGCAACACTCCTTCAACCAACCACAGATTCTGATTCTGATTTGAATTTTGATGCTTATGAGATAGATGCAGATGATGATAACTGTTTTGACCTTGTAGAGGCTGGTTTTGGCGCAGAAGATACTGAGCCCAATGGTATCTTGGGTGCAGATGTGAGTTTAGTGTTTGATGTAAATGGTATTGTTGATTTGGCAGCGTCAGGATTGACTTTAGGATATACACTTCCTGATGATGTAAATGGAAATTCAACATTTGATTTTCAAGAAGCTTCTGTTACAACAGCTATTACAAATCAGCTTGATCCTATCTCACCAATTTTGGCTGGTGATAATGTTACAGTAGTAGGTTTGGTTACTACAGGAGATACTTTTCAATGGCAAGTAAGTCTTGATGATTCACCAGGCTCCTATGTAGATATTACAGATGCAAATCCAAACTATAGTGGTACAAATACAATAAGTCTAACTATTAGTAATACTCCCGCTAGTTTTGGAGGTAATTATTATAGGGTACTTGTTAGTACAAGTAATTATGCTTGTGATACAGAAATAGCTTCTGATTCTAGACAATTAATAATACAAGAAGACTCCGATGGAGATTTAGTAGCAGATGTTAATGATGCTGATTCAGATAATGATGGTATTCCTGATGTAGATGAATCTGGAGGAAACGATCCATACGGAGACGAAGATGGTGATGGCATTCCAAACTGGCAAGATCTTGTCGGTGGTCCTGGTCCTGGCGATGGTAGCTTAACAGATTATACTGATGCTGATGGTAATGGTATTCCAGATGTATATGATACTGATGGTGACGGTGTACCAAATCACTTAGATTTGGATAGTGATAATGACGGTATTTATGATATTGTAGAATCTGGTCAGTTAAGTGCAACAGTACTTGATGGAGATAATGATGGAAGGTTAGATCTTATTGATGTTACAGATGTTGGAATTAATGGATTATTAAATGCTTTAGAAGATGCACCTGATAGTGGTGTTTTGAATATACCAGTGTTGGACTCTGATGGTGATGGAGATATTGATGCTTTGGATTTAAATTCAGATAATGATGATTTCAATGGAGATCCTTGTAATGATCTCACCGAAGCTGGTTTTGGTGCTGAAGATTTAGATGATAATGGTATACTGGGTAGTGATTTTAACCTTACTGTTGATGCTAATGGTGTAGTAAATACACCTGGATTAACTTTAGGTTATACTGAACCGATAGATTTTGGGAATGACGGAACGTATGACTTTCAGGTTGCCGGTATAGGAGTACAGCCTTTGCCAGCAGGTCAACCGGGTGATGATACAGTAATTATCAATGCTCCTGCAATATTTACAGTAGATGGTCAGCCAGTTACTTTTGAATGGCAAGAAAGAGAAAATCCTGCCGCACTTTGGACTACTGTAAATAATGGACCGCCAGTTGCTGGTGTGAGTTCTGGTTATAGTGGTGCTACCACTAATCAATTAACACTTACTATCGTACCTGCAAGTTATAATGGGTATCAGTACAGAGTTATCTTATCATCACCTGCATTTGTTTGTGATATTGATCAACCTTCACGAGTTGCTACTTTAACAGTAGATTCTGATTTTGATGGAGATGGAGTTGGCGATATGGCAGACTTAGATGACGATAATGATGGTATTCCAGATTCAGTAGAGTTAAATGGTTTAGATCCTTTAGCAGATGATGATAGTGATGGGGTACCTAATTATTTAGATGATCGACCGGGTAATCCTGCTGTTGGAGATGCAGATGGTAGAGTAGAATCAGCATATGATTTTGACGGAGATAATATTCCAAATCATTTAGATATAGATTCAGATAATGATGGACTTAATGATGTTGTAGAAGCTGGTCACGGCCAATTAGATGCTAATAATGATGGTTTTATAGATGATGCTGACACAGACTCTGGTGCAAACGGCTTGTTTGATGCTATTGAAGACAATGATACTGATTCGGCAGTTATTACTTATACATTAACAGATACTGATAATGACGGTAATAATAACTTCTTAGACATTGATGATGATGATGATACTGTGAATACAAGCATAGAAATTGCATTTGGTGATACAGATGGAGATGGTATTGATGACCATTTAGATATTGATGATGATAATGATGGTATCTTAACAGCTACTGAAGGAGGTACGGCTAATACAGATAGTGAAGGTAGACCAGATTATAGAGATCAAGATTCAGATAATGATGGTATTACTGATAATGTAGAAGGTCAAACTACTGATGGTTATATACCGCCTACAGGTACTGATGCAGATGGTGATGGTTTAGATGATGCCTATGATAATTTTGATAATCTTACAGTTAGTGACCCAAATAATAATAGTGCATCTGATAATGGTATTCAAGCCAATGATGTAAATTCTGATTCAGGTTTATTTGGAGCTGATAGTGATCCTGATTATAGAGATACCGATAGTGACGGCGATACAGTGCCAGATCGTATTGAGGGACATGATTTAAATGAAGATGGAACTGAGGATGTATTCCCTAGTGGAAGTGATGTTGATAATGATGGCATTGATGATGCTTATGACGGTGATACTTCTGGTTATGGAGATCCAAACGGATTAATAATAACTACAGATCCAGCAACAGATTTACCAAATACTGATGAAGAAGATGATGTAAACTACAGAGATATTGATGATGACGGTGATGGTATTCATACCAGATTTGAAGGTCCAGATCCTAATGGAGATGGTGATTTCTCTGATTCACAAAACACAGATGCTAGTACCGGAAATAACATGCCAGATTATTTAGATGCTGACGATGATGGTGATGGTGTTCCCACAGATGCTGAAAATCCTGATCCTAATGGTGATGGTAATCCAAGTGATGCTCAAGATACAGATAGCGATGGTATTGATGATTATTTAGATAATGATGATGATAATGATGGTGTAGATACCATTGATGAAATTGCTTTTGGTGATACAGATGGAGATGGTATTGACAATTATTTAGATATAGATGATGATGGAGATGGTATTATAACGCTTAATGAACCTGATGGTGATCAAGATGGTGATTCAAGACCAAACTATTTAGATCAAGATGCAGATGCAGATGGTATTCCTGATAATGTTGAAGGCCAAACTACAGGAGGCTACTTGAACCCTGTAGGAGATGCTGATAATGATGGTTTAGATGATGCGTATGATATAGACCCTGATAATGGTGAAGAAAATTATCAATCTGGTAATGGTATTCAACCTATAAATACTGATGGTACAGATAATGTTGATTATTTAGATGAGGATTCTGAAAATGATAATGTACCAGATTTTGTTGAAGGACATGATTTTGACGCAGATGGCAATCCTGATGTAGAAGCTTCAGGAAATGACAGCGATAATGATGGACTTGATGATGCATTTGATGGCTCAATAGGAGATTTCTTAGATCCTAATGGTTTGACTGTAATTACTGATCCAGCCACTGAACTTCCAAATAGAGATCAGTCACTATTTGATGAGCTTTCAGCCACTCTAGGAAATAGTGTATCTAATTCAATTACACCTGATGCTGAGGTTGATTATAGAGATACTGACGATGATGGAGATGGTATACCAACCGCTGAAACGGGTGAAGATGGAGAAGATACAGACTCAGATGGTAATCCTAGAAATGATAATTGTAATGGTCCGCCAGACAATAATTCACCGAATTACTTAGATCCAGTTCCTTGTAATTTCATTCCTTCAGGGTTCTCACCAAATGGTGACGGATTGAATGAGGAGTTCATTATTCCTTTACTAGCTGAGTATCCTAATTTTACGATGGATGTTTATGATCGCTGGGGTAATATAGTATATGAGTATGCTAACAATGGTAGAGATGAGCCTCTATGGTGGGATGGTTTCTCTACAGGTTCAAGAACCTTAGATAAAGGTCAAAGAGTGCCAGCAGGAACATATTACTATATAATTGAGTTTAACCAAGGTGGTAGGCAATCTGTTGCTGGCTGGGTGTATGTTAATTATTAAAATAAATAAGATTTTGTTCTTATTCAAAATATCAAATAGAATCATGAGAATAGCATTTATAGCTTTACTGTTACTATTAAGTTTAACATCAGTTACAGGTAACGCCCAGCAGGATCCTCAGTTTACGCAGTATATGTACAACATGAATGTTGTAAATCCGGCTTATGCAGGTAGTAGGGGTACTTTGAGTTTAGGTTTGTTAGGTAGAACCCAGTGGGTTGGTATTGATGGAGCACCAAAGACAGCTACCTTGTCAGTTCATGCGCCTGTAGGTAGGAACTTGGGAGCTGGATTTACGGCTATAGCTGATGAGTATGGCCCTGTTCAAGAGACCAATATTTATGCAGATGTGTCGTATACTATTTCTACTTCAGAAGAAGGTAGATTGGCTTTTGGATTAAAAGGAGGTATCAGTTTGTTTAATGTAGATTTATTATCGGCGGTGTTACCACAGACCTTACCAGGTCAAGATCCATTGTTTAATGATAATGTAAATGAGACCTTTCCTAATTTTGGAGCAGGCGCTTATTATTATACAGACAGGTTTTATGTAGGGTTGTCGGTTCCCAATATTTTAGAGACGAAGCATTTAGAGAAGGAAGATGGTAGGATAACCAGAGCAGCAGAGGAGACACATTACTTTTTAACTTCTGGATATGTATTTTATTTATCAGATAATTTAAAGTTTAAGCCTTCAACGATGATCAAGGGGGTTACAGGCGCACCATTATCTATAGATGTATCAGCTAATTTTTTGATGAATGAGCGATTGGAGTTAGGGTTGAATTATAGATTGGATGATTCTATAGGTGCTTTGGTTAATTTTGGGGTGACTCCTAGTTTTAGGATAGGTTATGCATATGATTACACGACTACAAACTTAGGCGACTTTAATGATGGTACCCATGAGGTATTTTTATTATGGGATATAGATTTTTCAAAGAAGAACTTAAAATCACCTAGATTTTTCTAAATACTTGATTACACAAACTATGAAAAAATATATTTTAACATTATTTACATTTAGTACTTTATTGATAGGTGCTCAAGAAGGATCAGGTAAATATAAAGATGTCAAAAATCTTGAAGTAAATACAGTAAATTCAGATTTTGGTACTTCATTGCGCAGTGATGGGGTGTTGGTTTTCACGTCACCGAGAACTGGTTTTAATATCATTAAAGACGTATGGAAACAAAATGGTCAACGTTTTTTAGATCTCTATCAAGGTAGTATTAGTGATAATGGAGAAGTTTCCAATAAAAAGAAGCTAAAAGGAGAAGTGAATTCAAGATACCATGAAGGGAATGCTGTTTTTACTAAAGATGGTAAAACAGTCTATTTCACTCGAGATAATTATTATAACAAACAACTGGGTGTCGATAATAGAGGATGGACAAATTTAGCCATGTTCAAAGCCACCGTGAATAGTGATGGTGAATGGATTAATGTTATTCCTATGCCTTTCAATAATGTAGAATATTCTGTAGGTCACCCTGCTCTAAGTGAAGATGAAAAGACCTTGTATTTTACATCAGACATGCCAGGTACGATGGGTGAAACAGATATTTTCAAGGTAGACGTCAATCAAAGTGGATTTGGAAATCCTGAAAATTTGGGACCAAAGGTGAATTCTGAAGCTAAAGATTGGTTTCCATTTGTAGATAATGATGTGCTTTATTTTACTTCTGATAGATATGGTGGTAAAGGAGGGTCAGATATTTATGCAACGAAATTGGAAGGCTTTACACCAAATCCTGTATTATTAAGCGAGCCAATTAACACTTCTAGTGATGATTTTGCTTTTATTATTGATAATGAAACCAGAAAAGGTTATTTTTCTTCTAATAGAGAAGGTGGAAAAGGCGATGATGATATCTATTCATTTTTAGAAGAAGAACCGGTTGAATTTAAATGCAGACAACAGGTTATTGGTGAAGTGCGCGATAAAAATTCTACTGATTTATTGCCAGGATCAGAAGTTATCTTAAGCGATAAAGATGGTAATGAAATTAAAAGAATGGTAGTAAAAGATGATGCTATATTTACTTTTGAAGTAGATTGTGAAACAGAGTATAAGCTAGAAGGTAAAAAGATAGAATATACTCCACAATCAAAAGGGTTCACGACTTCAGATGAAGCTGATATAGAATTAAAGCTATTAATACTACTAGGAAAAGGAGATATTGATTTTGTAGCTGATGGAACTGGTAATCAAACAGAAGGAGAAGGTGAAGATGTGAAACCTGAAGGTTTACCTGATGTTTTGCCAGATGAAATTGTTAGATTAAGACCAGGTACGTATGCTGTAAACATTAACCCTATATATTTTGACTTTAACTCGTCTTATCTTACTAAGCAAGCTAAAAGAGAATTACAAAAAGTAGTAGATTTAATGAATGAATACCCTAAAATGATTATTGAATCAGCATCACATACAGATTCTCGTGGTCCTGATGGGTATAATATGTGGTTATCTGATAGAAGGGCAAAATCTACCGTAAACTATATTATAGAAAGAGGTATAGATCCTACCAGGATTACAGGAAAAGGATACGGTGCGAGCCAATTGATCAATCAATGTGAAAAGGGCGTTAATTGCACTGAAGCACAGCATGCTGCTAACAGAAGAACAGAGTTTGTAATTATAAAGATGTAAGTCAACAAACCAAATTTAAAAGCCTTCGTTTTACGAAGGTTTTTATTTTACACGCATAATTTATTTAGGCACTTATACGTTAATAGATAAAAAGACTATTTATGAAACGGTATTTCATAGCATTTTTCTCTCTACTATTTGCAACATACCTTTATGCTCAAGACAAAGCTGTAGATTCGCTTTCAGTTCCTTCTGAAACTATATGTAAGCAAATACTAAAAGGCGAAGTAAGAGATCAACAAACCAATGACCTATTAACAGAATCTGAAGTTGTCATTATGGATGAATCAGGTACTGAAATAGCCGCTCAAAAAGTAAACGGAAATGCAGAGTTTTATTTTGAACTTGAATGCAATACTATTTATAAAGTTGAGGGAAGAAAAGAAAAGTACACGCCTGAATCTACATCATTTACTACAACAGGTGAAGCTAATAAGGAGCTAAAAATTATTATCTCTTTGGGTACAGGAGAAATTGATTTTGTAGTTGATTCTGAGAGAAGACAACGTAAAAAGAATGAGGTGACAAAGGAAATGAAGAATGAATCCGTCATAGAAGATGAAGTTAAAGAAAGTGCATTAATCAAATCCGAAGAGGTGAAGGAAGAAGTTACTGAAAATGAAGAAGTAAAAGAAAAGAGAAATGAAAATAGACCCAAAATTAGCTCAACTCCTAAGTCAAGTAGTAATTCTTTAAAAATAGATCCTATCTATTTTGATTATGAATCCTCGTATTTAAACCAAAATGCCAAACGACAATTACAGAGTATTGTTAAAATGATGCGAGAAAATCCTGATCTGGTGCTTGAATGTAAGGCATATGCAGATTCAAAGGGCCCTGATGAATACAATCAATGGATGTCTGATAGAAGAGCTAAGCGTGCTATTGATTACGTAGTAAGTAGAGGTATTTCTACTTCACGTATTAGTGGTAAAGGCTATGGGGCTTCAAATATATTGAATAAGTGTATTAAAGATGTTGAATGTACGGATGAAGAGCGAAGGATCAATAGAAGAACAGAGTTTGTTGTTATTAATATGTAATATTTGTTTTCAATTGGAAACCAAACTTTGGTACACCATTTGTATTATGGCAAATAAAGATTGTTAATGAAGTACTTAACTACCTTACTTTTTATTTTTATTGTAAGCTTATCTTATGGCCAAATAGAACGTGCAGATTCTATTATGGCAGCGGAGTATAGTATTAAAAGTATAGATGCAAATACGAAGTATTCTGATTTTGGTTCCACTTTTATGGGTGATAAGCTAGTTTTTTCCTCAACACGCAGAAAACCAGGAATCTCTAATAGAGTCTGGCGTGGCAATAATCAACCATTTTTAGATCTATATATAGGTGACCTAACAGAAAGTGGTGAAATCAAAAATGTACGCCCTTTTTCCGAAAAAGTGAATACTAAATACCATGACGCATTTGTAAGTTTTACAAAAGACTTAAAACAGGTGTATTACACTTCTAATGACAAAATTAATAGACGTATTAAATCAAAAAGTCTAAAGTTATTCAGGGCTTCCATTGGAGAAGGCGGTGAATGGAAGAATGCAGAAAACTTACCTTTTAACAGCGATGGGCATGATGCAGGACACCCATTTATAAGTAGGGATGGTGAGCGTATTTATTTTGTTTCTGATATGCCGGGCACGCAAGGAGATAAAGATATTTTTTATGTAGAAATTAAAAATGGGTATTATAGCAAACCTATTAATTTAGGATCTACCATTAATTCACCTTATAAGGAATACACACCATTCATTGATGGTGATTTAATCTATTTTTCATCCAATAGAAAGGGTGGAAAAGGAGGTTTTGATGTATATGTTACAAAATTAGATGGCTCGCTACCAGAACCTATAAATTTGGGAGCGCCTATCAATAGCAAGGGTGACGATTTTTCGTTTATCATTAATAGCGAAAAATTACAAGGTTACTTCTCATCTAATAGAAAGGGTGGCAAAGGCGATGATGATATTTATACTTTTGTGCAAAAGACAACAATCTCTTTATGTGATCAGTCTGTTTCAGGAATTGTCAGAGATAAAGTAACAGGGTTACCTGTAAAAAATGCATTAGTCACTTTAGTTAACCCCGAAGGGGAAAAGTTAAGAACAGTATCCACCCTGGCAGATGGGGTATTCTATTTTGGATTGGATTGTGCTTTGAAATATACTATTAAGATAGTCAAGAATGGCTATTTTGAATCTGATACCTCATTAGAAACATCAAATGCAAACGGCTTAGAAAACAATCTGGAGGTATTTATTGAAGAAAAAGAGTTTATCACTAGAAATGGTGTAGAGATGTTGTATGTAGATAATATTGGCTTTGAATTAAATGAGGCTACTATTAAAGAAGCATCAAAGAATACTTTAGGTAAAGTAGTACGTTTAATGAAGAAGTATCCCAATATGGTAATTGCCTTTGGAGCTCATACTGATTCTAGAGGTCCTGATGGGCTGAATTTGTCATTGTCAGAACAGAGAGCGGCAGAAACAATATCATATATAATTAATCAAGGAATTTCACCTGATAGAATTTCAGGAAAGGGCTATGGAGAGACCAAATTATTGAATAAATGTGCCAATGGCATTAAATGTACTGATCTACAACATAGAAAAAATAAACGCACGGAATTTGTAGTAATTAAAAAAGAGTAGAAAATACAGATCACCAAATATAAATGAGCACTCTAAACGAGTGCTTTTTTTATTTCTTGAACCCTTTATTTTCAGTAAAATATGTAATTTCGCGAATCAATAGAATTTCAGGAACAAATGGGCGTGAACTATAGAGAATATAAGGGGTTGGATTTACCAAAGGTAGCAGATGAAATACTACAGTATTGGGAAGAAAATGATATATTCAAAAAAAGTATTACTTCACGAGAAGACAACAAACCATATGTTTTCTTTGAAGGTCCTCCTTCTGCAAACGGATTACCTGGTATTCACCACGTAATGGCACGCTCTATTAAAGATATTTTTTGTCGTTATAAAACTTTAAAAGGCTATCAGGTAAAACGAAAAGCTGGCTGGGATACACATGGCCTCCCTATAGAGTTAGGCGTTGAAAAAGAGTTAGGAATCACCAAAGAAGATATTGGCAAGAAAATTTCTGTAGAAGAATATAATGAAGCCTGTAAAAAGGCAGTGATGCGTTACACAGATATATGGGAAGACCTGACTCGAAAAATGGGTCATTGGGTTGACATGAAAGACCCTTATATTACTTATAAATCGAAATACATAGAATCTGTATGGTGGTTGTTAAAGCAATTATATAACAAAGATTTATTATACAAAGGTTATACAATTCAGCCATATTCGCCTAAAGCTGGAACCGGATTAAGTTCGCATGAGTTAAACCAACCAGGAACATATCAGGATGTTACAGATACTACGGTGGTAGCTCAATTCAGAGCTATTGAAGAAACACTACCTGATTTTTTACAAAACGAAGGCGACATTTACTTTTTAGCTTGGACAACTACGCCTTGGACATTACCTAGTAACACAGCCCTAACAGTTGGTGCTAAAATTGACTATGTATTAGTTGAAACTTACAATCAGTATACATTTCAACCTATAAACGTTGTGTTGGCAAAAAACTTGGTTGGCAAGCAGTTTGCTGGTAAATTTTTTGAGGTAGAAACCAAATCAGAGTTACTTAACTATAAGAATGGAGATAAGAAAATTCCATATTATGTAGTTAAAGAGTTCAAAGGAAAAGACCTTATTGAAATCAGGTATGAGCAATTACTACAGTATGCACTACCTAATGATAATCCTGAGAATGCATTTCGAGTGATTTCGGGTGATTTTGTAACTACAGAAGATGGTACCGGTATAGTACATACGGCACCAACTTTTGGTGCAGATGATGCTTTGGTGGCCAAGCAAGCAACTCCAGAAGTGCCTCCTCTGTTAGTGCAGGATGGTTTAGGAAATTTAGCACCTCTAGTAGATCTTCAAGGACGCTTCAGACCTGAAATGAAAGAATTTGCAGGTAAGTATGTCAAGAATGAATATTATGAAGATGGTCTAGCTCCTGAAAGGTCTGTAGACGTAGAATTGGCTATAAAACTTAAAGAAGAAAATAAGGCTTTCAAAGTAGAGAAATATAAACACAGCTATCCTAATTGCTGGAGGACTGATAAGCCTATTTTATATTATCCGTTAGATTCTTGGTTTGTAAAAGTCTCAGATGAGCGCGATAAACTATTTGAACATAATAAGTCTATCAATTGGAAACCAAAATCTACCGGTGAAGGCCGTTTTGGTAACTGGCTATTAAATGCCAATGACTGGAATTTATCCAGATCACGTTTTTGGGGTATTCCATTACCTATCTGGAGAACAGAAGATAAAACGGAAGAGCTTATTATTGGTTCTGTTGAAGAACTAAAGACTGAAATGAAAAAAGCGGTTGATACAGGTATTATGGTTTCAGACATATTTGCCGATTTTGAAGTAGGTAATATGGCTGAGGAAAACTATGATAAGGTTGACCTTCATAAAAATATTGTAGATCAAATTATATTAGTTTCGCCTTCAGGAAAGCCTATGCAGCGCGAATCAGATTTGATTGATGTGTGGTTTGATTCAGGTTCTATGCCTTATGCACAATGGCATTATCCTTTTGAAAATAAAGAACTAATAGACCAGAATAAGTTTTATCCAGCGGATTTCATAGCAGAAGGTGTTGACCAGACCAGAGGATGGTTTTATACACTGCATGTAATTGGTGGGCTGGTATTTGATTCTGTTGCCTATAAGAATGTTGTGTCAAATGGTCTAGTATTAGATAAGGAAGGTAAGAAGATGTCTAAGCGTTTGGGCAATGCGGTAGATCCGTTTAAAACTATGGAAACCTACGGTGCAGATGCTACGCGTTGGTATATGATATCAAATGCCAACCCTTGGGATAATTTAAAATTTGATATTGAAGGCGTTGATGAGGTGCGCAGAAAGTTTTTTGGCACTTTGTACAATACCTACTCTTTCTTTGCACTATATGCTAATATTGATAGTTTCAAGTATGAAGAAAGCAATATTGCTATAGACGAGCGTCCTGAAATAGACCGTTGGATACTTTCTGAATTGAACACATTAATAAAGAATGTAGACGAATTTTACAACGATTATGAGCCTACTAAAGCTGCAAGGGCTATTCAATATTTTGTAACGCAAAATTTAAGCAATTGGTTTGTTCGTTTGAGTAGAAGACGTTTCTGGAAAGGAGAATATGGTCAAGATAAGATTTCAGCGTATCAGACCTTATATACTTGTATGTTAACAGTAGCGAAGTTAGCTTCTCCCATTGCCCCATTTTATATGGACAGACTATATAAAGATCTAACTAGCGTTACGGGTAAAGAAAGTGAAGCATCGGTTCACATCGCAACATTTCCTGTATACGAAAAAGAAATGGTAGACGTTACATTAGAACGCAAGATGCATAAAGCACAGGCAATATCTTCTATGGTACTGTCGTTACGCAAGAAAGAAATGATCAAAGTGCGTCAACCATTGCAACGTATCATGATACCTGTTTTGGATGATCAAGATAAAGAAGATGTAGAAGCGGTAGCTAATTTGATCAAAGCTGAGGTAAACGTTAAAGAAATAGAGTTGATTGATGATGCTTCAGGTATTTTGGTGAAGAATATTAAGCCTAATTTTAAGGTGCTAGGTCCTAAATATGGTAAGGATATGCGTTTTATTGCAGCTGAGGTTCAAAAGTTAACACAAGAAGACATTGCAATCGTTGAAAAAGAGGGTGAAATTTTTGTAAAAGTAAATGATAAAAATATTAAATTGACCCTCGGTGAACTTGAAATTTCATCTCAAGATATAGAAGGTTGGCTGGTAGCTAATCAAGGCAATTTAACCGTGGCTTTAGATGTTACTATTTCAGAAGATTTACGTAATGAAGGTATTGCAAGAGAATTGATCAATAGAATTCAGAATTTACGTAAGGAAACAGGACTAGAAGTAACAGATAAGATAAAATTAAGTGTAAAAAAAGATGGTATTGTTGATGAAGCAGTGCTGGTAAATGAAGATTATATAAAGAACGAAACCCTAACCAATGAATTAGTATTAATTGACGAAGTTGAAAATGGTACAGAAGTTGCCTTTGACGATGTTAATACAAAATTGCTAATTGAGAAAAACTAGAGAACCATGACAGAGAACAAGGTAAAATACTCTGATAAAGAGTTACAAGAATTTAGAGAAATTATTGAAGATAAAATAAGCAAGGCTGAAGAAGATCTTCAATTATTACAAAGTGCGTACAAGAATGACGAGAATAATGGTACAGATGATACTTCACCTACTTTTAAGGCTTTTGAAGAAGGCTCAGAGACCATGTCTAAAGAAGCCAATGTACAATTGGCTATTCGTCAAGAGAAGTTTATACGTGACTTAAAAAATGCTTTACTACGTATCGAGAATAAAACATATGGTATATGCAGAGTAACTGGCAAATTAATTCAAAAAGAACGTTTAAAACTGGTTCCGCACGCTACGCTGAGTATAGAAGCCAAAATGCGCCAATAACATCAAAGCTCCTTATTCTAGGAGCTTTTTTATTTCCTTTTTTTTGAAATTCCCTGTTTACATAGTATGTTTTTTTCTAAGTTTTTCTATTGCAAGTCAGGAAGAGAATAAAAAGTCATTAATATCTTCTACTAAGAGTCTAAATATTAACCTAGTATCTGTCAATCAGATAGAATTAATCGTTAATGATTCTAAAGAAGAAATAGAAATATCCTATTCAAATACTGATGCTAATAATGAACCTCAACTGTCAGAAAAAAATGGAAGTATCTTTATAGAAACTTCTAAAGAAGCATCTAATTTAAAAGGAACTGAAAAAAATAAATATCGAGCAGGCCAACCATTATACCCAAACTATAAAATAGCAATTCCTAAAGGATTAAATGTTCAACTGTTTTATGATAAAGGCAACTTTTACGCAAAAGAATTTTACGGCAATTTAAATGTTCATCTTAATTCTGGAGATGTTACGATTGATGACTTCGTTGGCAAGGTCAGCATTAGTTCCTATTCAGGAAAGATAATATGCTCATTGCTGAATGGGGAAGTGTTTATAGAAAATAGTAAAGGTATTACAGAGTCTCTTTTGAACGATTCAAACTTGGAACAATCGAGAGATTTGCTAAAGGGCATCTATAAAAATGCTAGTAATTTGTTAAAAGTGAAAACTGTACGAGCAAAAGTAACCTTGAAACCTGCCAAACAATAATATTATCCTTACTTTTGTGGACTTTTGAAAAATTGTAATTGATTCTTGAAAAGAGCTATTGTCATTATTGTTATTATTCTGTTGATTGATCAGATCAGTAAAGTATACATGAAAACTCATTTTGTGTTAGGTGAGGAAATCAAAGTATTAGGATTTGATTGGTTTAGAATCCACTTTTTAGAAAATAATGGAATGGCTTGGGGTACCGAATTTGGAGGTAAAAACGGCAAACTATTTTTAACTTTATTCAGATTAGTAGCCATTACGGGAATTGGTTACTGGCTTTATTCTGCGGTAAAGAACAATGCCCCAAGAATTCTAATAACGGCTATCGCTTTTATTTTTGCCGGTGCTTTGGGTAATATTATTGATTCTGTTTTTTATGGAGTGCTATTTAGCGATAGTTATAATACAATAGCATCTTTCTTGCCTGAAGGTGGGGGTTATAGCTCTGTTTTTCATGGCAAGGTAGTAGATATGTTATACTTTCCATTAATAGATACCCAATTACCAAGTTGGGTGCCTAGTATCAGCTTTATATGGCCAGATTGGCTGCCTTTTATTGGAGGTGATTTATTTACCTTATTTGTTGATCGACATTTTACATTTTTTGACCCTGTATTTAACATAGCTGATACTGCTATTTCTACGGGCGTGGGTATTCTATTAGTTTTCAATAAAAAGGTCTTTCCTAAAAAAGTGGAAGACGATCAAGAAACCCATAAGATTGTACCTCCAGTGGTGGTACGACATTATGAAAAACCTCAATCATGATTTCTTCCTGAGGTTAAAATCCTTAACTTCGTTGTATGCCTAATGAAGCCTTAGCATTACAATTAAAAACACTACCCACTTCACCCGGAGTTTATCAATATTTTGACAAAGAGGATACTATTCTTTATGTAGGTAAAGCTAAGAATTTAAAAAAGCGAGTTGCATCCTATTTTACGAAAAATCATGAGTATGGTAAGACTAGGGTATTGGTAAAAAAAATTGCCTTTGTAAAACATATTGTGGTTGAGACTGAGTCAGATGCCTTGTTGCTAGAAAACAGCTTAATTAAAAAGTATCAACCCAGATACAATGTAATGTTAAAAGATGACAAATCCTATCCATGGATTTGCATCAAGAAAGAGCCCTTTCCTAAGGTGTTTATGACCAGAAATTTGATCAAAGATGGCTCGGAATATTTTGGCCCTTATACTTCGGTAAGAACAGCAAAAGCATTATTATCATTAATAAAAGAACTATACCCATTACGTACTTGTGCTTATGATTTATCTCAAAAAAATATAGAAGCAAAAAAGTATAAAGTTTGCTTAGAATATCATATTAAAAATTGTCAGGGACCTTGTGAAGGACTGCAAAAAGAAGCTGATTATTTAGAGGATGTTAAGGCTATTAGAAATATCATCAAAGGTAATTTTAAACAATCCTTACAGCGTTTCGAGTCTTTAATGCATGAATTTGCTGCAAACCTTGAATTTGAAGAAGCACAGAAAATAAAAGAGAAAATAGATTTACTGGCAAATTATCAGGCCAAGTCTACGGTGGTGAATCCGTCGATTAATAATGTGGATGTATTTTCCATTATTTCAGATGAGGGTTATGCCTATGTTAATTTCTTTAAGATTGCCAACGGAGCTATTATTCAATCACATACTACAGAAATCAAGAAAAAGTTAGATGAGTCTGATAAAGATCTATTAGAACTAGCGGTTGTAGAAATACGCCAACGGTTTAATTCGCAATCAAAGGAAATCTATGTTCCTTTTGCTATAGAAATTGGTGACACAGTGAAAGTGACAGTTCCGAAGTTAGGTGATAAAAAACGCATAGTTGAACTTTCTATTAGAAATGCTAAATACTATCGCCAAGAACGTTTCAAACAAATCAAAATTGTAGATCCAGATCGGCACACTAAACGTATCATGGCACAAATGCAAAAGGACTTACGTTTAACTCAAGAGCCTAGACATATTGAATGTTTTGATAATTCTAATATTCAAGGTACACATCCGGTAGCATCTTGTGTGGTATTCAAAAATGGGAAACCCAGTAAAAAGGAGTATCGACATTTTAATATAAAAACCGTTGAAGGACCTGATGATTTTGGCTCTATGGAAGAAGTGGTGCATAGACGTTATAGACGACTACTTGAAGAAGGACAAGACTTGCCTCAATTAATTATCATTGATGGAGGTAAAGGACAATTATCTTCTGCTCTAAAGAGTCTAGATTTATTAGGGCTTAGAGGAAAAATTGCCATTATTGGTATTGCAAAGCGTTTAGAAGAAATCTATTACCCTGGCGATTCTATACCTATGTATCTTGATAAAAAATCTGAAACCTTAAAGATTATTCAACAGCTGCGTAACGAAGCACATAGATTTGCTATAACATTTCATAGAAACAAACGAAGTAAAAGTGCTATTCAAACGGAGTTAGAGTTAATTTCAGGTATTGGCGAGCAAACTATATTATCCTTACTCAAACGTTTTAAATCAGCTAAACGTATTAAATTAGCTTCTTTAGAAGACCTTTCAGCAGTGGTGGGCAATGATAAAGCCTCTAAAATTTTTAATTTTTATCATTCTAAAAAAGGATAAAAAATACCTACATTTATCAAAAATTGATGAATGAGGGCCTGTGTTATTTTCTTTCTTTTTATCAGCATATTTAGCTTTTCACAAACAGATTCTATTTCTGCCAAAGATTTAAAAGTAGGAGTAGTATTGAGTGGAGGAGGGGCTAAAGGCCTGGCACATATAGGTGTACTCAAAGTGCTTGAAGAAGCTGGGATTAGAATAGATTATA
Source organism: Maritimimonas sp. 2405UD52-3 (assembly GCF_056591715.1). Taxonomy (NCBI): domain Bacteria; kingdom Pseudomonadati; phylum Bacteroidota; class Flavobacteriia; order Flavobacteriales; family Flavobacteriaceae; genus Maritimimonas; species Maritimimonas sp. 2405UD52-3. The sequence goes on from NZ_JBWQOL010000008.1 coordinate 28,210, forward strand.
TTGGTGGTACTAGTATGGGTGCTATTGTTGGTTCTTTGTATGCTTCTGGTTATTCAGCTACTCAGATAGACTCAGTAGTAAAAGCATATGATTTGATAGAACTAATGCAGGATAATCTTCCACGAAGAAGTAAATCTATTTATCAAAAAGAAAATGCTGAAAAATTTGCCTTAACCCTACCAGTAAAAAAAGGGAGCATTGGTTTGCCTGCTGCTTTATCACGAGGGCAGAATGTGTTCAATTTACTTTCAAGTTTGATGGAGCATGTACATCTGGTGAATGATTTCTCTAAATTACCCATTCCATTTTTCTGTATTGCCACGAATATGGAAACTGGCGAACAGGAAATTTTAGAAGAAGGCTTTTTGCCTGAGGCAGTAAAAGCAAGTGGGGCTTTTCCAACCTTATTAGAACCAGTTGAGTTAGATGGTAAATTATTAGCAGATGGAGGTATTGCTAATAATTTTCCGGTGGATATTATGGCTACCAAAGGTTTGGATGTGATTATAGGGGTTGATGTACAAGATAAACTAGGTAAAAAATCTGAATTAAACTCTGCACCAAAGATTCTTATGCAGATTGTGAGTTTTCAGATGTATGATGATAAGAAGGAAATGAAAGAGAGGTTAAATTCATATATACAACCTAACATTCAAGATTTTACCGTGGTTTCTTTTGATGATGCTGAGCAGATTATTCGTAATGGACAAGATGAAGCTATAAAGCAATTTAGTTATTTCAAAGAAATAGCAAATCAACAGAAGAGAGATAACAGCACTAAACAAAGTACAACAGCTAAAAATAGAGATAGAATTGCAATAAGAGACATTAATGTTATAGGAAATGAAAATTATACCCGTCGTTATATCATGGGTAAGTTAGGTATTAGAAAAGGAGATTCTATCAATTATGAAGAGTTTAAAAAAGGGATTGATGTGCTATCAGCTACCAATAATTTCAATAGTATACAATATAAGTTTTTAGATAAATACTGTGCGGAATTTAAGCTTAGAGAAAATGACATTTCTACGTACCTAAATATTAGTGCTCATTATGATGATCTTTTTAAAACTGCAGCTTTATTAAATGTTACCAGTTCACATTTGCTATTCAAAAATGATGTGATTTCTGCTAGTTTAATTTTAGGAGATAACATCCGTTATAACCTAGACTATTTTATTGATAATGGTTTTCATTGGAGTTATGGTATTAATACCAGTTATAACCATTTTGATAAGGATATCTTTCAAAGCACATTTAGAGGTTTAGAAATAACTGAAACAGATACTAAGGAAGAAACAGAGTATAATGATTTTACCACACAGCTATTTGTTCAAAGTGCATTTACCAATAATTTTGCTGCTAGACTTGGTGTAGAATCTAAGTATCTTAGAATTTTTACTGAAGATGTAACAAATAACAGAACAGTTAAGAATTTTTATGACAACAATACCTATATCAACGCTTTCGCAGAAATTAAAGTAGACACCTATGACAATTATTACTTCCCAAAAAGGGGATTTTATCTAGATGCCAATTTTAAAGGATACTTATTATCGTATTTAGATGGTGATCAAGATAATACCTTTAACCCTTTTTCGCAGTTAAAGGGAAGATTAGGTGTTGCTTATACTTTTTGGGATAGATTTACGGCTCATTTTAAATCAGAAGCAGGCGTAAGTATTGGAGAAAATGATAAAAGGTCTCTAAATTTTCACTTAGGCGGAAACAACGAAAATTTCATTAATAATTTCACCAATTTTTATGGATATGATGTAGGAGATTTAAGTGGCGAAGGGTTTTTAAAGTCTGCATTAACATTGCGCTATGAATTATTTAAAAAGCAATATCTAAATTTTACAGCTAATGCAGCAAGGGTAGATGATGATTTGTTAAACCAAGGAGCTATTTTTGATGATACCAAACTTGGATATGCGGTTGGCTATAGCATCGATTCTTTTTTAGGCCCTATTGAAATTAAATATACTTGGTCACCAGATCTTTCAGAAAATATTTGGTTTTTCAATGTAGGATTTTGGTTTTAAAACCAAAACCCCACATCTACATTTGTTAACCAAAACAATTTTTTACTTGTCCATAGCCAATTGTGGGCTGTCTGACGATACTTTTTCTGAATTAACAATCGCACCAGTGGAAGTGGATTTACTACGTAGCCACATTTTGAATCGTGTTGCCAGGAAGAATAGTATAGGTACCACTATCAATGTTAAGAATGTAGCAATAAATAGACCGTAAATAACAGTCCATGCTAAAGGTCCCCAAAATATTACATTATCTCCCCCAAAGTAGATTTTAGGGTCAAATTCACTAAACAAGGTGAAGAAATTGATATTAAATCCAGTAGCCAGCGGTATTAATCCTAATATAGTTGTAATTGCTGTTAATAGTACTGGTCTCAAACGCGCTTTTCCTCCCTTAACAATAGCTTCTAATAAGTTTTCCTTATCCAGATATTCTTTCTCATCAACATCTAACTCTACCTTTTTTCTATCGATCAGTAGCTGTGTGTAGTCTAATAATACCACCCCATTATTTACTACGATTCCTGCCAGAGAAATAATCCCCATCATGGTCATCATTATAACGAATGGTTTCCCCGTTATGATCAATCCTCCAAATACTCCTATTAAGCTTAAGAAAATTGCAAGCATAATAATTCCAGGCTTTGAGACTGAATTAAATTGGAAGATTAGAATGAAGAAGATTAATCCCAGACCAGCAAAAAATGCACTCATTAAAAAGGTCATTTGTTTATTTTGCTCTTCTATTTGACCAGTATAATCAACTTTAATATTGCTAGGGATACCTGTAAACGTTTTCATTTCATTTTGAATCTGTGAAACAATAGCGCCTGCATCTGTATAACCAGGAGCTAATGCCGAATAAACAGTAACAACACGTTTAACATCTCTATGCTTTATAGCACTAAAACCCGAAGCATTATTTTGCTTGGCTACGGCTGAAACAGGAATCTCTTTAATAGTACCTGAACTTTGGTCTCTAAAGGTGATGTTCTGATTGAAAATAGCACTAGTGTTGTACCTGTTTTCTTCATTAAAACGAACATAGATGTCATAATCATCCCCGCCCTCTTTATAGATACCTGCTTTAGCACCAAAAATAGAGTTTCGTAGTTGTTGACCAACCTGACCTGCGCTCACACCTAGCTCGCCAGCTTTTTTGCGATCTACCTGCACGAGCATTGAGGGTTTAGATTTATTCACATCAATTTTTAACTCATCAATTCCTGCAACATTTTTAGAATTGATAAAATCACGCATTGTTTCAGCAGCAGCAATAAGCTCTGAATAGTTATTACCTTCTAATTCTATGTTAATAGGATACCCTGCCGGAGGTCCTACAGCATCTTTTTCAACAGAAATGGCAACACCAGGATAAATATCTTTTAAAGCTTCCTGAACTTTTTTCTGAAGTTCTTTACTATCAGCACCTTTTCTGAATTTGAATTCGCGCATGGTAGCAGTAATTTTTCCCCGGTGTGGCATTTCAGCTGCAGAGCCCCCATCTGTCTGTGGATTACCGGCGCCTTCACCTACCTGAGATACAGCACTTTCTGTTAAGAAGTTAAAATCACCACTTTTATACGCTTCTTCATTGATGATCTTGTAAACCCGTTCTTCAATATCCTTAGTAATTGCATTTGTTTTTTTGATATCCGTACCTTGGGGATATTCAATATATACAATGATTTGATTAGGTGTATTGTCTGGGAAAAACTCGACTTTAGTACGCTGACTTCCTATAGAAGCTCCAAAGCCCATAAAAGCAATTATAAGTAAAGTAAGTGTTCCTAAGCTTATGAGTTGAGGTTTCCATCCATTAAGAGCACCACGAAGCAATTTTTCATAAAAACGCTCCCAACGAGGTAAGATTTTGTTTTGAAAACCATTTGCCCATTTCCTTAAAAAGAGGCGATATATCCATAGCATAATTGCTGTGAAGATCATTAAACTTCCCAACGCTCTATAGGCACCGCCAAACAATACTATTAGAAGGCCTATTATTGTCATAACCACAGTAATTCGTACGATTCTTCTTAATGGCATTTCAGAATCTTCGGTTGTCATATACTGAGATACCAATACTGAATTAAAGAAAATTGCCACAAATAGTGAAGATCCTAATACCACAGATAATGTTACCGGGAAATAGATCATAAATTCACCCATGACACCGGGCCACATACCTAAGGGTATAAAGGCTGCAACGGTTGTGGCAGTTGAGATAATAATAGGGAAAGCAATTTCGCCAATTCCCTTTTTTGCCGCTTCTATTCTTGGAACACCTTCATCCATCAAACGATACACATTTTCTACAACCACAATACCATTATCCACCAACATACCTAAGCCCATTATCAAACCAAAAAGGATCATAGTATTCATTGTATATCCTAAAGTACTCAGTATCATTAACGACATGAACATTGACATAGGAATGGCAAACCCAACAAACAATGCATTTTTAAACCCTAAAAAGAACATTAATACGGTGACAACTAATATAATACCAAAAATGATGTTATTTACGAGGTCATCAACCTGACCTATGGTCTTTGATGATTGGTCATTAGCAATAGTCACCTTTAAATCTTGTGGAAAGACATTTTTTATGGCGTCATCAACAATTACTTGAATCTGCTCTGCTGCGGCCACCATATTTTTTCCTGCACGTTTTTTAACATCTAACATAACAACTGGATCACCAAATTCTCTGGCATAGGTAGTCCTATCTTCTTCTTTAAAAGAAACATTTGCAATATCTTTTAGGTAAATAGGGTTGTTATTTTCAGACTTAACTACAAAATTTTCTAACTCATCTGGTGTTTCAATTTCGCCAATAATTCTAATAGTCCTTCTCTGTCCACTTGAAATTAAATTCCCGGCAGAGATGGTAGAATTTTCTCTACTAATTGCATTAATGATGTCATCAAAGCTTACTTTGGCAGCCATCATTTTATAAATATCTACAGCAACTTCAACTTCTTTTTCCTGCGCTCCCCGGATATCTACTTGTTTAATTTCAGAAAGATCTTCGATCTCATCTTCTAAATATTCACCAAACTCTTTTAACTTTTCTACAGGGTAATCACCAGAGATATTAATATTAAGAATTGGGAATTCTTCTGACATACTCAACTCAAAGATGTTAGGATCTACTTTGGCACCATTAAAGGTAGGCCAGTCTTCGCTAGATTTCTCCGAATCTACCTCATCCTTTACCTTTTGTTTAGCAGCTTCAACCGTCATCTTTTCATCAAATTCAACTATGATCATTGAATAATCCTCTTGCGATGATGAAGTAATTTCTACCACATTACTAACGGTCTTTAACTTGTCCTCTAAGGGGTCAGTAATTAGCTTTTCAACATCTTCAGCGGTATTGCCTGGAAATAGAGAACTGATATAAATTTTAGTTTCTTTAATTTCAGGGAAATTCTCTCTGGGCATGCTAAAAAATGCAGAAACTCCTAAGGTTAGTATCAAGGCTATTAAAACATACATGGTTGTTTTATTATTAATAGCCCATGAGGAAAGTGGAAATTCTTTATTTACTTTTTTAAGACGTTCTTCCATCTTGTTATTTTTTTGCTGTTTCTTGAGAGTCTTCTTCTATTTGTAAAATCTTTACTTCTTGGTCATTTTTCACACTTCGAGCACCTTCTTGAATAATTTCATCGCCATTTTTAATACCACTCAATACCTCAATAAGATCACCTTGTGTTTTTCCGGTTTCAATAATTATGCGTTTAGCTTTTCCTAAATTTTCATTCTTGTCAATTACAGTGTATACATACTGTTGATTTTGTGCATTTTCAGAGATAATACTTTGTGGTATTAGAATTGCTTTTTCACTCGTATAATCGTTGATCTTTAGCTTAGCAGTGAGGTTTGGTTTGATGCTTTTATCCTTATTAGGAATACTTACTTCAACTTTAAATGTTCTATTAGAAGGATTGATAAAGTTACCAGCTTGACGAACTTTAGTATCAACTTTTTTACCTAATACTGGGAATTCCACTTCTACATTCTTGCCTTTTTTAACTGTTGTTATATAGCTTTCTGGCACATCAGTTTCTATATACATATTATCTAGGTTAACAATTCTAAAGACTTCAGAACCTTGGCCGGGAGCTACTACTGTGCCTTGATCTTTAATAACATCATCAATAACACCAGAAAAAGGTGCTCTAATGGTAGATTTGCCTAATTGACTTTTGAGTTGTTTTAGTGCATTTTCTTGAGATTCATAATTGGTCTTTGCCTGTAAATATTGGATTTCACTACCAATTTTTTGCTCCCATAAACGTTTTTGCCTATCATAAGTGGTTTTGGCAAGTGCCACCTGCGCTTCGAATTGAGCTACTTGACTACTTAATCCGCCATCATCAATAGTTGCCAATATTTGTCCTTTGCCTACACGTTGTCCTTCTTTAACATATACGCGTACAAGAGTACCTGCCATTTCAGGGTAAATCAGTACATTTTTTTTAGTTTGCACATTGCCTTGTAACTCCAGGTAATGATTGAAGGTTTCTTCTTCTGCCTTAAATGTAGTGATCAATGGAATTTTTTTGCTGGTATCAAGCTCAGCAATTTTATCGTCTAATAGTTTTAACTCAGCTGCAATTTCTTGTTGTTGAGTAACTACCTCAGCTCTTTTAGCCCTAATAGACTCAAGATTTCCTTCAGCAACAATATCTTCAACGTTTTTTTTGGAAGTATTTCCACAAGAAGCAAGAAATAAACTTAGTAATAGTAATGAGTATATGCTTTTCATTTTAATGATGATTATAATATTAGTTTGATATTTTGTTCAGTACTGTTTCTAGTTCTGTTTTATTATTAATAACATTCAACATGGCTTGCAAATATTCCTGTTGTGTAGAATATAGTTGTGTTTGTGCCTGACGGAGATCAAAACTTGTTGAGATTCCTTCAAAGAACTTGGTTTGATTCTTTTTTTCAATACGCTCTGCCAAAGCCAAATTTTGCTTGGAGGTTTTATAAGATTCTACGGCAAATTGGTAATTACTTTTAGCAGAAGTGATCTGAAATTTAAGTTGCTGTTCAGTTTCAGTAAGGTCAGTTTTAGCTTTTTCTAAATTTATTTTTGCGCGTTGTGTAGCAGCACTTCTGCCCAGAGAGCTAAAAATAGGAATGTTTAAACTTACGCCTAAAAGGGATGAACCGAACCACTGCTGATCACTATTTAAGAAAGAAAATTCGTCATTAAACCCTTGATAACCTCCATTTACAAATGCGTTAAGTCTTGGAAGTGCTTTGCTTTTTTCCAGTTTTAAAAGTAGTTCACTTGCTCGCCTATTGTTTTCTGCAATACGATAATCAATATTGTTGTCAATGCTTTCTTGCGCTTCAAGAAGATCTAATCGTATGTTTTCTGATACTAGAGATTCCAAGTTATCTTTTAGAGATATGCTTTCATGTATACCAAGTCCTAGTGCAATGTTTAACATTTTATACGCAATATCTCTCAACCGTATTGAATTCTTCAGAGTATTGTCAAGCTGAAGTAAAGTAATTTGAAGCTGTTCTACATCTTCTTCTTCTGCCAAGCCATTTTCATAAATTTTTGACGTTTCATCAAAATTCTTTTGAAGAACAGTTTTATTGTTTTCCGTTATTTTAACACTTTCTTCAGCGAGCAATACATTACCATAAGCATTGATTACCGCCTTTCTGATTTCTAGATCAGTCTTCTCTTTAGCATTTTTTGATATATCCAGAAACACTTTGGCCGATTGCAAGGCTACTAAGTAGGAACCATCAAAAAGTTGCTGTTCTAATGTGGCAACGGCATTCACATTTTGCTTTGTGCCAAAAACAACTTCTGCAAATTCACCTGGATTACCGCCAAAAAACTCGGCAGGAACCAAAGATACAGGCTGCTTCAAAAAATTTTGATAATCTATTTTAGCACTTATTTGAGGCAAACCAGTTGCCGTTGTTTCCCATTTTTGTTTTTTAGCAGCATCAATATCGCGTTCAGCATTTTTTACTGTACGGTTATGCTCTAGTGCATATTGAATGGCTTCTTCTAATGAAAAATTTTTAGTGCTCTCCTGCCCAAAACTCACAATACTACCAATAAAAAGTATGATTAATAATAATGTATACTTCATTATGATTCTTGATTTACTGTTATAAATTGATTTAAGATCTTTAATCCTTTTTCCGTTACAATGGCTCTTAAGTGATATTCCAGATAACTTTCCATTAAATATTCAATACTGAATTCACTTCTTGGGAATATAGCTTCATCTTTTATTCCTGTCATACCATTAAAATACATCCTAGAAATAAATCCTACATCAATAGTTGATCTAAATAAACCTGTGTCTACGCCTCTTTGCAAACTCTCTTGAACAGATTCATGCATCTTTTCAAACTGTTTAACTCTTAAGACTGCATAAATTTGTGGGTAGTATTTCTTCAATTGATATTGAGGTGAGGCTTTTTCATTTTTTAAATGGTTCATCACGAACATCTTGATGTCGTAAAGCTCTTCAATAGGATTATCTGAACAATCACAAATGGTATCAATGCCGTCACATATTTTCTCAAATAAAGAGAAAGTAACCTCTTCAACTAGTTGTGTCTTATTTTTAAAATGGGTATAAATAGTCTTTTTAGATATACCCATATCATTGGCAATATCATCCATAGTCACACTTTTAAAACCAAGTGTGAGAAACATATCACCTGCAGTATGTAAAATTTTTTCTTTCATAAAAATCAACGACAAAAATAGGCAGGAAACTTTTAAAACAAAAAAAGTTTCCAAAGTTTTGCAAAAAATTAACATTTCGTTCACACTATTTTTTGGAATCTTTTATTTTTACAAAAATTTCGAATTTGGATATTGTAGATTATAAATCAATTTTTCTTAATTATTTAGAACAGAAACTTTCGGTAAAGGAACCCAAGAATCTCTATGAGCCTATTCATTATATATTACACTTAGGAGGTAAACGTTTACGCCCCTCTCTTACTTTAATGAGCTGTGAAATATTCGGAGGTAGTTATAAAGATGCATTAGATGCTGCACTAGCCGTTGAGATGTTTCATAATTTTTCGTTGATTCATGATGATATTATGGATAATGCGTCTCTAAGAAGAGGGCAACAGACTGTGCATGAAAAATGGGATTTGAATACGGGAATATTATCAGGAGATGCTTTGATGATTATGGCTTATCAATTATTTGAAAGTTATGAACCCAATAAATTTAGAGATTTGGCAAAGTTATTCAGCAAAACTGCTATTGAAGTTTGTGAAGGTCAGCAATATGATATTGATTTTGAAACAAGAAATGATGTTTCTATACCAGAATATATCAAAATGATCTCGTTAAAAACTGCGGTATTAGTTGCTGCTTCATTAAAAATGGGAGCTATTATAGCCAACGCTGATGAATTAGAAGCTCAAAAAATATATGATTATGGATTAAATCTTGGTATCGCTTTTCAATTGCAAGATGATTTTCTAGATGTTTTTGGCGGTGAAGATTTTGGTAAACAGAAGGCGGGAGATATTATTGAAAACAAAAAAACTTGGCTGTACCTTAAAGCACTGGAAGTAAGTAACTCTAGTGATAATAATAGGTTATTAGAATTATATAAAGATAATTCTGTGAATGAAAATAAAGTAGGAGAGGTGATTGAAATATTCCAAAGATGTGCTATTCCTGAACGCATAAATAATCAGATAGAGAATTATACAAATATGGCGCTGCTGAATTGTGAGTCACTTTCTATTGATGATATGCAAAAAGAGAAATTAAAAGATTTTGCCAATGCTTTGATGTATAGAAAAATTTGAGCATTGTATTTTAGAATAAAAAAAGATTGTGCATATAGTAAATTATTGGTAATATTGCACTCCAAAATTTAGGACCCATAGCTCAGCTGGTTAGAGCACCTGACTCATAATCAGGGGGTCGAAGGTTCGAGCCCTTCTGGGTCCACAATTTTAAGTAACATTATACCTTGCTAATATTATTAAAGCATTAATAATACTAAAAAGAATGGTATAACGTTAACTGGTTAAAAAGAATTTATATATTTGCAATTAATTAGCCAATTAATCGTTAGCTATTTTGTAAAAGGGGAAAGTTTATGCTAAAAAAGATACGTTTAATCGCAGTCATAGTATTTGTATTGCTATTTGAGGGTGTTGCTCATGCTCAACCAACATGTACTTCTGATGATGATTGTAACAGACCTGGAAGAATGGATTTTCAGTGTGTTGATGGGCGATGTCGTCCAGTTGTGCCTGGAACTCCTGTTGATGGAGGTTTAGTGATATTATTGGCGGCTGGTATAGTTTATGGCATCAAAAAACTTAGAGACTAGTTAATCTAGCTATATATTTTCCTATTACATCAAACTCAAGATTTACTATATCTCCTTTCTGTAATTGATTAAAATTAGTGTTTTCATATGTATAAGGTATGATGGCTACACTAAAACAGCTTCTTTTAGAGTTTACAACTGTTAGACTAACTCCGTTTATTGTTATAGATCCTTTTTCTATAGTTATGTTGTTTTTTGAAGTGTCATATTCAAAAGTAAACAGCCAACTCCCATCAGTTTTTCTTTTATCCGTACACATTCCTGTCTGATCTACATGCCCTTGAACAATATGGCCGTCTAATCGATCTCCTAACTTCATGGCTCTTTCAATATTTACTAGACTGTTTACTTCAAGTTGTCCTAAGTTTGATTTATTAAGGGTTTCATCTATTGCTGTAACAGTATAATTTAAACCATCAATCTCAACTACAGTTAAACAAACACCATTGTGTGCAATACTCTGATCAATTTGGAGTTCGCTAGTAACCCTGCTTTTTAATGTGATATGAAGATTATTTTCCTCTTTTTTTATCTTTGCTACTTCTGCTATTTCTTCTATAATACCTGTAAACATAACTTTTATTAAAAGGTTTTAAAAAGCAAATGGATTAACATATAATACATGAGTTTTTCATACATTCGCTTAGTCACTTAATGCGTTTTTAAGTGTACCAAAAATATAAAATATACTAAGCCCTAATGAAGAAATCTGAGAAAATAAAAGTGGGAATATCTATAGGAGATATTAATGGAATTGGTTTAGAGGTAATTCTAAAAACATTTCAAGATAATAGGATACTAGACTTTTGCACGCCTGTAATTTTTGGGTCTTCAAAAGTATTGTCTTTTCATAATAAAGCGCTCAACTTGGCATTACAATTTCATGGAGTTAATTCTGTTGATAAAGCGTTAAATAATAAAATTAATGTGGTAAATGCTTGGAATGAAGTTGCGGAAATTTCTTTGGGTAATGAAACTTCTCATGGAGGAAAATATGCTTATTTGTCACTTAAGTCTGCAACAGAAGCATTAAAGAATAAGAAAGTTGACGTTCTGGTTACTGCACCTATCAACAAACATAATATTCAGTCTGATAAATTTGATTTTAAGGGCCATACGGAGTTTTTAGAATCGCAACTAGATGGCCATAGCCTAATGATCTTAATGACTGAAGAGATTAGAATTGGTTTGATCACAGGGCATATTCCGGTTCAAAAAATTTCTGAAACTATTACACCAGAATTAATCAAAAAGAAAGTGAATATTATGTATGATTCACTTGTTAAAGATTTTAAAATTTCTAAACCTAAAATTGCAGTTCTAGGTCTAAATCCTCATTGCGGCGATCATGGTGTTATAGGTAAGGAGGATGACTCAATTATAAAACCTACATTAGAAAAAATACAAGAGGATGGTAAGTTAGTATACGGGCCTTATGCCGCAGATAGTTTTTTTGGATCAGGTTCTTATAAAACTTTTGATGGTGTATTAGCCATGTATCATGACCAAGGCTTAGGTCCATTCAAAACATTGGCTTTTGGGAAAGGGGTTAATTTTACTGCAGGGCTAGAAGCAATACGGACGTCACCAGACCATGGAACAGCTTATGAAATAGCCGGAAAGAATAAAGCGGATCATTCTTCATTTAAAGAAGCACTTTTTACAGCTATTAAAATTTTCAAATCTAGAAAAGAGCATAATGAACTACTAGAAAATAGATTACGGCCTGAAGAACAAAGGTAAAAGACTGTTATTTTTTGGTGTAAATCAACAAATTTTCTATCTTTGCGCGCTCAAATTGATGTGAGGAGAAATGGATAAAATGTTTGTCATTCCTTTTGTAGGGTTAAAAGAAGGAAAACACCAATTTGATTTTGTTGTAAATAACAAGTTCTTTGAGCGTTATGAGTATGATGAGGTTTTAGATGCCAACATCAATGTGCACTTAGATTTTGAAAAAAAGAGTACACTTCTTGAGTTAGCTTTTAAAGCTACCGGAAGTATAGAAGTTGCCTGTGATGTTAGTAATGAACCTTATAGTGAGCCTATAGATACATTGCTTAACCTCGTGGTTAAATTTGGCGAAGAATTTAATAATGAGAATGAAGAGATATTAATCATTCCGCATGGAGAATACCAAATAGATGTTGCTCAGTATATTTATGAGATGATTGTATTGGCTATTCCATTAAAAAAAGTACACCCTGGCATTGCTGATGGTTCATTACAATCAGACATACTTAATAAACTTGAAGAATTACAACCAAAAGAATTTATAAATAATAAAGATACAGATCCTAGGTGGTCAAAGCTAAAAGATCTATTAACGGATAAAAAAGAATAAAGATGGCACATCCAAAGAGAAAAATATCAAAACAAAGAAGAGATAAAAGAAGAACACATTATAAAGCTTCTACTCCTCAAATAGCTAAAGATCCAACTACTGGTGAAGCGCATTTGTACCATAGAGCACATTGGCATGAAGGTAAACTATATTATAGAGGTCAAGTAGTAATAGATAGCGAAGAGAATATAGCTTAATTCATACTATTCGAAAATACACTGAAAACCCTCAGAAATGAGGGTTTTTTTTATTTTTTGGGTTAAAATTGGTTAAAAACAGTACTTTTTTGATCAAAAACCGAAATAATTTTCATTACTTTGGAGTCACTTTTGTAACTCAAATAATTCTAAGAAAGGCTACACTATGAGCAAAGTTACTGCAGCCATTACTGCCGTAGGAAAGTATCTTCCAGACCATATTCTAACCAATAAAATGCTTGAAAATATGGTAGAGACCAACGATGAATGGATCACTACCAGAACAGGTATAAAAGAGCGTAGGATTTTAAAAGACGAAGGCAAAGGATCGTCTTTTTTAGCAATTAAAGCTGCTGAAGATCTATTCAATAAATCAGGTAAAAACCCTAAAGAAATAGATTTGGTAATTGTTGCTTCAGCAACACCTGATATGCAAGCGGCTTCAACAGCAGCTTATGTGGCATATAAAATTGGCGCAACCAATGCTTTTTCTTTTGATATAGATTCTGCTTGCTCAAGCTTTTTATATGGAATGTCTATTGTTTCAGGCTTTATTGAGTCAGGCAAATACAGAAAGATATTATTGATAGGAGCCGATAAGAACTCTTCAATGATTGATTATCAAGATCGTGCTACATGTATCATCTTTGGCGATGGTGCCGGTGCTACATTGTTTGAAGCTAATGATGATGGACTTGGAATTCAAGATGAATATCTAAGAACCAATGGTGAAGGTAGGGAGTTTCTGCAAGTAAAAAGAGGTGGGTCTTCTTATCCATATAAAAAAGGAGATGTAATAGGTGAGTTTGATGGTGGATTTGTACGTCAGGAAGGACGAACTGTATTCAAGAATGCAGTATTTAATATGGCAGATGTAAGTGAAAAGATACTAGAGCGCAATAATCTGAGTAAGGACGATGTAGCTTGGCTTACAGCACATCAGGCTAACAAGAGAATTATTGATGCTACCGCTGAACGAATGGGGCTTGATGAATCAAAAGTAATGATGAACATACATAAATATGGTAATACTACTTCTGCTACTTTACCATTATTATTATGTGATTATGAAACACAACTCCGTAAAGGAGACAATATAATATTTGCTGCATTCGGTGGAGGCTTCTCATGGGGAGCAATATACCTAACATGGGCATACAATTCTAACTAATGAAACTAATCTTAAAACAATGGATTTAAAAGAAATTCAAAATCTAATAAAGTTTGTAGCAAAATCTGGGGCTAGCGAAGTAAAGTTAGAAACAGATGATATTAAAATTACAATCAAAACGGGTTCTGATAAAACGGAGACCACCATCGTTCAACAAGCTCCGATGGCACCTTTACCGGTGACTCAAACAATTGCTACACCAGCTGCTCCAGCAACCGACGCTCCAGCAGCTGCTACACCAGCTGAATCAGCTGATGATGATTCAAAATACTTGGTTATAAAATCACCAATGATTGGTACCATGTACAGAAAACCATCACCAGACAAACCAGTTTTTGTAGAAGTAGGTAGTACAATTAATGTTGGTGATACGGTTTGTGTTATTGAGGCAATGAAATTATTCAACGAGATAGAATCTGAAGTTTCAGGTAAGATTGTTAAAGTACTTGTTGACGATGCTTCACCGGTTGAATTTGATCAACCATTATTTTTAGTTGATCCATCCTAATGTAAAATCGCAATTTTCAATTGCCAAATCCTTTTAGGTATTTGTTTTTTGAATATTGAAAATTTGAAGAGTTTATGTTTAAAAAGATATTAATAGCTAACAGAGGCGAGATAGCTCTACGTGTTATTAGAACATGTAAAGAGATGGGCATTAAGACAGTTGCAGTATATTCTACAGCTGATCAAGATAGTTTGCATGTTATGTTTGCAGATGAAGCCGTATGTATTGGTCCTCCACCGAGCGGCGACTCTTACTTAAAAATATCAAATATTATTGCTGCTGCTGAAATTACTAATGCCGATGCAATTCACCCTGGATACGGTTTTTTATCAGAAAACGCCAAGTTTTCAAAAATATGTGAAGAGCATGGTATTAAATTTATTGGTGCTTCCGCCGAAATGATCTCAAAAATGGGAGATAAGGCCACTGCTAAGGCAACTATGAAAGCGGCCGGAGTGCCTTGTGTTCCTGGTAGTGATGGCATTATTGAAGACTTTAACCAATGCAAGAAACTTGCTAAAGAAGTAGGATATCCTGTGATGTTAAAAGCTACCGCTGGTGGTGGTGGCAAAGGTATGCGCGCTGTTTGGAAAGAAGAAGATCTTAAGGATGCCTGGGATTCTGCGCGTCAAGAATCAAAAGCTGCTTTTGGCAATGATGATATGTATATGGAAAAACTCATTGAAGAGCCAAGACATATTGAAATTCAAGTGGTTGGTGATTCAAATGGAAAAGCATGTCATTTGTCTGAACGTGACTGTTCTGTGCAACGCCGTCATCAAAAATTAACAGAGGAAGTACCCTCTCCATTTATGACTGCAGCGCTTCGAAAAAAAATGGGAGATGCAGCAGTAAAAGCTTCTGAATTTATAAAATATGAAGGCGCAGGTACTGTAGAATTCTTGGTAGATAAGCACCGCAATTTCTACTTTATGGAAATGAATACACGTATTCAGGTAGAACACCCAATTACAGAACAGGTTATTGACTTTGACTTGATACGAGAGCAAATATTGGTGGCAGCCGGAGTACCGATTTCAGGGAAGAATTATACTCCAAATCTGCACTCTATAGAATGTAGAATCAATGCTGAAGATCCATTTAATGATTTTAGACCTTCTCCTGGTAGAATTACAACATTACATGCTCCCGGTGGACATGGAGTTCGTTTAGATACGCATGTATATGCTGGTTATGTGATTCCGCCCAATTATGACTCTATGATTGCTAAACTTATTACCACAGCTCAAACCAGAGAAGAAGCTATTAATAAAATGAAGCGAGCACTCGATGAATTTGTTATAGAAGGTATAAAAACTACAATTCCTTTTCATAGACAATTAATGGAGCATCCTGATTATTTAGCCGGAAATTATACAACAAAGTTTATGGAGGACTTTGAATTACAACCTCTAGAAGAAGAATAACGAGATAAATTTAAATAGCCTATACCAAGGATGTGATTATTCACATCCTTTTTTTATTTTTACTTCAAAATTTAAACATTTTGAAAGATAAGGGCTTACATATTGATGGTATTGATAAAATTATACTTAAAAATTTAATGAATGACGCCAGGGCCCCAATTCTTGGTATTGCAAGAGAAGTTGGTATTTCAGGAGCTGCAATTCATCAACGTCTAAGGAAGTTAGAAAAATCGGGATTATTGGCTGGTTCGAAATTTGTGATTAATCCTAAAGTACTAGGGTATAAAACCTTGGCTTTTGTAGGAATTTTTTTAGATGCTGCAAGTACTTATAAAGAGGCAATAAAACGGTTGAAAGAAATAGATGAGGTTATAGAGAGCCATTATACAACTGGAAATTATGCCATATTTGTAAAAATATTATGTAGAGATAATGAACATTTGATGCATGTGCTCAATAAACAGATTCAATCAATAAAAGGAGTTTCAAGAACTGAAACTTTTATATCCCTAGATCAACAAATAGACCGTCAGATTAAAATATAAAAAATCCCGCTTAGCGGGATTTTTTTTAGTTTTTTTCTATTTTACTCTTGATCAATCTCTACTGCCTAGTACTTGTAAACCCCAATACAATAACATAGCGAGAGAACCTAAAGCTGCTACCAAGTATGTTCTTGCAGCCCATTTCAATGCATCTTCAGAACCTTTATATTCTTCTTGACTCACCATATTCTTTCTTTTTAACCAAGCTAAAGCTCTGTTACTTGCATCATATTCAACAGGCAATGTAATAAAACTAAAAAGAGTTCCTAAGCCCATAAATATCAATCCAGCTACAGCGATATAAAATCCAATTTGACTATTACCAGAGGCCGCTGCTATAACTATTCCACCAATAACCATATATTGTGAAAAATTTGAAGTTATACTTACAACTGGTACTAGCTTAGAACGCATTTGTAACCATTCATAAGCTTGCGCATGTTGCACGGCATGACCAACCTCATGGGCAGCAACTGCAGCAGCAGCAGCATTACGTTGATTATAAACACCCTCACTTAAATTAACTGTTTTATTTTTTGGGTTGTAATGATCAGTTAACATACCTGGAGTAGAAATAACTTGTACATCTGTGATGCCATTATCAGCTAACATTTTCTCAGCAATTTCAGCACCACTCATACCATTTCTTAAATGTACTTGTGAATAATGTTTAAACTTTCTTTTTAATTTATTGCTTACAAGCCAGCTTACCAGAGAGATAGCTCCAATAAGTATATAGAATCCCATCATAATATTTTTGTTTTAAGTTTTTAATCAATTTTACTACGTAAATTTAAAGCATAAATTATTCCAAATAAAAAAAGACCAATTATTTATTTGTTAAAAGCAAGCAAATAAATGTATAACTCTGTAATTCAGATGTTTGTAATTTTATATTTTCAATGACATTATGACAACCCCCCCTGAAATATTATTGATTTACACTGGTGGTACGATAGGTATGATCAAAGATTATGATACTGATGCACTGAAACCTTTTAATTTCAATCACCTTTATAAAAAAATTCCAGAGCTTAATCAGCTATATTGTAATATAGAAACAGTATCATTTGAAAAGCCAATAGATTCATCAAATATGAATCCCGAATATTGGGTTGATATTGTAGAAATTATTGAAAGTTATTATGATTCAAAAGATGGGTTTGTTGTTTTGACAGGGTCTGATACCATGTCTTACACTTCTTCTGCCATCAGTTTTATGATAGAGAATTTGGCCAAGCCCATAATTTTCACTGGGTCTCAATTACCAATAGGTGATCTTAGAACTGACGCTAAAGAGAATTTAATTACAGCTATTCAGATAGCGGCTTCGGTTAATGAACAGTCAGGCAAGCCTAATATAAGAGAAGTGGGATTGTATTTTGAATATAAATTGTATAGAGCCAATAGAACAACTAAAATAAGCGCCGAGCAATTTGAGGCTTTTGCTTCTCCAAATTTTCCTCCGTTGGCCGAAAGTGGAGTGTATCTAAAATTTGATAAAAATGTAATATATCCTGATTACCAACCTGAGCATTTAGAAATTAGGAAAAGGCTAGAGGAAAGAATTGTAGTTCTAAAATTGTTTCCTGGCATTACTAAACATGTTATCAAAAGTATTTTGAATATAGATAATCTAAAAGGTGTTGTGCTTGAAACTTATGGCTCTGGCAATGCGCCAAGTGAGTCATGGTTTATTGATGCGCTAAAAGATGCTATAAAAAAGGGTATTCCTATAGTTGATGTTACTCAATGTGCTGGTGGAGGCGTATCACTAGGTAGTTATGAAACTAGTGTTGAATTGGAAAAAATTGGGATTATTAGTGGAAAAGATATCACTACCGAATCTGCAGTTGCTAAACTTATGTATCTGCTAGGCGAAGCAATTCCTAAAGCTAATTTTAAGCACATTTTTGAAACACCCTTGCGGGGAGAAATGAGTTAGTTTTTTTAATTCATACTTTCTCAACTGAATATTTTTTTGTTATTTGGTCTTTCCAAAATTTTAAATGGCTATTCAGAGAGGTGGCCGAGTGGTTTAAGGCGCACGCCTGGAAAGCGTGTTTACAAGAAATTGTATCGAGGGTTCGAATCCCTTTCTCTCTGCTATGAATTGTTATTTTTAATAAAAAATTTATATCTTTAACGCATTAACTAATTTAATTAATTAAGACTTAACACAATGAGAAAAGTATTTACCATCCTAGCTATTGCAGGATTATTTTTAGGTTCAGTTCAAAACACTTTTGCAGCAGTTGCAACAGTAGTTCAAGAAGAAGCTGCAGCAGAACAAACATTTCACCAAATTTTAAAACAACGTTTTATTGAAGGTGGTCCTTTCTTTATGGGTATTGTATTGATTACCTTAATATTAGGATTAGCAATTGCTATTGAAAGAATCATCTACTTAAATATGGCTACTACAAATACTAATAAATTGGTAAGTAGCATTGAAGATGCATTGTCATCTGGTGGAGTTGAAGCTGCTAAAGAAGTGGCTAGAAATACAAAAGGTCCTGTAGCATCAATTTTCTATCAAGGTTTAGATAGAATGGATGAAGGTGTTGAAGCAGCAGAGAAAGCTGTGGTGAGCTACGGTGGTGTACAAATGGGGTTATTAGAAAAAAATATCTCATGGTTATCATTATTTATTGCCTTAGCGCCAATGCTTGGTTTCATGGGAACTGTAATTGGTATGATTGGAGCATTTGATGCAATTGCCGCTGCAGGTGATATTTCTCCATCAATTGTTGCAGGAGGTATTAAAGTAGCATTATTAACAACAGTATTTGGTTTGATTGTAGCGATTATTCTTCAAATCTTCTATAACTATATTATTTCTAAAGTAGATGGTATTGTAAATAATATGGAAGATGCTTCTATTTCGCTAGTTGATCTTTTAGTAAGACACAAAAAATAATTAAACCATGGAGAGTAATAAAAATTTATCTAGAATTCTAACCATCGTTGCTACCGTAATTGCGTTGATTGGCGCGTTTATGCTTATTCGCATTATTATGGTTGGTGATGAAGCTATAGAAACAGATCCTGAACAACAAGGTATTGTTTCTGCTTTTGTAGGCTTTTCAAGATTTTTGCTTATAGCGGTAACAATTATAACATTAGTATTATCGCTATTAAATCTGCTTAGAAACCCACAAAATTTAAAGAAAACCCTAATGGGTCTTGCAGTATTAGGAGTACTATTAGCGATCGCTTATTTTACAGCATCAGGTGATGCAGTTATAGATCCTTACACAAATGATGTGATCAAAGATGGGGAAGCAGGCTCAACGTCTAAATGGGTAAGTGCTCTAATTAACTTTACAGGTATTTTAGGAGCTGCTGGATTACTTATCATTGGAGCAGGAATAGTAAAAAATATCATTAAATAATAAAGAATTATGGCAAGAAGAGACACCCCAGAGATTAACGCGGGTTCTATGGCAGACATAGCGTTCTTGTTACTTATTTTCTTTTTAGTAACAACTACTATGGATGTTGATACTGGTATTTCGCGTAAATTACCAGAAAAACAACCACCAGATGCACCACCACCACCGGTATTAAAAGAGAAAAACGTTTTTGAGGTTAATATTAACCGAAGAAATGAAATACTGGTAGAAGGAGAAACATATATGAAAATTGAGGATTTGCGTGAAGCAACAATTGACTTCATTGATAATGGAGGTGGTAAAGATGCTGAAGGGAATGATTGTACTTGGTGTAAAGGAGACAAAGATCCTGCATCTTCAGATCATCCTAAAAAAGCAATTATATCACTACAAAGTGACCGAGGTACTAGTTATGCCACCTATATAGCTGTTCAGAATGAATTAGTAGGTGCTTATAACGTACTTAGAGATCGTTACGCAAATGAGAAGTTTGGTAAAGATTTTGATAGATTATCATCAGAACAGCAGAAAGAAATCAAGAAGAATATTTATCCTCAGATCATCTCTGAAGCTGAACCAACTAAATAATAATAACTATGGCTAAATTTGGAAAAAAGAAAAAAGGAATGCCTGGTATTTCCACGGCATCCTTACCGGATATTGTATTTATGTTATTATTCTTTTTTATGGTAACAACAGTTATGCGTGAAACTACACTTAAAATTCAGCAACCTAAATTGCCGCAGGCAACAGAGGTAAAGAAGTTGGAAAAGAAAAGTTTAGTAAGCTATATTTATGTTGGTAAATCAAAGGATGGTACTCCTGGAGATAAGATTCAGTTGAATGATAGAATTTCTAATGTTAAAGAAGTAAAGAGTTTTATTTTTAGTGAGAGAGCTTCGCATAAAGAAGAAGACATCCCTTTCTTAACAACCTCTATCAAAGCTGATATGAAAGCCAATGTTGGAACAATTACTGATATTAAGCAAGAGTTAAGAGATGTTAACGCATTAAAACTTAATTACTCTACTAGAAAGGGTAGCGCTCTTGATAATATGAAGAATTAACAACTAAATTAGTTATGAAAAAAGGCAGTCATTTATGATTGCCTTTTTTGTTTTATAAAAGTTATATTTGTTTTAATGACAAAGCAAATAGTTTTACTTCTTTTTCTTTTGAGCACCATTAGCTTTGCTCAATCTAGAGATTCCATTTCTAATACTTACTTTGAAGATCAGTTCTATATTAGTATTGCTTACAATACCTTGAGTAAGGTTCCGAAGGGTATTAATCAAAACGGATTTTCTAATGGAATTTCTTTAGGTTACATAAAAGATATATCATTTAACCAAGAGGGTAATTTTGGAATAGGTATAGGGCTTGGATATGGTAGATATACCTATTTTCAAAACTTAAAGATCAATGAAGTAAATGGTATTACTGAGTTTGAAGAAGTTGCCGATTTCACCAGAAATAAATTTTCACTTCATATGGCGGAAGTTCCTTTTGAAGTTAGATGGCGTACTTCAACTATAGATAGGTATAAATTCTGGCGTTTTTATTCTGGATTAAAATTTGGGTATGTCTTCAACTCAAACTCATTATTTAAAAAGGATGGCGCCACCACCAGAATTAGAGGTAAGATTGATGCAGTTGAACAATTTCAATATGGCTTAACCCTGGGTGCCGGTTATGGAACTTGGAACCTTCATGTATATTATGGTCTCTCAGATATTTTTGATTCCAATGCCATATTGAATACCGCTAACGATCCCATTGAGGGTCGTGAATTACGCATAGGGTTGATTTTTTATATACTATAATTCTGCAATGTAGCATAACTGGCAAGCTGGGTTAAAAACCCTATAATAAACCCTAAATAAATCTCTCGCTCATTGTGAGCATCAAGCTTCAAGCGAGAAAATGAGATCAATCCGAAAAGCAAAAACAGGCCTATAATAAGTGTTAGTAAATTTAATTCATAGTTATAGCTAATAACACAAACAAAACTTATTAGACCTGCAGCCGCTATAGCATGGAGACTCGTCTTTATATTCGCCATAAAACTAATATAGACTAAAACTAAGGCCAAAGAACATCCGAAAAAAGAAAATGCCAAAAGGTCTACAACGTTGGTTTCTAAAAGTGTTCTTCCTAATAGAACAAAAAGAACAACCATAAATAATACGGGAAACTTACGCTCATTAATAGTTTTCATTTGAAAGCTTTCAATCATTTTAAATTGTCTTAAAAACAACAATAAAATAATAGGAACTAAATAGGTACTTAAAAAAACTATGGTTAGAATACTATATTCAGATTGCTTGGTAATATGACTTGGTAAGATTATAAAGTAAAGTAGTGTTGAGATAATAGAAAAAACGATAGGATGAAAGAGGTAAGAAATAATTTTATGAAACAACATATTATATTTCTTTACGGAGTCTAGCGACGGGAATATCTAGTTGCTCCCTATATTTAGCCACAGTTCTACGCGCAATCAAATATCCCTTCTCTTTCAAAATACCCGAAAGTTTATCATCTGTTAAAGGCTTCTTCTTATCTTCCTCTTCAATAACAGTTTGCAAAATTTTCTTAATTTCTCTTGTAGAAATATCTTCACCTTGTTCATTCTTCATAGACTCTGAAAAGAAATCTTTAATAAGCTTAGTGCCATAAGGTGTATCCACATATTTGCTATTCGCCACTCTTGAAACGGTAGATACATCCATATTGATTTTATCTGCTATGTCTTTTAAGATCATAGGTTTTAGCTTTCGTTCGTCACCCGTCAGGAAGTACTCCTCTTGACGATGCATTATGGCATTCATAGTAAGCAATAGCGTTTCTTGTCGTTGCTTAATGGCATCAATAAACCATTTAGCGGCATCTAATTTTTGTTTTACAAAAAGCACCGCATCTTTTTGCGATTTCGATTTATTTTTTGACTCTTTATAACCCTTTAATAGATTATTATATTCAGAAGAGATATGAAGTTCAGGAGCATTTCTAGAGTTCAGGGATAATTCAAGTTTTCCTTCAATAATCCTGATAGTAAAATCAGGTACTATTTGCTCAACAATTTTATTACTGCCCGCATAAGAACCACCTGGTTTTGGATTTAATCTTTCAATTTCTTGAATAGCATCTCTCAGTTGAACTTCAGTAATATCAAATTTTTGAAGTAACTTTTTGTAGTGCTTTTTTACAAAATGATCAAAAGCATTTTCAAGAATATTTATAGCCAATTCACGATCAGGTTTTTCTTTTTTCCTTCTTAATTGGATTAACAGGCATTCTTCCAAACTTCTTGCACCAACACCCGCAGGATCAAGTTGATGAACCACATCTAACATTTCTTTAACTTCTTCTTCAGAAGTCATAATATTAGCAGTAAAAGCTAGATCATCAACTATATCTTCTATTGAACGTCTTATATAACCACTTTCATCTATGCTACCTACCAAAAACTCGGCTATTTGCCTTTGATTATCATTAAGTCTAAATGTATTTAGTTGGTTTTTTAAGTGCTGATTAAATGACATTCCAGATGCATAAGGAATATGCTTGTCTTCATCACTATCGCTATAATTATTTGTTTGCAGTTTATAGCTGGGCATTTCATCATCACTTAGATAGTCATCAATATTGATGTCAGTCTCAATAGTCTCATTACCATCATTTTCATACTCGTTCTGAGTTTCTTCAAATGTGTCTTGTGTTTCCTTGCCGGATTCTAAAGCTGGGTTCTCTTCAATCTCTTGTTTAATTTTATCTTCAAATGCCTGTGTAGGCAATTGAATCAATTTCATCAGCTGAATTTGTTGAGGAGAGAGCTTTTGCTGTAATTTATATTGAAGATTCTGTTTAAGCATTAATTACAATAATTCTTATCTAAAGTACAAATTATAAGATTAAAATTCAGCATTCTGTGGCGTTCTAGGATAAGGAATAACGTCACGAATATTATTCATGCCAGTAGAAAATTGAACCAAACGTTCAAATCCTAGGCCAAAGCCTGAGTGAACAGCGGTTCCAAATTTTCTAAGATCTAAATACCACCAAAGTTCTTTTTCGTCTATGTTTAATGCTTTTATTTTTTCTTTCAAAACATCTAAGCGTTCCTCTCGTTGTGACCCACCAACTATCTCTCCAATTCCAGGAAATAAAACATCCATGGCTCGAACAGTTTTTCCATCTTCATTCAAACGCATATAAAACGCCTTAATATTGGCAGGATAATCATATAAAATAACAGGGCAGTTAAAATGCTTCTCAACTAAATAACGTTCATGCTCACTTTGTAAATCAGCACCCCATTCTTCTATTAAAAACTGAAATTTTTTCTTTTTATTAGGTTTTGAATTCCGTAAAATATCAATGGCTTCTGTATATGTAACGCGTTTAAAGTTGTTTTCAACAACAAATTTCAACTTCTCTAATAAAGGCATTGTGCTGCGTTCAGCCTGAGGCTTTGACTTTTCTTCTTGAGTTAACCTTTGGTCAAGAAATACCAAATCATCTTGACAATGTTCTAGTATATACTGTAAGACATTTTTGATAAAATCTTCTGCCAAATCCATATTGTCATTCAGGTCATAAAAAGCCATTTCAGGTTCAATCATCCAGAACTCAGCCAGATGCCTCGTAGTATTTGAATTCTCCGCTCTAAATGTTGGACCAAATGTGTATACTTTTCCAAGCCCCATAGCATAGGTTTCAGCTTCTAACTGACCTGAAACCGTCAAGTTGGTTTCCTTACCGAAAAAATCTTCTTTAAAATCAACTTCATCATTTTCATTTTTAGGAGCCTTGTCAAGGTCAAATGTTGTTACTCTAAACATTTCTCCCGCACCTTCAGCATCTGACCCTGTAATAATTGGTGCATGAAAATTATAAAACCCATTTTCGGTAAAATATTTATGAACAGCAAAAGACAAAGCAGCTCGAACACGCATTACCGCACCAAAAGTATTTGTACGAACTCTTAGGTGAGCATTCTTACGTAAAAACTCAAAACCAAGTTTTTTTGGTTGGATAGGGTATTCTTCAGGGTTAGAATCGCCTAAAATTTCAATATTAGAAACTTGTATTTCTACAGACTGTCCTCTTCCTTGACTTTCAACAAGTTCTCCGGTTACAGCAATTGCTGCACCAGTTGTAATTCGCTTTAAAAGATCTTCATCAGTGTTTTCAAAATCAACTACACACTGAATACTATGAATAGTTGACCCATCATTTAAGGCAATGAAACGATTGGCTCTAAAGGTGCGAACCCAGCCTTTTAGGCTAACTTTTTTAGAAAATTCTTTTGACTTTAATAACTCAGCAACACTCTTTTGCATTTCTCAAAAATTTATGAAACGCAAAGATACTAATTGCTTCAGGATTGTTGAATTCTGGTCGAGAAATTATTTGAGCAAGTTCATTAAATATTGGCCGTAGCCACTTTTTAGTAATGGTGTGGCAATTTCTTTCAATTGCTCATCTGTGATATATCTTTTATGATGAGCTACTTCTTCAATACATCCAATTTTTAAGCCTTGTCTTTCTTCAATAACTTGAACATATTGTTGAGCTTGCATTAATGATTTAAAAGTGCCGGTATCTAACCAAGCTGTACCTCGGTTTAGCATACTCACTTTTAGTTTTCCTCTTTTAAGGTACTCTTTATTTACATCTGTAATTTCATATTCACCACGTGAAGAAGGTTTCAAGTTCTTAGCGATTTGCACAACATCATTATCGTAAAAATATATACCAGGTACAGCAAAATTTGACTTTGGTTTTTCTGGTTTCTCCTCAATTGAGATAACATTATCATTTTCGTCAAATTCTACTACACCGTAACGTTCAGGATCGTTTACATGATATGCAAAAACAGTTCCTCCATCATTTTCATAAGCATTTATTAAAGCATGATGCATCCCCGTACCATAAAAAATATTGTCTCCTAAAATGAGAGCAACTTTATCATTATCTATAAATTTTTCGCCTATAACAAATGCTTGAGCTAGTCCATTAGGTACTTCTTGAACGGCATATTGAAAATTACAACCCAATCGTTTTCCATCACCTAACAAACGCTCAAAAAGGGGCAAGTCATGCGGTGTAGAGATAATTAACACATCTTTTATACCTGCTAACATAAGAGTAGATAAAGGATAATAGATCATTGGTTTGTCATAAATTGGCATTAGTTGTTTACTTATAGCTAATGTTAACGGATGCAACCTGGTGCCACTACCTCCGGCAAGAATAATACCCTTCATAATTTATTTGTTTTCTATTAATTCTGCATTAATTTCTTCGTCTTCTTTAGGAATAATTTTTATAGATGGTTCTTTAAACACCTTTTTATTTGCGATACTCTGTTCTAACGACAACAATAATGAGGGTAATAATAATAAATTAGATACCATAGCAAATAATAGGGTTACCGATACCAAACCTCCTAATGCTTTTGTGCCGCCAAAACTTGATACTATAAACACTAGAAAACCAAAAAATAATACGATAGAAGTATAGAACATACTTACTCCTGTTTCTCGTAATGCACCATATACAGACTTACGTACTTTCCAATTATTAGCTTGTAATTCTTGTCTATATTTTGCTAAAAAGTGTATAGTATCATCTACAGAAATACCAAAAGCAATGCTAAATACCAAAATAGTAGAAGGTTTTATGGGAACACCTAAATATCCCATCAAGCCAGCCGTAATTAATAAGGGTAACATATTTGGTATTAATGATATAATGATCATTTTATAAGATCTGAACATCCAGGCCATAAACAGTGATATTAACAGAATGGCCAGCGAGAGGGAAACAACTAAATTCTTAACCAAATAATTGGTTCCTTTTAAAAATACTAAAGCTTTGCCGGTCATTTTTACGTCATAACGTTCTTTAGGGAATTCTTTATCAATTCTTGCTTGAATACGCTCTTCTATACGCTCCATTTTTTCGGTACCAATATCTTTCATAAATGTGGTCATACGAGCATATTGACCGGTAGAATCAACAAAATTATTTAACAGATCAGAATTGGCATCAGAGTTTTTTGTGAACTCTAGAATAAATGCACGTTCCTGTCCATTAGGCAATTGGTAATACTTTGGATTCCCATTGTAGTAAGCTTGCTTAGAATACTTTACAAGATTTAATACAGATACTGATGAAGAAAGTTCAGGGATTTCATCAATAATATCGTTAAGCTTATCCATCCGCTTAAGCGTAGCTAATTTCATTACGCCCTTTTTTCGCTTGGTATCTACAATAATTTCTAAAGGCATAATACCGCCAAACTCTTCCTCAAAAAACACAATGTCTTCAAAGAAAGGCTCCCCTTTAGGCATATCTTCTATAAGGCTCCCAGAAATATTAATTTTATAAACACCAGTAATGCTCACAATAATTACGATAACTGTAGTTACATAAATGGCAATACGTTTATGTCTTACCATGTTTTCCATCCAGTCTACTACAAGCTCCATCCAGCGCTTTTCAAGGTGTTTAAGATGCTTACTTTTTGGTTTCGGTTGAAAACTGTAAATAATAGGAATAATCAGTAATGACAATATAAATATGCAGAGAATATTTATGGAAGCAATAATACCAAACTCATTCAACAACTGACTCTTTGTAAAGATAAAGGTAGCAAAACCAGAAGCAGTAGTTACATTGGTCATTAGAGTCGCATTCCCTATTTTAGAAATTACTCGCTGTAAGGATTTAGCTTGATTACCATGACTTTTAACTTCCTGTTGGTATTTATTGATTAAAAAGATACAGTTAGGCACTCCAATAACAATGATTAAAGGAGGAATTAAAGCCATAAGTACTGATATTTCGTATCTAAACAGTCCAATAAAACCTAAAGCCCAAACAACACCAATACTAACTACCAACATGGTAATAAATGTTGCTCTGAAAGATCTAAAAAAGAAGAAAAATATAATGGACGTAATCAATAAAGCCAGCCCTACGAAAATGCCTATCTCGTCAATGATGTTTTGAGCATTCATGGTTCGTATGTAGGGCATACCCGATACCCTTACATCTAGATCATTTTCTTTTTCAAAATCTGCTATTACAGAGTTTAGGTTTTTAAGGATAAAATCCTTACGCTGAATTGTGTTAACAATGTCTTTTTTAAGATAAATAGCAGAGCGGATTGTGCCTGTTTTTTTATTGAATAGAAAATTGTCAAAAAAGGGTAGCTTTTCAAATAGCTCTTCCTTTATCTTAAGTACTTCAGCATCACTTTTCGGTTCATTTTCATATAGGGGTTCAACCTTAAATCTTTTATTTACATTATCTTTTTTTAATTGTTTTATATCGCTAATGGATACGCTAAAGTCTACTTCAGGAAATGTGTCGAGTTGTCTTGATAGGGCATTCCATTTATTGAATTTTTCAGCAGTAAATACTGTAGAATCTTGAACAGCCAAAATGATGATATTGCCTTCTTCACCAAAAATTTCAAGAAATTTATCATATTCTACATTAACAGGATGGTCAGAAGGTAAGAGGTTGGCTTCAGTGTGTGAAAACTTAATATGCTCTGTTTGAGTATATAGCAAATAAGTAATAGCGGCTATTAAAATGAGAATGGCTATTCTTCCTTTGAGGATAATTCTAGATACTACAGACCAAAAATTCATGAATGGTTTATAAGAATAACAAAGGTAGTAAAATACTTGAGCTTAATTTTAAAAACCAAGGCTTAAAACATAGGTAAGTTTTACGGCTAAGTTATCAGAAAACTTAGGATTATTATAGGCCCCATATCGGTAAAAAGAACTAATTCCAAAACCTTTATAGAGATGATTTAAAACAAAACCTGACTCTAAGTATCCTCTATTCATTCTCTTGAAATTCACTTCATTATGAAATTCAATATTATCAATATCGCCAATGGCAAAGCGAGTAATTAAACTCAATCTTGGCCTAAATTTTTCACTAATAAAAAAGCGTTCAAAATTATGTCTACCTTGAATAGAAACATATTTGTCAGAGATGAATTCATTAAAAGTCATTGTTTCAAAAGCATTGGTGCCTGAGAAGTTGATCCGCTTTCGCCATGGATTTCTTAAAGAATAGTTGGGCGTGGCATTATATAGATGTGTCAATGGGGCATCACCTCTTACAAACCCACCTTGAACTAAGAAAGAAGTTGAACTGTTTTGCAGTGCTTTTATTGTGTGTTCATATTTAAAGTTGAACTGAGTAAAGTCAAAATCACTTTCAATAAATTCATCAATACTTTTAGTAACCTGAGCAGTAATTTTAGGCCATCCATTTTTTACTGTTATTTTACCTGAAGGTGATGTCATATACTTACTAAAAGGAGTCCATTTAATGGCTAACGTTGCTAATGTCAATTTATAATCTTGCAGATTTTTCGTATCATTAACAAAACGATAATCAAACTTGGTGTCAAAACTACCATGACTAAGCTTTACTTTTGATTCTACATTAGGAAAAACATCATGCTGAAAATTTACTTCATAGGTTCTATAACCGTAAAACTGACTAATGTTTAGGTTTCTAGGATTGATTAAAGAAAATGAGGTGTCATCAAATAAGAAATCAATTTTTGCAGCTTCCTGTAAATCATCTGTATAGGCTAAACCAATCCATGTGTTATTTTTATGATTTAATTTAATGCCTGCACCAACTCTATATTTTATTCTGCTATCTTTAAAACCATAGGCAGTATAACCTTCAAATCTAAATTTCTTTGAAAATTTACTATTAGTAATTCCGCCAAAGCCTAGTCTAAATCCTTCATAATTATTAAAGTTAATCAGCTGACTAAGATCAAAATCAAAATACTTAGTAGGATAGTGCCCTTTTAGAATATTACGTGCAACATTCAACTTTCTCTCTGCACCTTCCTGTTGCGAAATGCTATCAATAAAAGTATAGGTTTGTAAACCCCGTTGTGTAATAGAATCGGTTCTATAATTATTCCAAAACTCTTCAGTGCGTTCCCCTGCATTTTCATTAATTTCAACTACTGAAGCTGAGTTTAATACCTTGATTGGTTCATTTATTTTAACATCAAAAACACTGGTTTTAGAATGTAGATAAGAAACATCACTAGGATCTTTGGCACTTGTATTAATAATTGAATCATTTCTAACTCTTTCCGTGAACTTCACAACTCCTCCAAACAGCTTAATGTCATTTTTTGCATTTCCTTTTTTAATGACTATTTGTGTTTCTTTAGGAAACCAAACATCATTTTTTATATTATAAGTAAAATCTTGAGTTGCCTTGACATTAATAATACCTTTAAGTTCAGCAATACCTTTTTCTATAGCGTAACTTTTTGAATTTATATAAAGTACGCCTTCTAAACCTGCTCTTTCTTTACGTTCTTTAGCCTTATAATACACCATGTAGGTATTTCTGTTGTTACTTTTAATAGTGTCGAGTATTTTATAGCCGTACCTTTTTAAAGCGTTTTTTGCTAAAGGATTAACATAGTTATTACCTAGTAAATGGTACTCTTCATTATAGAATGTAAAATTTTCAATGTTAAGAGCCAAAATTTCATACACGGGCTGTTCGAATCCGGCCATTCTTGAAGCTAGTACAACTTCCTTTTTGTTTTTACCTTTTTTAAAATTATACTCAGCTACTTTTTCTGTAATGTAGAGGTGATGCTTATCAATTTGTTTTCTGAATTCATAATTGGTTGAGTCAAATCTTTTAAACACTCTTTTTCCATTTCTGATTACAAAAATGGAATCAATACTTGCTTCAATCGAATCGGGTTCTGCACTTACAATTAATTTATTATAGGCTTTGTATTGAAAGGTGTTTAACCTTTTCTGAATATTGTTTTTGTCTCTATTTTTTATAGCATTTCTAATAATCTGTAAAGCAGGGTTTTCATTTGCTTGAATAGTTACTTCAGATAATGCTTCCGTAGAAGGCTGAAGAAAAATAGAAAGGTATTTTGTATTAGCCCCCAAAGTTATTTTTTGGGTTTTAAAGCCAATATAAGACACGGTCAATTCTTTAATATTTACTGTAGAATTGAGTATAAACTTTCCATCTGCATCTGAAATCATACCTTGACCATTTTCGGTTAATATGGTTGCAAATGGAAGTGGCTCCTTAGTCATATTATTTTTGATAACACCTGATATATAGGTCTGTGCCAATATGCATATTGGGAAGAATAATACTATGGTAAGCAACCTAATTTTCATGTTTCGCGATCAAATAAATTGATGATATACACAAAAAGCAACCGACAGGGTTGCTTTTAACAAAAGTTTATGTTTATTGAGAATACGGCAATTTATTAAACAGTCATAATTTCTGTTTCTTTTTTTGCGTATAGATCATCAATTATTTTAATGTATTTATCAGTTAACTCCTGAATATCAGTTTCAGCATTTGATTTCATATCTTCAGAAACCTCTAATTTCTTAATATCATTATTCGCATCTTTTCTGGCATTTCTAACACTCACCTTATCATTTTCTGCTTCTGCTTTGGCTTGTTTTGCCAGTTCTTTACGACGCTCTTCTGTTAAAGGAGGTACATTAATAATAACACTTTCACCATTGTTCATTGGATTAAAACCAAGATTAGCAATCATAATACTGCGTTCTATTTCTTGTAGCATGCTTTTCTCCCAAGGTTGAACGCTAATGGTTTGCGCATCCGGGGTATTAACATTTGCAACTTGACTCAGAGGTGTTTGAGATCCATAGTAATCTACCATCACACTTTTAAGCATAGCAGGAGAAGCTTTTCCTGCTCTAATAGCAATAAATTCTTTCTTTAGGTGCTCCACGGCATTTTCCATTTGCTCTTTGGTCGCGTCTAAAATAAATTTAACTTCTTCGTTCATATTAAATATTTTTAATATCCGGTATTATTTTATCAAAAAGTAAGCCATAATCTATATGTTCACTTTAGTACCCACATTTTCACCAGATAGTACTTTTATAAGATTGCCTTTGGTATTCATGTCAAATACGATAATTGGTAATTCGTTTTCCTGACTTAATGTAAAGGCAGTTGTATCCATTACCTTAAGCCCTTTTTGTAATACCTCATCAAAAGAAATGTTATTGAACTTAACCGCATCTCTATTCTTTTCAGGATCATCAGTGTAAATACCATCTACGCGTGTGCCTTTTAAAATAACATCAGCTTTAATTTCTATGGCCCTTAAAACTGCTGCAGAGTCTGTGGTAAAATATGGGTTTCCAGTACCTCCTCCAAAAATTACCACACGACCTTTTTCAAGGTGACGCATGGCTCTACGGCGAATAAATGGTTCTGCAACTTCGTTGATTTTTATGGCTGATTGTAACCGGGTTTGCACACCAATATTTTCAAGAGCGCTTTGTAAGGCCAAGCC
Organism: Maritimimonas sp. 2405UD52-3; assembly: GCF_056591715.1. Classification (NCBI taxonomy): domain Bacteria; kingdom Pseudomonadati; phylum Bacteroidota; class Flavobacteriia; order Flavobacteriales; family Flavobacteriaceae; genus Maritimimonas; species Maritimimonas sp. 2405UD52-3. The sequence goes on from NZ_JBWQOL010000008.1 coordinate 60,611, forward strand.
ATTAATTACAGTGGCGAGCATACCCATATGATCGCCCTGAACCCTGTCCATACCTTGGCTAGCTCCAGAGAGGCCTCTGAAGATGTTTCCACCTCCAATAACAATAGCCACTTCAACACCTTTTTCAACTACATTCTGTATTTCCTCAGCATATTCAGCCAAACGTTTAGGGTCAATACCATATTGACGTTCACCCATTAAGGCTTCTCCACTTAGTTTTAACAAGACTCTTTTGTAGTGCATTTTTTTGAAAGTTTGACAAATATACAATTCTCTTAACAAAAAAACCCCACCTTTTTGGGTGGGGTTTTTAACTTATTTTATACTTACTTATCCTAAAGCAACTCTTCTAAAATCACTTACCGTAACATCATTACCTAGTGACTTTACATATTGAGCAACGCTTAATTTACTGTCTTTAATAAATGCTTGATTTACCAATGTATTGTCTTTAAAGAAACGCTTTAGTTTTCCTTTAGCAATATTTTCAAGCATAGCTTCAGGCTTACCTTCTGCACGTAATTGATCTTTTGCAATTTCAATTTCTTTATCAATTACTGATTGATCAACACCATCTTCATTTAATGCAATAGGGTTCATAGCGGCAGCTTGCATGGCAACATCTTTAGCCACAACATCAGCACCATCAACATTAGCAGAAAGACCTACCAAAGTAGCAATCTTGTTACCAGCGTGAATGTAAGAACCTACATAAGGAGCTTCTACTTTTTCAAAAGCGTTGATGTCTAATCTTTCTCCAATAATACCTGTTTGCTCAATTAATTTATCGGCAACAGTCATACCGTTAAAATCAGCAGCTAAAAATTCATCTTTAGAAGCATAGTTTAAGGCTAAATCAGCCAATTCATGTGCTAGGCTTACAAAATTTTCATTTTTACCAACAAAGTCAGTTTCGCAACCTAATACAATAGAAACGCCTTTAGTTCTATCTGTATTTACTTTTGCAATTGCAGCACCTTCAGTTGATTCACGATCAGCTCTTTTAGCAGCTACTTTTTGACCTTTTTTACGTAAAATTTCAATTGCTTTATCAAAATCACCTTCAGCTTCAACCAATGCTTTTTTACAGTCCATCATACCTGCACCAGTAGCTTTTCTTAATTTATTTACATCAGCAGCGGTTACTTTAACCATTTTTTGAATGTTTATGCGTTAATTTGTTATTCGTACACTTGCCTATTTCAATAGGAACACGATTAAACAAATAAACAGTTTTACAATAATTTATTTTTCCTCTTCTTGTACTTCAGCTTCCTGAGCTACAGCTTTTTCTTTCACCTCTTCTGAATCCTTTGCTACAGCAGCAGCTTTTTCTTTGTCAGCTTTTCTTTCTGTTAAGCCTTCCGCTATAGCGTCAGTAACAAAAGACAAGATCTTATCTATAGATTTAGAAGCGTCATCATTTGCAGGAATTGCAAAATCAACTAATCTAGGATCAGAATTTGTATCTACCATTGCAAAAATTGGAATGTTCAATTTCTGAGCTTCTGTAATTGCAATATGCTCACGCTTAGTATCAACAACAAAAATAGCACCTGGTAAGCGAGTCATGTCTACAATAGAACCTAAGTTCTTTTCTAATTTGGCTCTCTGACGATCTATTTGTAACTTCTCTCTTTTAGATAAAGCGTTAAACGTACCATCTTGCTTCATTCTGTCAATCTGAGCCATTTTCTTAACAGCTTTACGAATTGTAACAAAATTGGTTAACATACCACCAGGCCATCTTTCAGTGATGTAAGGCATGTTTACACTTTTAGCCTTATCAGCAACAATGTCTTTTGCTTGTTTCTTAGTAGCTACAAATAAGATTCTTCTACCAGAAGTAGCGATCTTTTGAAGTGCCTTGGTGGCCTCTTCAATTTTTGCTGTTGTTTTGTACAAATCTAAAATGTGAACACCATTACGCTCAGTATAAATATACGGAGCCATATTTGGGTTCCATTTTCTAGTTAGGTGACCAAAATGTACACCTGCATCTAATAATTCTTTAATTTCAATGTTTGCCATCTTTAATTTAGTTTACGTTCCGTTTTGTTAGCAATACCTAGGTAGCCACGAAGTGAGTCTAAGGTATTTGGATGCTAAACTTATACGATAACAGATTAATAATTTGTGATTAACGTTTAGAGAACTGGTATTTCTTACGAGCTTTCTTCTGACCAAATTTCTTACGTTCAACCATTCTTGGATCACGTGTTAATAAGCCTTCTGGTTTTAAGATTGCTCTATTCTCTTCATTAATTGCAACCAACGCTCTGGTAATTGCTAAACGGATAGCCTCAGCCTGACCCGTAACACCACCACCGTATACATTTACATTAATATCAAATGATTTCTCATTATCAGTCAATGCTAATGGTTGTTTTACTTTATATTGTAAAGTACCAGTTGTAAAGTAATTCTCTAAATCTCTTTTATTGATAGTAATGTTTCCTTTACCTTTAGAAACATATGCACGAGCAACTGCCGTTTTTCTTCTACCTATTTTGTGTACTGTTTCCATTATCTAAGATCGTTAAGGTTAATAGCTTTTGGTTTTTGAGCATCATGATTGTGCTCATTACCAGCGTATACATGTAAATTTCTAAATAAAGCACTACCTAATTTATTTTTAGGTAACATACCTTTTACTGCTTTTTCTACCAATCTTGTAGGATCTTTAGAAAATAATTCATTCGCAGTAAGTGATCTTTGACCACCAGGATAACCAGTATGACGGATATATGTTTTATCTGTCCATTTTTTTCCGGTTAAATTGATCTTCTCAGCATTAATAATAACAACATTGTCACCACAATCTACATGAGGGGTGTAGTTTGCTTTGTATTTGCCTCTAATAAGCATAGCTACTTTAGAAGCTAAACGACCCAATGTCTGCCCGTCCGCATCAACTAAAACCCACTCTTTATTAGCAGTAGCTTTATTTGCTGATACTGTTTTGTAACTTAATGTGTTCATACACTATTAGTTTTTTGTAATTAATAATAATTTTTTAGTCCCTAAAAAGGGAGTGCAAATGTACAAACATTTATTCATATAACAAACAAGGTTTTAGCTATATTTTTTAGCCAAGAACTCAGGTATTTATTTGAATATTTTAACATAATAAATATGTTAATTAACATAGTATTAATAGGAGTTTAGATCATTTAAAATTTATTTTATGTAACAATTACAAATTAGTGAGGTCTTTAAGTCTGAAAACTCATTAATTCAAATCCCCTTTATGAACAAGCTTCATCTTTTCTTTTTATTCATTTTTATCTTTAGTCTTATAAGCCAAGGTCAAGAGGGTGAAAATAAAAAATCAAAGTCAACAGTTGTTCCAAAACGTATTTATACTACAAAGTTTTTAGGTAATGAAAAACCACCTGTAATTGATGGTATTTTGGATGACTCGGGTTGGAATGTTGTTGAATGGACAGGAGACTATATAGAAAATCAGCCTGACGAAAATACACCACCAAGTGAGCAAACCCGATTTAAAATTACTTATGATAGAAAGAATTTATATCTGGCTTTTAGATGTTTTGATTCACAACCTGATAGTATTGTAAGAAGGCTATCACGTCGTGATGGTTTTGCAGGTGATTGGGTAGAAGTAAACATTGATAGCTATCATGATTTGCGTACAGCTTTTTCATTTACTATTACCGCAGCAGGGGTAAAAGGAGATGAATTTGTTTCTGATAATGGAAATAATTGGGATGGAAGCTGGAATCCTATTTGGTATGCCAAAACTAATATTGACGATAAAGGATGGACGGCAGAAATGAAGATTCCGTTAAGTCAACTGCGTTTTGGAAAAGCAAAAGAGCAGATTTGGGGAATTCAATCTACAAGGAGGTTTTTTAGAAAAGAAGAGCGTTCACTTTGGCAACGTGTTCCCCAAGATGCTCCTGGTTGGGTAAGCGAATTTGGTGAATTACATGGTTTGATAGACTTAGAACCTCAAAAGCAATTAGAAATTCAGCCTTTTACAGTATTGAAATATGATACGTACCCCAAAGAAGAGGGAAATAGATTTAGGGACGGCAAAGATTTTGAATTGAATGGAGGAATAGATGCCAAAATAGGAATTACCAATGATCTCACTTTAGATTTAACAGTAAATCCTGATTTCGGCCAAGTTGAAGCTGATCCTTCTGCCATTGCCTTAGATGGTTTTGAGATCTTCTTCAGAGAACAACGCCCATTTTTTGTCGAAAACAATAATATTTTTAACTATCAATTCTCACGGTCAAATGCCGGAGATACTTTTGGTGCGGATAATTTATTCTTCTCAAGAAGGATTGGTAGAAACCCTCAAAGTTTTCCTGATACAGAAGGATTTGTAGATCAACCTGTCAATACTACCATTCTTGGAGCAGCAAAGTTTAGTGGTAAAACTAGAAACGGTTGGTCTATTGGTGTCTTAGAAAGTGTTACAGCTAGAGAGTTTGCTGAAATTGGTGAAGATGGAGAATTGAGAGAGGAAGAAGTTGAACCACTTACAAATTATTTTGTGGGAAGATTACAAAAAGATTTTAATGATAGAAACACCTTTGTGGGAGGTATTATTACCGCCACACACAGAGACTTACCTGAGCGCTTAGAATTTCTACATGAGTCGGCATATAGTGGAGGCTTAGATTTTAAACACCATTGGAAAAATAGGGCATGGTATGTTGGCGGTAATATGGTGTTTAGTCATGTAAGAGGTACAAAAGAAGCCATTGCAGATACGCAAGATTCATTTCGTCATAGGTTTCAAAGAGAAGGTGCAAGTTATCTTGATTTTGATCCTGAACGAACTTCATTAACCGGTACTGGTGGAAACCTTCAAATTGGAAAGCAAGCAGAAGGTCATTGGCGTTTTGAAGGTGGTTTTACCTGGCGATCACCACAATTAGAATTGAATGATTTGGGCTTTCAACGTTTGTCAGATGATCTTAGACATTATTTGTGGGTAGGTTACAGAACTCTAAAACCTTTTTCTATTTTCAGAAATTTAGGATTGAATTATAATCACTGGACAGCTTGGGATTTTGGTGGGAATCATAATCTATTACAGTTCAACACCAACGCTTGGGCTAATTTTCAAAATAACTGGTTTGCTAACTTAGGAGTTACAGTTCGTGCTGTTAATCAATCTAATTTTGCTTTAAGAGGAGGCCCAAGACTTAAATTTTCACCCAATATCTTTTTCTGGAATAATATTGGCACTGACAATAGGAAGAAAGTACGTATTAATGTAGGTCATAATGGTAGTAAAGCTTTCGATGATTCATTTAATAGTTACAGAATCTACGGGGGTATTTCTTATCAACCTATCAATGCTTTGAGAGTATCGTTTAACCCATCTTACAACATAAACAATGATAAGCTACAATATGTTGAAAATGTTGATTTTGGTAATGATAAAAGATATATTAATGCTAAAATAGAACAACGAACTTTGAGCGCCTCTTTAAGAATCAATTTTAATATCAACCCAAATTTGACAATTCAATACTGGGGGCAACCTTTTGTGTCTAGAGGTAGGTATATGGATTTTAAATATGTCACCAACGCCCAAGCTAGCAATTTTGAAGAAAGATATCAATTGTTAAATAATACGCAATTAACCCCTTCTGATGGTTCAATTTTAGTTGATGAAAACTTAGATGGTAATACTGATTATGAATTTGATGATCCTGATTTTTCTTTTGTGCAATTTCGCTCTAATTTAGTATTACGGTGGGAATATATTCCAGGGTCAGAGGTATTCCTAGTATGGTCTCAAGGCGTTACGGGTGATGGTGATCCAGCCAATAATCTGTTCACTAATTTAGACAACCAAATCTTGGGTCAAGAAAAAGAGAACACTTTTTTAATTAAAGCTACCTACAGATTTAGGTTGTAAAATTTAACAGTAGACCGTCATGAATTAACAAAAAGTTAAGATTCGTTTATAGTACCTTGCTGAAGCAAAGTGATGGTGTATGATGAGGCTCCAAACCTAACATAGCCAATCAATTAATGAAAAATCTTTTTTTTGTTCTCTCCTTGCTACTTGCATTTCAGACAGCAGTAGCACAAAAAAGCCAGTACACCTCCGTTACAAAAAGAGTATATACAACCAAATCTCTTGGTAATGAAAAGCCTCCAGTTATTGATGGCTTAATGGATGATGCAATCTGGAGTTTGGTTGAATGGGATAGTGATTTTATAGAAAATGAGCCAGACGAAAATACCCCACCTACATTTCAAACAAAATTTAAGATTGTTTATGATGATAAGAATTTATACATAGGTATTAAATCACTTGACAACGCACCAGATAGTATTATCAACAGACTTTCAAGAAGAGATGGTTTTGTTGGAGATAGAGTGAATGTTTTAATTGATAGTTACCATGACAAGAGAACAGCTTTTGTGTTTACTACTACTGCGGCAGGTGTAAAAGGAGATGAAATAGTTACTGATAATGGCGATAATATAGATGATAGTTGGAATCCTATTTGGTATACTAAAGCCTCTATTGATAGTGATGGATGGATCGCTGAAATGAAAATACCATTAAGTCAATTGCGGTTTGGAAAAGCTGATGAACAAGTTTGGGGATTAAATGTAGTAAGGCGTATTTTTAGAACCAATGAAACCTCATTATGGCAAAGAATTCCTGCAGACGCGCCAGGGTTTGTAAGTGAAGCAGGTGAGTTACATGGATTGATAGGATTGGTTCCCCAAAAGCAGCTAGAAATACAACCTTTTACGGTTTTACAATATGATACTTTTCCAAAAGAAGACAACAATCCATACAGAGATGGTGACGATTTTACCTTGAATGGAGGTCTGGATGCCAAAATAGGAATTACAAATGATCTCACTCTTGATCTTACTGTAAATCCTGATTTTGGACAAGTGGAAGCTGATCCTGCTGCTATTGCCTTAGATGGTTTTGAAATATTCTTCAGGGAACAGCGCCCATTCTTTGTTGAGAATAAAAACATTTTTGATTTCCGTTTTGGAGGTAATAGAGATAATCTATTTTTTTCAAGAAGAATAGGTAGAAATCCTCAAGGTTCCGTTACTACCGATGGTGATGATTTTATTGATAGATCCTCTAATACAACTATATTAGGAGCTGCTAAATTTAGCGGTAAAACAAAAAACGGATGGTCAATCGGTTTGTTGGAGAGTGTTACATCTAGAGAATTGGCAGAAGTAGCTAATGCGGATGATACCAATGAACGAAGAGAAACCATAATAGAACCATTTACAAATTATTTTGTGGCAAGAGCACAAAAAGATTTTAATGAACGTAATTCGTTTATAGGAGGAATTTTTACGGCTACAAATAGAACACTAGGTAATACATTTAGTTTTGAATTTGATGATGTTATTGAGGAATATGTAGATTCAAATACCAATGAAATTATTGACCCTTTTAATTCGGGTAGAAAAGAAAACAATTTGAATTCTCTTAGAAAGTCCGCCTATACAGGTGGTATAGATTTTAAACATCAATGGAAAGATAGAACCTTTTATATTGAAGGGAATATGATTATGAGTCATGTTCAAGGGAGTGAGGAGTCTATTACGAACACTCAAGAATCACTTACCCATTTGTTTAATAGAGTAGATGCAGATCATGTAGAAGTAGAAACTGATAGAACTTCATTAACAGGAACCGGTGGAAAAATAGAATTCGGTAAATCGGGTAGTGGTAATTTCAGATATGGCATTGGCGGTAACTGGCGATCGCCAGAATTAGAATTGAATGATATTGGATTTTTGCGTCAAGCGGATGAAATTCGTCAATATGCTTGGGTAAATTATAGGATTTTAAAACCGGTAGGCAAGTTTAGAAGTATTTGGGCGGGGTTTAACATGTTCACCAGTTATGATTTTGAAGGAAACTATAATAGAATTCAATACAGGTTAAATAGTTTCTCTGAATTTAAAAACAGATGGGGTATTGAATTTGGACTAATTCACAAACCTAGGATTTTTACGAATACTATTTTAAGAGGCGGCCCTAGATGGCGTTTTTCTGAAGAGAATATCAGCTTTGCTTTTTTAAGTACAGATAGAACTAAAAAGTTTAGTATGTTTGGAGGTTATGTATATTCCTTTGCAAAACAAAATAATTTTTCTTTTTTGCGCTTTGAAGCAGGTATTACTTATCAACCTATTAATTCGTTTAGTTTATCTATAAACCCGGAGTACTCAAGAAATCCGAATAAGACACAATATGTAACTGAAACAGATATTAGCAACGAGCCGAGGTATATTTTAGCAGAAATTGATCAACAGACATTGAGTGCTTCTATTCGATTAAATTATACGATTAATCCCAATTTAACCATACAGTACTATGGTCAACCATTTGTGTCAAGAGGGCGTTATAGTAATTTGAAATACACAGTGGATCCCACCTTATCAAATTATGTGAACCCTGATGACCAATTCATTGATCCAACCGCTGAAGACTTATATGATAGGTTTAGGCAATATGAAAATGATCAGTTTAATTTTAATAATGACGTCTATTCCTTTGATGAAAACCGTGATGGAACAACAGATTATGAAGTAGACAATCCTGATTTTTCATTTGTGCAGTTTCGCTCTAACTTAGTAGTAAGATGGGAATATATTCCCGGATCAGAGATTTTTCTTGTATGGTCACAAGGCGTAACTGGAGATGGAGACCCAAGTGAGCACTTATTTAGAAATCTGGACAATCAGATTTTTGGACAGGAAAAAGAAAACACATTTTTAATTAAAGCCACCTATAGATTTAGACTTTAGGTATCTCTTGTTTTTCATGTCCTACGTGTTCCTTTTTTGCAGCCAATAGATTTTTCTGATATCTTCCCTGTACAATATCAATAAGTACTAAAACAACAATTACAAAATAAAAGGTGGTTTTACTCATTGGTGTTACCGGATTCTCAAATAACTTGAGATGTGCTAAATGACCGCCTTCTGATAACAACATGATTCCCACTATCAATAAAATGAAAAGACCTAGTACTTCATACATTCTATTCTTTTGAAGGAAATTGGCTACTTGATCAGCCATTACTATCATTAAGATACCACCAATAACAATAGCTATAGTCATAAGTATAAGTTGAGGAATATAATCCATGCCACTGGTTAAGGCCATTGCACTTAAAATAGAATCAAAAGAAAACACCAGGTTCATTAGCACTATCCAAAAGATAACCATACGTTCAGTTTTCTTTTTTTTATCATCTGCTGCTTCGTGTTCTTGCATTAACATCATGTGCCAAATTTCTTTGATAGCTGTATAAATAATAAAAACGCCACCACCTAGAACAATAATACTGTGTACATTAAATTCAAATTCAATAATGTTGTTTCCATGCAATGCCAAAAAGGGTTTTTGAAAATATTGAATCAAAGACATCAATGCAAATAGCAGAACAATTCTTAAAACTATGGCCAATCCTACTCCCATTTTGCGAACAAAACTTTGTCGTTCAGCAGGTGCTTTTTTCGATTCTAATGAAATATATAAGAGGTTATCAAAACCCAATACTGCTTGCAATAACACAAGCATAAATAAAGTAAAAAGACTGTCTAGGGTTAATAATTGGTCCATAAATTTTTGGTGATTAAAATTTGAGCAATATTAAATAAAAAAAAGAAAACTGTATCTAATTGTAGATTGTTGTGAGCTTAATGTGCTTCTAACCAGTTATTCCCTATGCCCATATCTACAATTAAAGGAACTTTCAATGAATAGGCATTTTCCATTTCAGATTTAATGATAGGTTTGATAATTTCCAATTCATCTTTGTATGCATCAAATACCAGTTCATCATGCACTTGTAAGAGCATTTTTGATTTAAAACTTTCTTGTTGAAATCTTCTATGAATGTTGATCATGGCTAACTTAATAATATCAGCTGCACTTCCTTGTAAAGGTGCATTTACGGCATTACGTTCTGCAGCACCTCGCACAACGGCATTACGCGAATTAATATCTTTTAGGTAGCGCCTTCTACCAAGAACAGTTTCTACATAACCGTTTTCGCGGGCGAAGTCCACTTGTTTAGAAATATAAGCACGTAGCTTAGGATAAGTTAAATAATAAGTGTCAATCAACTCTTTTGCCTCTGATCTTGATAATGTAGTTTGATTGCTAAGGCCAAAGGCCGAAACACCATAGATGATTCCAAAATTTACAGCTTTGGCATCGCTACGTTGTTGACGACTCACATCTTGTAAAGGCACATTAAAAACTTTAGCAGCTGTTGAAGCATGAATATCTTCACCATTTAAGAACGATTCTATCATTATTTCATCACCGCTCAATGCGGCAATCAATCGCAATTCAATTTGCGAATAATCTGCCGCAAGTAACACATGGTTTTCATCCCTTGGGATGAATGCTTTTCTTACTTGGCGACCTCGTTCTGTGCGAATAGGGATATTCTGTAAATTGGGGTTGTTAGAACTTAAACGACCTGTTGCAGCTACTGCCTGTGCATATACTGTATGTACCCTTCCAGTTTTTGGGTTGATCTCATTTGGCAGAGCATCAACATAAGTGCTTTGTAATTTTTTATACTGGCGCCATTCTAAAATATCTCTTACAATTTCATGATCTTTAGCAAGATAACGTAGCACATCTTCAGCCGTTGAATATTGCCCTGTTTTTGTTTTTTTAGGTTTGTCAACCAGTTTCAATTTGTCAAATAAAATAGGGCCTAATTGTTTTGGAGAAGCTAAATTAAAAGTTTGACCTGCCTGCTCATATATTCCGGATTCAAGCCGGTTGATGTCTTCAGTTAGAACTTTTGAAAACTCTTTTAAGAAGTCAGTATCTAGATTAATACCTTCAATTTCCATAGCCGTTAGTACAGAAACTAATGGAATTTCAACTTCATTAAATAATTTGGTAACATTACCACTTTCAAGTTCTTTTTCAAAGTGTTCTTTGAGCTGTAAAGTGATATCTGAATCTTCCACTGCATATTCCGTTTGCTTTGGTAACTCAACCACGCGCATTGACAATTGGTTTTTTCCCTTTTTACCAATGAGTTCAGTAATAGAAACAGGTTGATAATTCAAATAAGTCTCTGAGAGCACATCCATATTATGACGCATATCTGGATTGATCAGATAATGCGCAATCATGGTATCAAATAATTTCCCTTTTACAGGCATATTATAATTAGATAATACTTTAATGTCGTATTTTAGATTATGCCCAATTTTTTCAATGGATTCACTTTCAAAAAAAGGTCTGAACTCTTCAAGAATAGTTTGTGTTTCTTTTTGATCTCCTGGAAAAGCTACATAGTAACCTTTACCTTTTTCCCATGAAAAAGCAATGCCAATGAGTTCAACCTCAAGGGATTTTAATCCTGTGGTTTCAGTATCAAAGCACACTGATTTTTGTTGCAGTAATTTTTCAAGCAGTAACTTCCGCGAAAGCGAAGTATTGATAAATTGGTAAAAATGTGATGTGTTGGCAATGTTTTTATAACCAGTTATTTCCGCTTCCTTTTGAGTCACAGTTCCTGCACCGGGAGTTGCAAAAAGATCAAACTGCCCACTTGCAGGAGCAGTTTTTTTTACTTTAGGAGTAGGAGTTGTGCTAATAGGTTGTGTTCCGTTTTCTTGATTAAATGTTTTCAAGAAATTTTCGGTTAAGCGACGGAATTCTAATTCAGAAAACACTTCTTTAACAGCGTCAATATTTGGCTCAGAAAGCTCAAAGTCTTTTTCGTCAAACGCTACGGGTACATCTAATAAAATGCGAGCCAGTTTCTTTGAAAGCATTCCCAATTCAGCATTCGCCTCAACTTTTTCTTTCATTTTCCCTTTCAACTCATGTGTGTTGGCCAATAAACCTTCCATGCTTCCATAAGCAGCGATGAACTTTTTTGCAGTTTTCTCACCTACTCCAGGTAAACCGGGAATATTATCAACAGAATCGCCCATCATCCCTAAAAAATCAATTACTTGCTCCGGCCGTTCTACTTCAAATTTGTTTTGTACTTCTTTAACGCCCCATGTTTCATAACCGCCACCAAATGACCTAGGTCGATAAATAAAAATATTTTCAGAAACCAGCTGGGCAAAATCCTTATCTGGCGTTACCATAAAGGTTTGATAACCTTGTTTTTCAGCTTTTTTAGCCAAAGTTCCAATGATATCATCAGCTTCAAAACCTTCCTTGACAATAATAGGAATGTGCATGGCTTTAAGAATTTGCTCAATATAGGGAACAGCTACTTTGATTGCTTCAGGTGTTTCGTCTCGATTAGCCTTGTATTCAGAGAACATTTCTACTCTATCTACACTACCACCTTTATCAAAACATACGGCCAAATGATCTGGTCTTTCACGCTTAATAACATCTAATAAAGAATTTGTAAACCCCATAATAGCTGAGGTGTCAACACCTTTAGAATTGATTCTAGGGTTTTTAATAAACGCATAATAGCCTCTAAAAATCAAGGCGTAGGCATCAAGAAGAAAGAGGCGTTTTTGTTCTGACATTTGTATACATTTGTTGAAGACTATAAAACTACGAAACTTATTTATCGATAAGAAATTAATTAATTTACATTTTGTGGTTTTAATAAATTTTTGGTTTAAATGAATACATACTCAATTGCAATTCATGGTGGAGCAGGAACCCTAATTAAAGGAATGATGACGCATGAACTTGAAATACAATATAATGATGCTTTAAAAGAAGCTTTAAAAAAAGGATACAATCTTCTTGAGCAAGGAAAAACTGCGGTTGATGCTGTTGAAGAAGCAGTAAAATTATTAGAGAATTCTCATTTGTTTAATGCAGGAAAAGGCAGTGTATTCACCGCTGATGGAACTCATGAAATGGATGCCTCTATAATGGATGGAAAAACATTGAATGCTGGAGCGGTTTCTCTAATTACCGGAATAAAAAATCCGATTTCTTTAGCGCGTGATGTGATGGAGAAAAGTGAACATGTTTTTTTAGCTGGTGATGGAGCGATGCAATTTGCTGAACTCCATAATTATGATATTGAAAACCCTGATTATTTCTATGATGCGTTTAGACATAATCAGTGGTTGGAGATAAAAGATACTGATAGTTTTCAGTTAGATCATTCGGTCAAAAAAGATTCAAAATTTGGAACGGTTGGTGCCGTTGCCTGTGATCAAAATGGGAACATCGCAGCCGCTACTTCTACTGGTGGAATGACAAATAAGCGTTTTGGCAGAGTAGGAGATAGCCCCATGATTGGCTCAGGTAATTATGCAAACAACAACACATGTGCCGTAAGTTGTACCGGTAGCGGAGAGTTTTTTATCAGAGGCGTTGTAGCCTATGATGTTTCCTGTTTAATGGAACATAAAAAATTAAGTTTAAAGGATGCTTCCAATGAGGTGATTTATCAACGAATTTTAAATATAAAGGGTGATGGAGGGTTGATAGCTGTTGATGTCATGGGAAACATTGCTATGCCTTTCAATACAGAAGGAATGTACAGGGCTTGTAAATCGTCAAATGGGTTAGAAGAAGTTGCTATTTATAAATAATGGAGGTTAAGCATTTAGGCAATACAAGTTTTGACATTATAATTGAATGCTTTTTGAAGTCATTTGAGAATTACTTTGTAACAATGCCAACAAACCATAATTATTATAGAGATGGTTGGAAAGCGGCAGGGGTAAGATATGATCTTTCCTATGGTATGTTTGATGGTAATAAATTGGTTGGTTTTATAATTAATGCTATTGATAAACGTAAAGGGGAATTGACTGCATATAATTCAGGAACCGGAGTGATTCCTGAATATAGAGGAAGAAGAATAGTAAAGACTATTTATGATTATGTAATTCCGGAATTAATTAAAAATGGAATCACTAAATGCCAATTGGAGGTTATCATAGAAAATAAGAAAGCCATCAAATCTTATGAAAGCATAGGTTTTAAAACCTGCAAACATTACAAATGCTATAAAGGTGCTATTTTACCTGACACCAAACAAGAATTCCGTTTAGAGAAAGTTACATCTAAAACTTTTGATTGGAATCTACTGCCAAATAGTGAGCTATATTCTTGGGACAATCAGAAAAAAAGTTTGATCAATAGGCATTACGATTATTATCTAGCGTTTGTTGATAATAAAATACAATCCTATTTCATAATGGATTCTGAATCAGGCTATGTTGCCCAATTTGAAACATTACTAGGTACGCCTAAAGAATGGAACATACTTTTTTCTGCAATTCGCTTGGTTAAACAAGAGGTCAGGATTAATAATATTGATAACGAGCTATCTGAAAAAATAAAAGAGGTTGAATCTGCCGGATTAAAAAATACGGTAGATCAATATGAGATGGAATTATATTTAAATTAATATAAACCTTGGATAAGAAATTTTCGTCAGTTAGAGTAGGTTTCACAATTGAAATGAGTGAAATCTGTATCGAAAACAAGAAAAATTCTAGTAAAAATCCACTTCTCGATACAATCCACAGTACTCGGGATTACTCGAAGTGACGATACTAAATTCTAAATGAGATTCACGTTAAATTAAATAAACGGAGCCTCAATAGGTAAGACAGTTACTTTCTTGGTAGCGATATCAAAAGTATCTCCATTTGACAGTACATGAACGATAAGATTTGTCATGGTCATAGGTGTACCTTCAGTAAGCAATTTTTCATTATTATGTATAAGGTTGCTACCATCAAAAAGAATGACCATTCCAGAACCTAGTACGGTACAATCTGTTCCATTTTTAATGATGATGCCGGTGTCCTCCGCAAGACCTATTCCTAATTTCTCAGGAAATTTTGCAATGGCTTCAGAAACACGCCCAAAACGACCACGTTGTATAAAATGAGTGTCAATTATAAGTTCTGGAATTAAACTTAAACCTTTGTACATTGTTACTGCACCTTTTATAAAAGCCTCGGTAGCACTTCCACCGGCTATCATTTGATTTGCCATAGCCATAGCACCAGCACTGGTTCCTGCAATTACAAAACCTGTTTCATTTTGGTATCTATCTGCCAAAATAGTATGTATGGTAGTTCCACCAATTTTATCAGTAATCTTAGATTGATCTCCACCAGAAAACATGATACAATTCGCTTCTTTAATAAGATCAATAGAAGTCTTTTTTTCTGAATCTTCCTTGGTTCTTATATCTAACACAGAAACATTGGTACAGCCTAATTTTGTAAAGGCCTTCATATAATTTTCTCCTACTTCAACAGGAATACTTGATGCTGTTGGAATGATCACAATATTAGCTTCTATACCGCCAGCTTGTTTAACCACATGAAATAAAATACCTTCATCAATAAAATCTAACGTGTACGCTTCTCTATCTTGAATACCCTTATCTTCATTTCCTCCTATAGGAATCAATATGCCTTTTGCCATCTTCAAATCTTATATAACCGCGCAAAATTAAACTAATTTTTTAATAGAAAATTGTCTATATTTATAATCTTTCACTCTAATTAAAACTAGCCGATTATGGAAATAAGAAGTATTAATGCTATGCGAGGACCAAACTACTGGTCAATTAGACGTCATAAATTAATTGTAATGGTTCTTGATCTTCAGGAAATGGAAGAGTTTCCTTCAAATAAAATAGATGGATTCAAAGAGCGCTTAGAAAAAATGTTTCCTAGTATGTATGAGCACCGATGTTCGGTTGGTACCCCTGGAGGTTTTTTTCAACGCGTGGAAGAAGGTACATGGATGGGTCATATTATTGAGCATATTGCTTTAGAAATACAGACACTGGCAGGTATGGATGTTGGCTTTGGTCGTACAAGGGGATATGGAGAAGAAGGTGTTTATAATGTGGTTTTTGCTTATATGGAAGAGTCCGTAGGACGTTATGCTGCAAAAGCTTCTGTTCGTATTTGTGAGGCTTTAATAAAGGGAGAAGAGTATGATATGTCTGAAGACATTCAAGAAATGAGAGAGCTTCGCGAGGCCGATCGTTTGGGACCTAGCACAGGTTCTATTGTTGCTGAGGCTGAAGCGAGAGGTATCCCTTGGATTCGATTAAATAAGTACTCTTTATGTCAATTGGGATATGGGGCAAATCAGAAAAGAATTCAAGCAACAGTAACCAGTGAAACCAGTAGTATAGGTGTAGAATTGGCCTGTGATAAAGAGGATACAAAATATTTGTTAGAGCAGGCAGAAGTTGAAGTACCAAAAGGAGATATTATCAGAAGGGAACGCTCTTTAGAAAGTGCTTGTAATTATGTTGGCTACCCATTGGTTATTAAGCCTATAGATGGAAATCATGGACGAGGAATTACCGTAAATATCCAAAATTATGAAGATGCCTTAGAAGCGTTCCACCAAGCCAAAGAGAGTTCAAAAAGTGGTGTTATTATCGTAGAAAAATTTATAGTGGGTGATGATTATAGACTTTTGGTGATTAATAATAAATTAGTTGCAGCTGCAAAAAGAACACCAGCACATGTTATTGGTGATGGAAAATCTTCAATTCAAGAATTAATTGATGAAGTGAATAAAGATCCTCGTCGTGGTTATGGCCATGAAAAAGTACTCACACAAATAACCACTAATGAGCTTACAAAAACAATAATTAAGGATGCAGGTTATACGCTTGATACCGTACTAAAAGAAGGGGAATGGTTTGCATTAAAAGATACTGCTAATTTAAGCACCGGAGGCACTGCAGAGGATGTTACAGATATTGTACATCCTGCTAATGTAGCTATGGCAGAACGCATTTCTAAGATCATTGATTTAGATATTTGTGGTATTGATGTCATGACTACTGATATTACGAAGCCCTTATCTGAAACAGGGGGAGCTGTTCTTGAGGTAAATGCGGGCCCCGGATTTAGAATGCATTTAGCACCTACAGAAGGCTTGCCTAGAAATGTAGCTGCGCCAGTAATTGATAAATTATTTCCTCAAAAAGGAGATACAGGCCGTATTCCTATTATTGCTACTTCCGGTACCAACGGAAAAACAACCACAACACGATTGATAGCGCATATAGCTAAAATGAAAGGATATAGAGTGGGTTATACGACCAGTGATGGAGTTTATATTCAAAATAGATTGTTAATGACTGGTGATTGCACTGGTCCTGCAAGTACTGAGTTTGTGCTGAGAGATCCTACCGTAAATTTTGCAGTTTTAGAATGCGCTAGAGGAGGCCTGTTAAGAGCAGGTTTAGGGTTTAAAAAATGTGATGTGGCGGTGGTAACTAATGTAGCTGCAGACCATTTAGGATTAAAAGGAATTCATACTATAGAGCAATTAGCAAAGGTAAAGGCTGTGGTTCCTGAAACGGTATTACCAGACGGTTATGCTATTTTAAATGCAGATGATGACTTGGTGTATGATATGCGTAGAAATGTGGAGTGCAATGTTGCTTTATTTTCTATGGACGAAAATAACCCTCGCGTGAAGGCATTGCAACGTAAAGGTGGTATTACCGCTGTTTATGAAAATGGATATGTCACCATATGTAGGGGAGAATGGAAAATGCGTTTAATGAAAGCAGAAAATATTCCGTTGACCTACGGAGGTAAGGCTAAATTTATGATCCAAAATGTCTTAGGAGCCATATTAGCAGCACACGTACAAGAGATAAGCATTGAAGATATAAAAGCCGGGTTAGAAACATTTATACCGTCAGCTTCACAAACGCCGGGACGTTTGAACCTATTTAAGTTCAATGACTTTTCAATTTTATTGGATTATGCACATAACCCCGCTGGCATGCGTGCACTTCAAAAGTTCACAGATGAATTAGAAGCTACTGTTAAAGTTGGTATTATTGCTGGAATAGGTGATAGGCGTGTTGAAGATAATAATGAGATGGGTAGCATAGCTGCTGAAATGTTTGATGAGATAATTATCCGTCAAGATAAACGCCTACGCGGAAAAACAGAAAAGGAGCTCATTAAGATGTTGAATGATGGCATAAAAATGAAAGATCCTAATAAGAAAACTACAATTATTCCTTCAGAAAAAGAAGCGATTAAACATGCTGTTAAACATGCCGAAAAAGGATCACTCATCATACTTTGCAGTGATGTAATACCGGATGCTTTAGATTTGGTAAAAGAGTTTAAAGAAAAAGAATCTAAGGGTGAGTTAATGTTTGCAGAATAGCAATGCTATAAGTCATATTTTTTGAATTTACTTTATGAAATGATCTGATTCTAGGTTTTCATTTTTATGCTCTTGGTATTTTGTCATGCTAAAATCTTTATGAATAGAAAAAGACCCAGTCTCACCATTTTTATTGACAGCTATATAACCAACTTGAAAATTTTTATAATCACTATTGGGTTTATTTACAATTCTGTTAATGGCTTCTTCGCAAGCTTTTTGTGGAGATTTTCCTTGACGCATCAACTCAACTACTAAAAAGCTTCCTACAGTTTTCACAACCTCTTCTCCAAGTCCGGTTGCCACACAAGCGCCAATTTGATTATCAACAAATAATCCGGATCCTATTATTGGAGAATCTCCTACGCGCCCTGCCATTTTATAAGCCAGACCACTTGTGGTACATCCACCAGAAATATCTCCATTTTTATCAATGACTAACATTCCTATAGTGTCATGATTTTCTATATTAATAATGGGCTTATATTCGCTTTTTATTTTCCATGCATCCCAGGCTTTTTTTGAAGCTTCAGTCAATAAATTTTCTGGTTTTATTCCAATAGAAACGGCAAATTCTTCAGCGCCTTTTCCTGCCAACATTACATGAGGCGTATCTTCCATTACTTTTCTTGCTACAGAAATAGCATGTGTAATGTTCTTTAGATATACTACAGAACCACAATTACCATTTTTATCCATAATACAGGCATCTAGTGTAACATTTCCGTCTCTATCTGGTAATCCACCTTTTCCTACCGATGAATTTTTAATATCGGCTTCTTCAACCATACAGCCTTGCTCTATTGCATCAAGAGAATTCCCACCATTTTGTAATACTTCCCATGCTTTAGCTGTAGCGTTGGGTACATTCCAAGTTGCAATGACCAAAGGAAGACTTGCCTTTGACTCCGCAGATGCAATTTCCGTTGTATTGGTTTTCTTATTTTGTTCACATGCAATAGCTGACCCTGAAATAGCTAAACCAACTCCTGTTAAAGAGGCGTTTTTTATAAAATTACGACGCTTCATATCTGTATGTTTTTTACTTACATTAGCAAGATACCAAAAAGGATGGAATGCTCTTAGAAGTTTGTGCGAATTCATATCAATCAGCATTGAACGCTCAGATAGCTGGTGCTCAAAGAATAGAGCTTTGTGAAAATTTAAGTATAGGAGGTGTTACGCCTAGTACAGATTTGATAAAGAAAGTTATTCAAGAAATTTCTATTCCTGTTTTTGCGCTAATACGACCCCGTGGCGGGAATTTTGTTTATTCTATAGAAGAGTTTCAAGAGATGAAGCAAAGTATTTTAATGTGTAAAGAATTAGGATGTCATGGAATTGTTTCAGGGGTTTTAAAAAATGATAGTACAATTGATAGCAAACGAACAAACGAATTGATTGAATTGTCAAGACCCTTGCCGTTCACATTTCACAGGGCATTTGATGAGGTGAATGACCCAATAAAAGCATTCAAAATATTAATCGAGATGGGTGTAGACCGTTTGCTTACCTCAGGACAAGAGTCAACAGCTGAAAAAGGAGTTGCACTATTAAAGCAATTAAAAGGCGAAGCTCAAAATAAAATTCTAGTTCTTCCGGGAAGCGGTATAAATCCTAAAAATGCTGCTTTATTTAGAGAAAGTGGGTTTGCTGAAATTCATAGCTCTGCCAGAGATAAAGAAGATAAAGAGGGAGAATACGGGAATCATTCTAGTCAGCGCGTAATAAAAGAACTACTTACGATAATTTCCTAAATGTTGCATCTTTAACAGTTTGCTAAGGTTTTTGAAAGTATGAATTGGTATTTTTGCTGAAATTTTGATACAAAACATTGTGTTACGCTGGATATTTTTTATTGCTTTTTACTTAGTTATTGATTTCTATGCTTTTCAAGCTTTTAAAACCACCTTTAGAAATAGGTGGTTGCATGTTATTTATTGGTTATTAACAGTACTGGTTATTTCTAATTTTGTATACCAACTGGTTACCTTTAATAGAAATATTGGCCTTACAACAACCGTAAACAATTCTATAGGGTTTTTCTTAACCCTCTTTGTTCCTAAGCTATTTATTGTGCTTTTTATGTTTGGTGAAGACATTATTCGAGTACCGCAAGGTATGTATCGTTGGGCTACTGAAGGAAAAGTACCTGACGGCACCTACTTACCCTCACGTAGGAAGTTTGTGAGTCAGATTGCTTTAGGCTTGGCAGCAATACCTTTTGCATCATTACTTTATGGTATGTTTCAAGGGAAATATAATTTTAAGGTATTAAAATATGCGCTTGAATTTGAAGACTTGCCAGATGCTTTTGACGGATTTCAGATCACACAAATATCAGATATTCATAGTGGAAGTTTTGATAATAAAAAGAAAATTGAATATGGTATTGATTTGATCAATCAACAAGATTCTGATGTGATTTTATTTACCGGCGATATGGTAAATAACCGTGCTGATGAAATGAAACCCTGGTTGGATTCTTTTAAAAAGTTGAATGCTAAAAGAGGTATGTTTTCTGTCTTAGGGAATCATGATTATGGAGATTACATTCAGTGGAAAAGCGGTGAAGCTAAAGAACAGAACTTAGAATCGCTCAAGGACATACAAAAGGAAATTGGATTTGATCTTTTGTTAAATGAACACAGGTTTTTAGAAAAAGATGGTCAAAAAATTGCCTTAGTTGGTGTAGAAAATTGGGGAGCAGGAGGTTTTAAAAAAGCGGGTGACCTAAAAAAAGCTGCCAATGGCGTTGAAACTGGCGATTTTAAAATTTTATTGAGTCATGACCCTAGTCATTGGGAAGAAGAAGTAAAGAAGGATAATCAACATTTTCATTTAACTTTAAGTGGTCATACGCATGGTATGCAATTCGGAATTGAAATTCCCGGTTGGATCAAATGGAGCCCTGTGAAATGGCGCTATAAGCACTGGGCAGGTATTTATGAAGAAGCAGGAAGGTTTATTAATGTCAATAGGGGGTTTGGTTTTTTGGCGTATCCTGGAAGAGTAGGTATATGGCCAGAAATTAGTGTAATAACGCTAAAGAAAAAGAAATCAGATCATGCTTAGCGTGAAGAATAATGATGTTAAGATGATTTAAAGGCTTGAAAAAGAGTTGAAAGCATTTGATTAATCAAAAAGTATATTATATTTGTAGGTATATGGTGTGAGTGCCAAAAATTTCATGCTTATGGCAAAGTTTGGAGAGTTAATCAATTCTAGCATTCCAACGCTTATCGATTTTTATGCGGACTGGAATGAGAACAATACCAGTTTACATGCTGTACTACGCGATGTTGCTGCGGCTTTAGGTGATAAAGCTAAGGTGATTAAGATAGATATTGATAAGAATGAAACTTTAGCCAATGCACTTCGAATCAAAGGAAACCCTACTTTTATTATCTACAAAAATGGCGAAATGAAATGGCGCCAATCTGGTGAGCAGGATGCGAATACATTGATTAGTCTGGTACAGCAGTATATTTAATTTGTCATTCTGAGCGAAGCCGAAGAATCTTTCTATTCAATTTAAACTTTTAAAATGATAACCTAGTCTAGAAAAATGTTCTAGCACTTTGGGCAAAGCATAGAGCATGTTTTTTGATGCTTTTACACTATCATGAAATACAACAATACTTCCTGGTGATGTATTCTTAATCACATTTTTAAGCACTTTTTCTTGAGACTCATTCGCTTCCCAGTCATAAGATATGACATCCCACATAATGATCTGGTAACCTTGCTTTCTTAGTTGTCTACCTTGAGAAGGTTTTATTTTTCCGTATGGAGGTCTAAATAGTTTTGAATTTTGAGTTATGAGTTTAGAGTTTAAGGCATGAGATTTAAAATTCTCAATTGTATTTTCTGCTTTTATAGTATTTTTTAAATACTCTTTTGTATTTGTAACCCAACCTTTCACATGATTATAAGTATGGTTGCCAGTAGAATGCCCTTCGTTTAGAATTTGCTTAAAAATTTCAGGGTTTTCTTCTACATTTTCCCCTATACAAAAGAAAGTAGCTTGTGCATTATACGTATTTAGAAGATCTAATACTTTTTCTGTCACCTTAGGTGTAGGTCCATCATCAAAAGTGAGGTAGATTTCCTTTTTTTCTGTTGAGATATTCCAGACATAATTAGGAAATAGTTGCTTTAATAGCCAGGGTGTTTTAACGTTTAAAAGTCTCAATTTATTTATTCAGTAACTCCCAAATGCTTTTTAAGTTTATTAGCTGTTTCTTGATCAAAATCTTCAGCAGTTGATATAAGACTTTGGTACATATAAAGTGTATTTCTTGCATCTTCAAAATACAACTCCATATCATCTTCGCTTAAACTATTAAAATACTCAATTCTGTCTAGAAAAATATCTGCTAATGTGTTAATTACATTTCTTGCCTTCTCTTGTTTTCCTATTTTATAATAATATTCAGGATAACCTAGCATTATACTATAATGACCATAACGTTTAATTGGCATTTTTTCAATAGAAAGATCTAGTATTTCTTCAGCTTTATCATTTTTACCTTCTTTGATCAAAGCTTCAGCCAGACGAACCAGATTGTTTCTAAATGAAATTCCATTTTTACGTGTTTCTACATCCACATAAATGTCGTCACTATTTGAATTTTTCCAATCCCATTTCTTGACATTATTATACATAACATCAGTATTGATGCGACCAATGTCAAGAATACTTCTATCACGTCCATCTTCATATTTACTAGAGGTTTTAATAGGTACAAATTTGTAGGCCAAACCATCTAACTGAAGGTAGTCTTTCAACCAAATATATTCTTCAGAAGCATATGCACCCCCGGTAAAATAAATAGGGCGCTCCCAATTAGCATTGGCAAGTACATCTAGCATTAATATTCTATTTTTTACCAAGCCATTTTCGTCAATATCAAAATCAATATATGGTAAAATCTTATCAGCATCTTCAGGAGCAACAATACCATTTTTGAGTACCTTTTCTTTATCTACGTATAGTCGTAGTTTATTGGTTGGATAAATTTTTTCAGGTGTACCATCATCATCCAAGTCTATAGAGGTTCTATCACCATCACTAGACATCCATTTCATGAAGAAATCAAGATCAACTCTATTTTCAACAGGTTTATCAGGTTGCGTTTCATCAATTGAAAAAAGATTGGCAGTGTCTTTTACAGCTACGGCTTTTAAATCTAACGGTATGTGATATGCGACATCTAGCGTACCTGTTCTGTATTGTTCATGTGTTAATTGAGAAGGAATAGGATCAGCATCATAAGTTTTGCGTTTTTGCTGGTCTATATACCAGTCGGTAGCAAATAAACTTGTGTTCACAAGTTTGATATCGGTTCTGTAATCTTCGACCTCTTGCATATACCATAATGGGAAGGTATCATTGTCACCAATGGTAAACATAATTGCATTTTCTTGACATGAATCTAAGTAGGCTTTTGCATTGTTCCAGGTTGCATATCTGCCAGAACGGTCATGATCATCCCAATTTTCTGAAGCCATTAAGGTAGGTACCGCCAACAAAGAAACAATAGTCAATCCTGAAGCTAATGTTTTATGATTGAGTTTGTCTTTAAATTGTTCGTATAAAGCAAGCACACCAAAACCTATCCAAATGGCGAAAATATAGAAAGACCCTACTACTGCGTAGTCGCGTTCACGTGGTTCAAAAGGTTTCGGATTTGTATAGAATATAATGGCCAATCCCGTAAAGGCAAAGAATAACAACAGAACATAAAAATTCTTTTTGTCAAATTTAATATGGAAAAGCAAGCCAATAATCCCTAGAATCAATGGTAGGAAATAATAAGTATTGCGCCCCTTGTTATCTTTCATTTCATCAGGCAGATTGTCTTGCGAACCTAAGCGTATACTATCAATAAAATTGATGCCACTTAACCAATTACCATTATTATCTAGTTGTCCTTGAATATCATTTTGGCGCCCCACAAAGTTCCACATAAAATAGCGTCCGTACATATACCCAAACTGATACTGAAACATGAATTTTAGGTTTTCACCAAAAGTTGGTCGACGTTTACTACGTGAGGGAATTCCTGCTACGGCTTTGTAGTTAGCCACAACACTTGGCGAAGGATCTACCATACGAGGAATGAATCCCTTGTGTTTATCAGTATAGTTTGGCAGGGCATTTTTCCATTTATTAACGATTACATACTTACATGCTTTTTCATCTTTTTCATATTTAGGCTTGTCATCTCTATACGGATCTTTAGGATCTTGCTGGCGCGTCTCTGAATAATAAGAATCATAAAAGATATTGGCATCGCCATATTGTTCCCTATTATAGTAGGCTAATAATTCTCGTGCACTTGACGGATTGTTTTCGTTGATCGTTGTGTTGGCATTTGCACGAATAGGTAACATAAGCCAAGATGAGAATCCTATCATACAAAACAAGAGACACAGGACTAAAAGATTGGCATTGTACAACTGTTTTTTTCTGGTATATCTAATTGCAAAATAGAAGGCCGCAACTAATAAAATACCAGCAATAATACTTCCTGAATTAAAAGGTAAACCTACTGTGTTGACAAAGAATAACTCTAAAGCACTAAAATAAGCCAGGGTATATGGAAATAGGAATTTAAACACAAATACCAGAATGAATACTGCTACTATGTTGGCTATGATGAATTTTTTGGAAGTAATATTGTCATAACGTTTGTAGAAATAAATAAATGCTATGGAGGGAATCACTAATAAGGATAAAATATGAACTCCAAAAGACAGCCCCACAACAAAACTAATGAGTAATAACCATTTATTACCTCGGTGTTCATCCATTTCGGCTTCCCATCGTAAGCCCAACCAAAATAATAATGCCATCAAGAAAGATGACATTGCATACACTTCACCTTCAACAGCACTAAACCAAAAACTATCTGAAAAAGTATAGGCTAAAGCACCTACTAATCCACTACCAAGTACGGCAATTGACTTGCCTGAAGTAGCTTCTTCAATATTTCCTGTAATTTTTCGAGCCAATGCAGTGATTGTCCAAAACAAGAATAAAATGGTAAATGCACTGGCTAAAGCCGACATGAAATTCACCATTTTGGCTATTTGAGTAACATCATTGGTAAACACGGCAAAGAAAGCACCTAGCATTTGAAATAATGGTGCTCCTGGTGGATGACCAATTTCTAATTTTACAGCTGTAGAAATATATTCACCACAGTCCCAATAACTCACGGTAGGTTCAAGTGTTAAGGTATATGTTATCAAAGCAATTGCAAAAGCTACCCACCCAAAAATGATGTTTAACTTTTTATAATTGAGGTCTTTCATTTACACAAATTTAAGCTGTGGGCGAATTTACTAATAATAATCGATTGTCTTCGCTAAAATATTGTTATCATCTGAGGTAAAATCTACTAAATATGTGTTAAAGTTGGTGTTGAAATTTTTCAGTAAAATATTTGTTGAATTAAAAGTTTGCTTTAAATTTGCACCCGCATTGGCCCATGGTGTAATGGTAACACTCCGGTTTTTGGTACCGTCATTCTAGGTTCGAGTCCTAGTGGGCCAACATATATACAGCTCTAAATGTTTGGTTTTAAATATTTTAGAGCTTTTTTATTGAGTATCATTCACGAAATATTCCCGATTTATTACTTGTTTTTACCGATTACTATGCTACATTATTTATCAAGCTAGTATTAAATTTATGAGCATCTAGTTTTTCAATGGGAAATTATATAAAATATTGTAAATGGTTTTAGAGTCCCGTCCAGACCGCATTAAAATAGTTGTGTTGTTTGTCTCACAAATGTGAGATAATAGGTAGAAAGCCCATTAACACTGGGTTTAACCAATGGAAAGCTTCCCTAAATATTGAGATGCTTTTTGGTTTATAACTAATACTGTGACTCAATTGTGATTCATTTTTATTCTTAAGTTTGCCTTATCTACTATTCAACTATTTATTCTCTGTAACAGAATAGTGCACTCTAAATAATCTGAACGTCTTCTGTAGTCTCTTTTTTTAAGATAATTGACAGAGATAATTTTACCCAGTTTAAATTGCTGTTCCAACTGATAAATAAGCTGCGTAATTTGGTTAAATGTCCCTTGCAAGGTGAACGCATAGGTTAGTAGTTCAGTTCCTTCTTTCGTAAAAACATGCGGGTTTTGAAAAGAAATTATCTTTATATTGGTAGAGTCGGCGAATGAATTGATGGTCAACAGCAAATTATTCTGAAAGGATTTATCTGTGAATATGCGTTTTGATTTTAAAATAGAATCGTAGTATTGATTTTCTTGTTGGAGTTGCTGTAATTTTTGAGAGCTGTTTTCAAATAATAGGGCTTCTCTTTTAAGATTAGAATACTGTTTTTCAAGCTCAAAGGTTTTGCCAAAAGAGAATTGATGCGCAATCCATAAAAACAAGATAAACCCAACAAGCAAAATGATATTTTTCTGTTTAGGTGTCATTCTTTGAAGGCGATTTCCAATTCGAAAGAAATCTTTGTTTTTTTACCAGAACCATAGTGATTAATGGCTACTTTGTCTGCCCAATGGAATTGCTCTAAAACGGATAGCCAGTTTGAGAAATCATCTCCTTTGGTAGAGATACCTTTGATCAATACTTTTTTCTGTTTGATTTCAATAAGCTTATCATTCTTTATCGTTTTTAATAACGGTTGCCAGTCGATTTCTGAAAGGACAATTGTTGGAGGTACGGCCTTCCCAATTTGATCTAAATACCAAGAGGCTTTAGAAGATGCCAAAGAAAAGTCTTTAATAAGCTTTTCTTTTTTCTGAACTTCACCAGTTAGTTTTAATAAAGAAGCTTTTTGTGTTTTGTTTAAAGCTAATGTTGTATTTAAATGATCTATTTTTGTAGTATAGTGAGTAAACAGTAAAAAGCTAAAAAGCAGCAACACAAAAATTGTTGCTAAACTAATCTTTAACCCAAGGTTAAATACGTGCTGCTGCTTAAATTGTTCTTTCAGACCAGTGATTGCATGACTGAAATTTGAAACTGTTTTTGAAGTGTTGGTATAATAGGTTAGTATACCAGCTAAAGGCATAACAGTATGATTTGTAAGTTCCAATCCATTGATGTTGAATTCTTTTTTCTTAGAACTGTTTAAGGAAATATTTGTCACTTTTTGATTCTTTAACTGAATCGCTGCGTTAGAGGTTGTCAATTCATCCCTATCTATAAAGTTTTCCAATGTAGAAATAGAGAGATTTCCCAGAGAGAAACCTACAATGAAATACTTCTTTTCTTGATATGAATCTAATAGCCTGTGAACATCTTCTTTCCTACAAATACTGATAAAGGTCTTCTCAGAAGATGAATATGTTTCATAATAAAAATCATCTAATTTTAAATTAGGAAATGCCAGTTTAACTGCTTGGTGTGCTTCTAAAACTTCATTAATGCTTTTAAATAAGACCTTATTTGTATTGATGATTAAAAATAAATGCTGTTTTGGTGCTATATGTTCCTTTAGTTTTTCAATAGTATCCACCTCAAACGAAGTGTCAAGAACAAGTTCTTTTTTCTTTTTAGTTAAGATCAATCCGTTGATGTGTTCCTGTCCACCAAAAGAGACATGTTCTATCGTACAGAACTTTTTACCATATGTTAGAGATTGCAGCACTATTTTATAATGGTAGGTTTAATTAATACAGTTAATTTTTTCTTAGTGTCTTCACGTTTCTTTTTGCTAAATAGCCATTTTATTACCGGTATTCTTGCCAATAAAGGAACTCCCGTACCACTATCATTTTTAATTTTTTCTTCCAGGCCACCCAATACAACCACATCTTGATCCTTGACACGTATGATAGAATTAAATTCTCTGGAGTTGATACCCGGAGGCGCATCTTCAGCAATACGTGTACCATTAAAGGTAGACTGAATCACATTAATATCTAAAGTAATTTGACCATTTCCAGAAACTAAAGGTTTAATGTTAATGGCAAACTCGGCATCAATAGGCTGATAATTTACAATTGTTGATGTTTGAGGATTGTCACTTCCTATTATATCTCTTTGTGTAACGGCGTAATAGGTAGTCTCGCCAATAGAAAGGTTGGCACGATGGCCATTTAAAGCCGAAAGCTTTGGTGTAGACCTGATCTTTACATTGCCATTAACTTCCATGGCTTTAATCCTGGCGAAGAAATTAGGCACTACCTGACCAATATTAAAAGATCCGAAGCTGTTAAAGTTTCCAATGATTCTATTAACAGTATTGGCGCCTAAAGTAAGGTCTGTGGTTGGATATATGCCTCCTTGTGTTTGGGTAGGTTGATCTCCGAGGCCCCATTCAATGCCGGTTTCTACCGTTGCTGTTTTGTTAACTTCTAAGAGCATAACTTCAATTAAAATAACAGGAACGGGTTTGTCAATAGATACAATGAATTTTTTAAAACGTTCAATATTTTGACTGGGCCCACTTACAATAAAACTATTCAATTCAACATCTACACTTACCTTTAGATCTTTTATGACGTCCTCCGGTAGCATATTCACCAAAGACTCTGCTTTATTTTCTCGTTGCGAAAATGTTTGAGGCCTGTTTGTATTGATATTTTGCCGATTAGCATTAAGGTTATTTGTTCCAGCGTTAAAAGAATTTGTTCCAAAATTTTGATCGTTTCCAATGGATGTTCTACCTGCTCTTCTTCCAAATCCATTATCATTGCTAGTCATAAATTCAATGGATCGATGCATAAGTGGTACCAGAACAGCATCTCTTAAGGATACCTGATCTTTTTTACCGAAATAATAAATGGAATCTGATTTCTTATAGGTAAATTCTGTGTTCTCCAGAATTTTATCTAAAAGATGGTCATACGTTATAGAAGCTGCTTTTACAGAAGTATTTCCCGCCTGGTCCAAAGGATTGGCCGTAAACATACTTTTATTCAGTTCATGGCCTATATCATATACAATAGTTGAGATGGCTGCGTTTTCAAAATCTACAGTAATTTTTTTGGAGATTGAATCTATCTCAAAAAAGAAATTAGAACTCAGTCCGCGTTGAGGCCTCTGAACTCGCTTTTCATTGTTAACGGGATTCACGTTGACCGAATTGGCCATTAGGTTTTCAAAAAGGTAGAAATTGTCTCTTGTTTTTGAAATACGAAGATTATTTGCAAAAGCCAGCTTGTCTAAAGCAGAATCAAACGGCATATTTTGAATATAACCTGATACTAATTGCTTACCCATTCCAGGAGCGAATACAAGGTTCTTGCCAGTTTGCTGCATGATTTGTTTAAATGCTACATAAAGCGTATCATTTTTCAGATCAATCGTCAATAGATCATTAACGGCATTGTAAGTAATGGGGATGACCCGATGGGGAAATATTTCTTTTGGTTTGCTGGGTTTGTAAATTGATAAGATATTTCCGGTAAAGTCAATAGCCAAATCATATTGCTTACAAACAAAAACCAACACATCTGCAACAGTGGCATTAGAAAAATTGTTATTAATTGTAATCTGTTGTAAATCAGGATGAATATTTAAGTTTACCTGATTAGCTGTTGCCAGTGCTTGTAAAAAATCTGCTAATGTAGTGTTGTTAACATTGATGTTTGCTTTTTTAATCAAACCCGGAGCTTCAGAATGCAGGCTATCTAAAGTCATTTTGATTTGTTCAATATGACTTTGTGCACATAGACCTTTAACAAAAAATAGTATAAGAAATATCAGTATAATTTTTGTGCTTTTCATAATTAACTCTCTGAGTTTAGCTTCAATATTTTTGGGCCATTGACCCTTATTCTAATAATAATGGATACACTTCTTCAACAGACGTAACTCCGGATTGAACCAATGCTAAGGCATTTTTTTTTAGCGTGGTAATGCCTTTTTGCTGAAGGTATTCATCAATTTCTAACCTGTTTGATTTTATGGCTTCTGTAAGCTCTCTGGTAATTGGAATGATCTCGTATATGGCTTTTCTTCCAGAATAACCAGTATGATAGCATTTTTCACATCCAATGGGAATAGCATGCTCTGTGAAATCTTTTGAAACTGAAATATGTTCAGGAAAAGTATCATCTGACACTTTCTTTAGTGTTTTACAATTAGTACATAGTTTTCGCACCAGTCGTTGCGCTACACTTAACTTTAAGGTGCTGGCTATTAAAAAAGGAGGCACGCCCATGTCAATTAGTCGTGAAATGGTGGCCCAAGCAGAATTGGTATGAATGGTAGAGAGTACTAAATGCCCTGTTAATGAAGCTCTAATTGCCATATTAGCTGTATCCACATCCCGAATTTCACCTACCATGATAATATTGGGATCCTGACGTAAAAAGGTGCGCAGAGATTTAGAAAAATCTAGCCCTATATTTTCTTTAAGTTGTACCTGATTGATGCCTTCTAAGGTGTATTCAATGGGGTCTTCAATAGTCAAAATATTAACATCATCTGTGTTTAATAGTTTCAACGTGGCATAGAGCGTTGTTGTTTTACCTGAACCTGTAGGTCCTGATATCAATACAATACCTTGTTCATTTTTGATACTTTGTTTGTAACGTTTTAATTCTTGTTCAGTAAATCCTAAGGATCCCAATTGAATGTTAGTAGCATCTTTGGATAGCAATCGTAAAACCAGTTTTTCACCATGCAACGTTGGTAAAGACGAGACACGAATGTCATATTCCTCATTTGATGTGCTTATTTTAATACGCCCATCCTGTGGCAAGCGTTTTTCTGCAATGTCTAGCCCGGCTTTTACTTTTATTTGGTTGATGATTTTGGGGTACTCCTGATTTGGAATAGTATATCTTTCTAATAGCTTTCCGTCAATTCTAAATCGTACACGGCGCATGTATTCAAACACTTCAAAATGAATATCACTACTTCCCATGTTTTTTGCTTCATGAATGATATTCAAGAGTAGGTCAGAAGAATCATGAAGCTGCGTATTCTTTTTTGATACTTGTTTGCGGTAATTTGATGTAAGTGCTTTTTGAATGAATTCTGAGGACTCGTTTTCCAGCATAATTTCTTTACCAAGAATAATTTGCAGTTCTTGCTTTAGCGTTTCCTTTTGAGTGGTGTCTGTTTTGAATATAATACTTCCATTGTGCTGTTCACTCGGTATAATTCTATAATGATAGGCTTGTTCAGCACTAATTAACTGTTGTAATTCTGTGGGTATGTTCAATTCTTCTTGCATATTATTGATAGAGATTTACAAGGTTAAACGTCCAGTTGATACTTAAAATCAATAACAGAAATAAGGCTTGTAAGCCGGCTAACGGAACAGTTTTGTTGTTCAACTTTGATTTTATTACTAAGAATAAAACAAGAGAAAAAATCAAAGAACCTACAAAGAGCACTACGAATGTATAGGTGGGGAAGCCGCAAGCCAAAACCAAGAAAAATAGGGCATCTCCTAATCCAAATACTTGAAATAAGGGTTGCTTTAGTTTAAACCAAGTATAAGTAAGCAGGACTCCGATAATGCATACTATTATCACAAAATTACTTCCAGTATTTATAAAGAATTCCTCTATGTTTACCTTCTTGAGGTAAAGGATAGCTATAAAAATTAAAGAAAGGATAAATAGATACAGAGACACTTTTCGCTCTTTAAAATCCTGATGACTAATTGTAAGTAGGCTTACAAGGCTTCCTATTTTTAATAGTATTTCCATAAAAATAGGTTTAGTCTTTTACGAGTTCTTTGGGTAAACCATTTTGGTCTATTTCCCATACGTTAAAAACCCCATCGCCATCAAAATCTGTAACAGCTACGGCCTTAGCCTTAAAGCTACTGTTTGAGGCTTCAATGATCTCATAAGAATAATTGGCATTGCCATTTTGTTGTACGGTTTTGGGTGCTTCAAAATCAATACTATTAAAGTCAGTACTGTATTTTGAGTACATAAAAAAGTACTGTTTTTCTAAGTTGGCAATATGTTTTAATTGAGTTTGTGCCTCTAAACTTTTGGTTTTAGAAATCAGCGGCATGAGGTTAGGTAAGGCTAGTAAAAGTAGAATGCCAATAATGACCAAAACGATCAATAATTCCTGAAGATTAAAGGCAGGTACCTTCTTAAAGATTAGTTTTTTCATGTTTGTGAATTTTAGCAACAATTCACTTCAAAACTAAATTTTTCTAAAAATAACTGATACCATATTTACAGCAATTAGATGTCAAAAACAGGTCATTTTTTACCATTTGTTAGAAATTTTTAACTGTTTATAACGAAAAGTATTACTCAGATTTTTTCGATTAAAAATACAGTCTAATTGTCATTAGTTTCGTTAGTCTAAAATCAAGACTAGCTATTCGCTCAAATTTTTATCAATGAAAAAGACATTTCTTTATTATCTCTTTATTATTTCAATAACTTATTCTTATTCTCAATTAGACTTTAAAAGGATGACCCCTCCTAATCCTAATGTGGCATCTTTAATGAAAGCGTCTGTTACACCAGTTACGGAATATGCGGGGTTGCCTAATGTAAGTATTCCTTTGTATACAATATCTGAAGATAATATTCAAATACCAATTTCTCTTTCATACCATACTGGTGGGATTCAAGTAGGAGAAGAATCTGGAATAGTAGGTTTAGGGTGGTCATTAAATGCAGGTGGTGTAATCACAAGAAATATCAATGGTTTTGCTGATTTTGGCGAAAGCCAAGCGTTTCACTCTAGGTACTATGATTCTAATGAACCCATGCCTGATCCAATTTTGAGTAATGAAGGGGGGAGCGATTATTTTAATATCAGATCTAATCAATTTGTTAGCGCAAATAGTACGTGTGAGATTTTAGCTAATGGAGTTTTAACAGAGTTTGACCTTCCAATAAATGGTGCTTTTGATCCTCCCACTGATTATATGCCTGATACTTATAATTATAATTTTAATGGTTACTCGGGAAGCTTTATTATGAAACGAGATGGTACAATTTTCTCAAAGGAGAAAAATGGAATAAAAATAACATGGCAAACGAAACCCGGTGTTGGTAATTATGATTTTACTTTTATTACCCCTGACGGCACTAAATATGAGTTCAATACTTGGGGTAAAACCAATACTAATGTTTCTCTTAATAGTAACGTACCTCAGACTCTATATACTTCTACTTGGTATTTATCAAGAATAACTACAATTAATGGTAGAGAAATTGATTTTATATATGAAAATAGAGGTAAAATATATCCAATAAAAACATTTGTTCAAAGATATGTATCAGCTATTGGAACTGGTTCGGGATTTACTGGATTTAATAATAGTGTTGCGCCTCTTTCGGAGGTCGACGATATTTATTTGACAGATATAAACTTTACAAATGGGAGTGTAAAATTTAATTATTCAATACTGAACGAAAGGCAGGATATAACTTCCGCTTATTATTTGAAAAATATAGAAATTTTCAATGATCAGAAAATAGTAAAGTATCACGACTTCAATTACAGTTATTTTGGGTCAGCTAACGCAGGTGGTTCTATTTTGGTTCAAGATGGAGATTATGGTGGGTTAGCTGGAAGTGGTAGCAGTTCACATTTAAATTTAAGATTGCGTTTAGATTCAACAATAGAAGAAGGTATTAAAACACACTCTTTTGAATATTTTGATGAGGTAAATGTTCTTTTAACTCCTAATAAAACCACTATGAGTCAAGACTATTGGGGGTATTACAATGGTATTAAAAATGAAGTTTCTTTTATACCATATGGTAAGTCTATAAATGGTACTATACCTACAAAGGCTAAAAGATTTCCAAAAGTTGACAAAGCAAAATTATTTAGTCTCAAAAAAATAACATATCCAACAAAAGGGGCTTCGTTTTTTGATTATGAATTGAACACTTATAATAGCACATTTGATGAAACACCAATAATAACCCCACCTCCTGCACCACCGACGGTGCAAGTAATTGAAAGAGTTACTTCATTAGGAGATGGTGAAAATGGCACATTCAAATCAAAAGTAGTTTATCCTAAAGGTGATAATGTGATTGTTAGATTTGGGCTTGCAATACCCTATTCTAGCGTTACACCTAACAATGATGGCCCCGTTCCAAATAGATTGAATCATCCATTTGACTTTGCCAGTGATATGTATGTAAAACTGATTAGGAATAGTGATGGTTTTGAAACTTTATGGCACCTTCCAACGGCACAAGCTTCCTTGGATTTTGAACAAAATGGAACAGCATTTTATTGTGAGTTCGATGCCACACCTTGTACTGTAGATATAGGCACACCTTACATTGGAGGATATACACTTGAAGCATATTATTTCAATCACAATGGCTTATATGGCGGACAGGCCACGATAAGCATGGAATGGGAAGAACCTGAAGTTGGTCAAGGTGATACTGAACGATATTCTATAGGAGGAGGTTTGCGAATAAAATCAATAACTGATCTTGATTCGAATAATGAACAATTAAGAAAAAGAAACTTTAATTATCATTATAAGCAACTGGACCCTGTTGATAATATTGAAGTAGAAAAATCTTACGGAAGGATTAAGATATTCCCTAATTTTTATACAGATTATCCGGACAGACTCATTTATGGTTATCCAAATTCTAGATTGTTAGGTGAAGCAGTTTCGCATAATAGTTTTTCAAAACATATGGGTAGCTATGTAGGTTATAACCAAGTTGAGGTTACCTATGAAGATAGTTCAGGAAATGATAATGGGAAAACGATTTCTAAATTTTATAATTACGGAGAATATTTTGGGTCTTTAAACCCAGTAACAACTAATCCAAGTAGTTATACTTTCGCTCCAATTAGATTACCAGAAAATGGAAAAATGTATAGGCAAGAAAATTACAAACGTAAAGAGGATGGTTCGTATGTTTTAGTAAGCAAAGTAGATAATAAATATGCTGTTAACGGACAAGAAACTGCCAATAACGTCTCACTAGAAACGCGATTTACAGACTATTTTAAAAGTATTGGAACAGATTACGTTTTAAGTGGAATTTTTGAATTTGAAGGAGGTTCTCCTGATCCTACAGTAATTGATTGTGTATTACTTAGCTTCCAATTTTATCCTCACTATTCACAGTTGATTCAGCAGATATCTCAGAAAGAAACAATGTATGACACGAATGGTGAAAACCCAGTAATCAAGGAACAATTCTTTAAATATGATAATGATATTAACTATTTACTTACTGAAACAGAAACATTAGATAGTAATGGTAACTTGGTGAAAACAAAAACATATTACCCCGATGATGTAGTAGATCAAAATTCTTTAGATGGAGGGGGGCTATCTTCATCAGCTTACGATGCCATTGTGAAAATGAAGGAAGACGGAACTCATAGAAGGGTTGGTCAACCTATACAAACTGTTTCAATAGATAATAATGAGAAATTAATTCAGCGTACTAATTTCAATGATTGGGGAATTAATTTTAATAGTACAGCGAATATAATTTTGCAAGAAGAGGTTCAAACTTCTAAAGATTCAGATGTATTAGAAAACAGATTAATTTATCATGATTATGATGATAGGGGTAATCCACTAGAAGTAAGTAAAGTAGATGGCACCCATATTTATTATATCTGGGGCTACAATGCGCAATATCCAATTGCCAAACTAGAGAATTTCACATCTGCAGATGCAGCTACTATTCAAGGATCGATCGATACTGCTGTAGGAGCATCAAATTCAGATTCGGATAGAACAATTGATACTATAGACAACGGAACTATTGTTTATGAAGGTCAAGAAGGTGCATTACGCCAAGCTTTAAAAGCTATTCAAGATACAGTAACGGGTGCTCAGATGACCTATTACACTTATGACCCTTTAATTGGTGTGACAAGCATTACTGACCCCAGAGGTTATACTATATATTATGAATATGATGCCTTGAATCGTTTGGAGCAAGTAAAGGACGCTGAGGGTAATATTCTTAGTGAAAACCAATACCATTATAAAGATCAAAGTCAACAACCTTAAAAATAAATTGTATGAAGAATTTCATTTTATTATTTCTACTGCTTAATTATTCATTAGCTATCAATAGTCAAAGTACTACTGAACTATGTACTGATCTTTATTGTGTTGGTGGTAATATAGGTATTGGTACAAACAATACTCAAGGGTTTAAGTTAGCAGTAAAAGGTAACATAATTGCGGAAAAAATTAAAGTACAGGTTTATCCCTGGGCTGATTTTGTATTTGCAAAAGATTATAAACTCCCCACTTTAGAAGATGTCGAAAAGCATATTAAAGAAAAAGGTCATTTGCAAGACATTCCTAATGCAAAAGAAGTAGCTGTAAACGGTATATATCTAGGTGATATTGACGCTAAGCTATTACAAAAAATAGAGGAGCTCACATTGTATGCAATAGATAAAGAAAAAAGGATTAGGGAAAACCAAAAGAGGTTACAAAAATTAGAAAATCATATCAATAAATAAAAAACAATGAAGAATATTATCACAATAGTATTTATGAGTATTTCACTGGTAGGTTACGCTCAAATAACAAATGGTTTGGTAGGCCATTGGCCTTTAGATGGTAATGCAAATGATCAAGCAAATAACAATAACGGAACAGTCTACGGGGCACAACTCACAACTGATAGAAATAATAACCCTAACACTGCTTATTCTTTTAATGGCTCAGAATATATAGACCTGGGAGATCCATCAATACTTGACTTTAGTGGTGAATTTACTATTTCAGTTTGGGTTTATAAAACACAAAACGCTTACGGCCATAAAAATGGAATCATAGGTAAATGGAACACTGGTGGTTCTCCTGGTACCAATGAGTGGTTGTTAGCCGCAAGTGCAGGATCTCCTGAAAATGACCCAAGTTTTTGTATAGAAATAGGTAATACTAAATATAGTGTGAACAGTTTTAGTGAACTCACCCTTAATCAATGGCATCATATAATAGCAATTAGGAGATCAAATGCTATTGAGATTTATGTTGATGGGGAGATAAAAGGTATAAAGGGAGTCCCTAACACACCTATAAATGATGTAGGTAGAAGCTTAGAGATCGGTAGATTTAGAGATAATATATATTTTGATAACGGCAGTGTAGATGATGCAAAAATATTTAATAGAGCATTATCCCAAGAAGAGGTACTACAATTATACACGGGTACATCATCCTTAGAATTATGTTCAGGACTGTTTTGTGAAGGCGGTAATATTGGTATTGGTACAAGCAATACAAATGGGTATAAATTGGCAGTAAAAGGAGATGTAATAGCTGAGAAGATAAAAGTAAAGGTATATCCTTGGGCAGATTATGTTTTTCAAGGTGATTATGATCTTCCTACGCTAGAAGAAGTAGAAGCGCATATTAAAGAAAAAGGACATTTAAAACATATACCCAGTGCAGCAGAGGTGCATAAAGAAGGTATTTATGTAGGTGAAATGGACGCAAAACTTTTACAGAAGATAGAAGAGTTGATGTTATACACCATTGCTCAAAATAAAGAAATAAAACAACAAGATGAGTTAATACAGAGATTAGAAACTAATCTAGTTAAAAAGCAAGGCAATTCAAAGTAAAAAGATTAATCAACACTATTATGAAAAAAGTCATATATATAACAATAACTCTCATAACAATGGTTAACATTTCCTGGAGTCAAAGTACCGTTGATCTGAGTTTATTAAACGGTTATTGGGTAGGTAAAGAAATACAAAGCGAGGTAGATGAATATAGTTTGGTAGCAGGTGTTGCATTAAAAGAAAGTGAAATTAGTCATCATCTTAATTTTCTAACAGACAGCACTTTATATTTTAAAGATCAGACTGAGGAGGCTACATACACTTATCACATTGTTAATAATAATACCCTAAGTATAAATGGTATAGAATATAGTATACAACAACTCACTCATAATGAATTAAAGCTGAAAGCGATTGGTGACGTTCAAACAATACTCTATTTTAATAAGAAAGAAGAGAATGGGTATTAAAAAAAATAAAATTACAATTAGAATTAACACAAGAATAATGCTAAAGAAATTTACCTATTTACTGTTACTATTGTGTTCTTATACCCTATTTGCGCAGGTGGACTTTAATCAACATACTATTGAAGAGAATGCACAAGAAATTGGAGGCTTTACTGCCGTTGTTGATTTAGATAATGATGGCGATATGGATATTGTTGTAACTGATCCTTCCAATAGTCAAGTTTTATGGTTTGAGAATGATGGAAATCAAGATTTTTCAAAAAGAATTTTAAAAGATCAAATTAATTATCCTTTTTATTTTGAAATTATTGATATTAATTCAGATGAGTATCCAGATCTATGGGTACAAACAAATGCAAATAATTTTGAAACGATGGAGGCGGTGATTTTAGTAAATGATTCTAGTCAAGATTTTGAAAAGCTCATTAATCCAATTTTAGAAAGTTCATCATGGATGGAGATAAATGATATGGATGGCGATGGCGATCAAGATATAATACCTTCAAATAGCACTTATTTTTCAACTACGAATCAGATTGAATGGCTTGAAAACCAAGGGAATTTAAATTTGGTTGAAAGGTCTCTTGATATAAGCTTTTTAAATGCTGACAGAGAGATAAGTAGAA
This sequence comes from Maritimimonas sp. 2405UD52-3, assembly GCF_056591715.1. Classification (NCBI taxonomy): domain Bacteria; kingdom Pseudomonadati; phylum Bacteroidota; class Flavobacteriia; order Flavobacteriales; family Flavobacteriaceae; genus Maritimimonas; species Maritimimonas sp. 2405UD52-3. The sequence goes on from NZ_JBWQOL010000008.1 coordinate 99,335, forward strand.
TAGATTTGAATAGTGATGGTTATATTGATTTATTTGCTTCTGATTCTATTTCGAATGTAGTTTCATGGTATGAAAATGACGGGGCTCAAAACTTCACTAAGCACCAAACATCTCTTGCTTTGGTTGATTCAGAATATTTTTATAGTAAGGAAAGCTATAAGGATATTAATGGTGATACTTTTAAAGATTTCGTGGTCTATTCCAGAGACACAGATGAATTAAATTGGTTGAAAAATGATGGTAATCAGAATTTTACAAAAGAATTAATAGCACCTAATGCTGGCTTTCCGGGTTATATCTATATTGAAGATGTTAATAATGATGGTAATGAAGATGTTTTAGCAATTGATTATTATTTGCAAGGATTAGTATGGTTTGAGAATGATGGTAACGAAGGCTTTACCAAGCATGTCATTAAACAAGATTTAAATTATAATATTCATTTTAATATAGGTGATATAGATTCTGATAATGATATTGACATTTCCCAAGCAGGATATAACACTAAATCTATAGATTGGTTTGAAAACTATTTCACTTCACAAAGTATAGGCGATTATCTCTATAGTGCTCCAAATCTAGGGAATCATAATTATGTCTATACCATGGCTCCACAGAAAGCTATGACCAGCTTAGATAGCATTAAGATCAACAGCGATGTTATAGAAAATGTGAGTTATTTTGATGGATTGGGTAGGCCTATGCAAGAGGTAGCTATTAGAGCAGGAGGTAATGGCGAAGACCTGATTACCCCTATAACATATGATGACTTTGGTAGACAAGCTAAGGACTTTTTGTCATTTGCAGAGGCATCCAATACAGGTGAGAAGTATCGCCCTAATCTAGATATTAATGCTTTTTATAAGAATAAATATGCAGATGACTTTACCAATACCCTTGAGGCAGATATCAATCCTTTTTCGGAAAAGTTATTTGAAGCTTCACCATTAAATAGGGTATTAGAGCAAACAGCACCGGGTGATTCATGGAAAAAAGGAACTGTTATTGATGCCAATGGACATACAGATGGCCATACTATTAAGTTTAATTACGAGACAAATACAACCGACGAAGTACGTTTATTTGAAGTTGATTTTGAGCTTTATACCAATACTAATGAGAGCGATACAGAAAAACCCTTATTGGTGGAGAATGGATATTATGATCTAGCTGAATTGTACAAAACCATCACCAAAGATGAAAATTGGCAAGATGGACAAACCTATGATAAAGATCATACCACTGAAGAGTTTAAAGACAAGCAAGATAGAGTGGTCTTAAAACGTACTTATAATGAAAACCAACCGCACGACACTTATTATGTGTATGACGATTATGGTAACTTAACCTTTGTTATTCCTCCAAAGGCGGTAGATCAGATAATGATTGACCAACCCATTCTAGATGAACTATGCTACCAATATAAATATGACCATAGAAACCGACTTATAGAAAAGAAACTACCCGGTAAAGGATTAGAAAGCATTGTTTATGACAAGTTAGACAGACCAGTACTGATCCAAGATGCAAACCTACAAGCAAGCAATCAATGGTTATTTACTAAATATGATGCTTTCGGCAGGGTGGTTTATACAGGTAAGTATAGCGATAGTTCCAATGACCGATTGGATTTACAAGCACTTTTTGATGCTAAGCAAGGAGCTGAAGCCAATTATGAAGTAAGAGATGCTAGTAGTACGGGTTATGGTAATATTGACTTTCCGACTACTAATTTGGAGATCTTAACTATCAACTATTATGATGATTATGATTTTTCAGAAGCTCCTTTTGATCCTGGCACTAATCCCGAAACCGTGTTTGATGAGGCTACTACAGATCAGGTAAGAAGTTTAGCTACTGGTACCAAAGTAAAAGTATTGGACCAGAGCCCTGAAAAATGGATCACTACGGTTACTTATTATGATGCTAAGGCACGTCCTATTTATGTGTATACACAGAATGACTTTTTAAATACTATAGATATTGTAAAAACAGATCTTGACTTTGTGGGCAGAGCTTTAAAGGTACGTACCAGTCATGTATATGATAATGAATCTGAGTTGGTCACCTTAGATACTTTTACCTATGACCAAGCAGGTAGAGTATTAAAGCAGGTGCAATGTATAGGTGGCTCGACATTAGATGATGACTGTGGAAGTGACGGAGCTGATGGTATACAAACTACCTTAGTAACCACAGAAACGGTAAATCCTGGCGTAAGCAAGGCCATAGAAGCTTCAGGTAGTATAGAATTAAACCCTGGTTTTGAAGCCAGCCCCAAAGTAGGGCAAACAGTTGATATACAAATAAAACAAGGAAGTATTTCTGGTAGTCAGGTAGAACTCATTGCTGAAAATAGCTATGATGCATTAGGGCAATTGGTTAACAAGAAAGTAGGCAATGTAGAATCTGCAGCTTTGCAAAATGTGACCTATGACTATAATGTAAGAGGTTGGTTAAAGAATATGAATGATGTAAATAACACCAATAAATTATTTAACTTTGAAATTGTCTATGATGGCGGTACCTCACCATTGTTTAATGGGAATATTTCTCAAACGCAATGGCGTACAGCCAATCTAGATAGTTCTTTGAAAACCTATAATTATACCTATGATGCATTGAATAGAATTACTGCAGGTACGGATAATACCACGAACTATAATTTAAGTTCGGTTACATACGATAAAAATGGAAATATACTTGGCTTACAAAGACAGGGGCATACGGCTTTAGATGGTAGTGGTGCAGTGACTGCTTTTGGTGTAATGGATGATTTGGTATATGACTACGGAGCAGCCAATGGTAATAAGTTAATAAGTGTTACTGAACAAAATGGAGCCAGTATTCAATATGGCTTTAAAGATGGTAATATATCGGGTAATGATTATGCATATGACACCAACGGTAATATGATCCAGGACTTGAATAAAGGAATTGCTGCAAATGGTATTAGCTATAATCATTTAAACTTACCAACGCAAGCCACTATTAATGGTCAAAGTATTGATTATGTATATGATGCTGTAGGAATAAAGTTAAGAAAAATAGTTGGTGCTACCATTACAGATTATACTGGTAATTACATATATGAGAATAACAACCTACAATTTTTTAATCACCCGGAAGGCTATGTAACACCAGATGGCTCTGGCGGCTATGATTACATCTACCAGTATAAAGATCATTTAGGGAATGTGCGTTTAAGTTATACAAATAAAAATCAAAATACGAGCAATCCAGTTGATTTAGAGATCATAAAAGAAAACAACTACTATCCTTTTGGCCTAAAACATAAAGGGTATAATACGGTTGTAAATAGTGGTGGGAATAGTGTCGCGAATAAGTTTATGTACAATGGGATTGAATTAGAAGAAGCCAATGGTTTAAATTTGTATGAAATGGATGTGAGAAGTTATGACCAGGCTATCGCAAGATTTACTTCTGTTGATCCTGTGACGCATCATTCGTTGAGTACTTATATGGCTTTTGATAATAATCCTGTTTATTGGTCTGATCCATCGGGAGCGGATGCTGAAAGTTTATTAAAGGATATTTTGCGCAAGTCAGGTTCAGGTAAAACAACTTGGACTAATAATAATGATGGCAGTTTTTCAGGATCTAATGGAGCTACAGCTGAAGATAAGGATTATGGAGAGGGCGAAGGAGAATGCCCACCTGATTGTGGTACTCAGCAACAACCTATGGGAGGAGTTGCTGGAATAGGTTACTCTTTTGGTGTATTACCGGACAGTCAAGAGAAAAAAAATGCAGTAACTACAGCCGCAACTGAAATAATTTTGTTTGTAGTGGGAGAATGGGCTGCAGTAAAAATATTCCAAGGAGGTAGGTGGGTTTATCGCTTTGTAAGAGCAAAAAATATTTTATCAAAAAATCGAAAACTACTTGAAACAGCTAATTGGGCTCAAAAAACATTTGGCGGTACATTTACAGGTAAGAAGAGTAAGTTCTTTGGTATGACAGTTGATGAATTAGCAGGGTTAATTTCATCGAAAAAAATGGCTATTAAAGAAGTTCCTATTGATATAGTCATACGCGATGGGAATACTTTAATTTTGAATACTAGATCTTCTGCAGCTCTAACACGAGCTGGAGTGCCTAGAAGTAAGTGGAATGTTGTTAATAGAACTGGAGAAAGTTTATATGAGGATATGTTAACCGATCAATTAAGAAGAAATAAATTAACAAGTGCAGGGACTAGTACTATAAGAGAATCAGGTACTAGTAATGTTATAAGTCATTAAATGGATAAGATAAATTTTATTGAATTAAGTAAAACAATATCACATGCGCTAAGGCACAAACCATCTTTATATAATTTAGAGTTAGATAAAAATGGTTGGGTTGATGTGAATATACTAATATCTTCTCTAAAATCAATAGATAAAAAGTATAGTGATTTATCGATTGTATATATTGAAAATATGATAGCTCAGTCACAAAAGAAGCGGCATGAAATTAAGGAAGATAAAATACGAGCTTCTTATGGTCATTCTATTAAAGAGAAAATAATAAAAGAAGCTTCTAATCCTCCCAAATATTTATATCATGGCACAAAAGAAGAAATGATTAAAAATATTTTTGATAAGGGCTTGCTTCCTATGCAAAGACAATATGTTCACTTGTCTGAAAATAAAGAAGATGCTATAAAAGTAGCTTTAAGGAAAACTTCTAAACCTATTCTTTTAAGAGTAGAATCTGAAATGGCATATAAGCAAGGGGTTTGTTTTTATAATGAAGCGAATAGCTTATGGCTCTCAGATAGAATTAGTTCTAAATATTTAAAAAGAGTTAGCTGAAAAAGAGTTAAACTCTTTTTTTAAAACTTCATCTAAAGTATCCATTGAGTAATCAATTGTGAAGTCTTCAGCAATGCACTCAAAAGTGTTTTCTTTAAAAGTAATTATGAAATGATTTAACCCCTCAAAGCTATTAGGATCAAAATATGGATGATGAGCTTCTATTCTTTTAATTTCTTTTATCCAATCGGAATCATTGACTTTGAAAAAAGAGTAACGTCTTAAACCTAACTTATAATATGGATGCCCTATTAAAACTTCATCATTAGGGAGACCATATTTAAAAATATAATTTCTTTTAAACTTCATTATTGCTACTCCTGTATCACTAGTGCTATCACGTTGTTTTATTTTATTTGTAATTTTAGGTAAATCCAGAAGATCTATGTAAAATAATAGCACTAAGTTGAGATCATTACATAAAATCTTAGGTTCTGGAGCACCAGTATTGATAGGGTATTTAATGCCTATTTCTTCAAGCGTAATCATATTCTATATAATTCTTTTATAGAACATAAATGTAACTATTTGTTACGCGATATGAAATCATTTTGCAATTTATTTGCTATTACAATTTTTGAAGCTGCTTAATGAAATAAGAGGGGTATAGTCCTGTTTTTTTATGGAATGTAAGAGAGAAAGACTCTGGGTTGTTAAACCCACATTCATCTGCAATAGCTTTTATAGTATAGTTCTGAAATCGCTTATCAGTTTTTAACTTACGAACTGCATAATTTACACGAGCTTCATTAAGGTATGAGGTGAAATTTTTATTTTTATAAAAGTTGATAATTTTAGAGAGATATGTAGGTTTTGTTTCTAGGTTTTCTGCTACTAAATTTAAAGTAAGGTTTTTAGTTAGGTATTGATTTTCTTTTTCAAAGGCATCTAGTTTTTGCAATACTTCTTCTATTACTTCAGAAGGAACACCCGCTAGTTTGTTTTTTTTTACAGGCACTTTTTTAGGTTGCTTTTCTATAGAAGCGATCAGCTTATTAAAACGTTTTTTATAGGTCTTTGATCGAATGTAAAATAATGAGCTAAGTGTAATTAATAGTAAGACAATAATAAGGGCGCTATAAAAAATGTACTGTCGTTTATTCTTTTCTTTTAAGGTCTTGGTTTGTTCCCTGGTTACGTTATGTTTTGCTTCAATATCATTTATCTCTTTAGCAAGGGTTCTTTTAGCGATCCTATCAGAAATCTCCGTTGCTTCTTCCAGATAGGTAAGGGCTTTTTCATTGTTACCTAAGAGTTTATAGCTTTTAGCAATATTTTCTAGGTTATCTCTACGAATACTTAATGATTTATCTTTAATGAAATCATTTGATTCAAGAGCATACTCAATAGCTTTTTCAGGTTCGTTTTTAAAAAAATAAATATGACTTAGATTACTTAGAGAAATTGCTATTCCAAAATAATTATTGATGTTTTTATTTATAATTAGTGCCTTTGTTGCATATTCTTCAGCTAAAGAAAGGCTACCTGTTTTAGCTTCTATTCTGCTAAGATTATCATAGATTCTCGTAAGATATTTATTTGTTTTTTGATTTTCGGGGAATGCTAAAGCCTTCTTATAATAAAACAAAGCACTATCTCTATTGTTATCATATAGCTTGGTTGAATCACTATACTCTATTCTATAATAATTACGCCCGATTTTTAGACAAGTAAAAATAATACCTAGAGTATCACTTCGCCCTTGTGCGTTTAGTAATGCTTGCTTATTAAAGAAGATAGCTTTTTTAAAATTCTTAGCCCCTTTAAATACTTGCCCTATAAAGGTCAAATAGTCGTATTGCAGATCGGTGCTTCGCATTTTATTAATCTTATCAAGATTAGCAAGTATATGGTTGATGAGCGTATTGTCATCATCAGCATAGTATTGTACTTTAGCAACTCGCAAATCAAGCGCATATTTTTCTTCAGTATTTAATGAGTTACTGTTTAGCTCTACTTCTTTTAAAAGGAGTTTTGCTTTATCATAATCTCTACGATCAACCTGTTCGTCTATCTCTTTTAACTTGGTTAAAAAGAGGGTATTATTTTGCGAAAAGGAACATGTAATTACGAAAAAAGTAATTGCTAAAGTGATACTATAACTTTTAAAACATCCGAGGCTAATCATCTTTTAGGTTGTGTTATAAATGTTTGCGCATCTAAAAATAGAACAATTTTTATTGCATCTATAACCCTAAAATCAAGAAGCTAGACAACAACAGTTTGCAGAGCCTTATAGGTGTCTTTACATTTACGCTGTAGTACTGCATAGATTTTATTGGGGAGATTTTATAGGAGAAATCATTTATCAGTTCATCATATACTTTAAGTGTGTGGTATAAAATACTTCTTTGTAAGATCAGGCTTTTATAGCCATTGATTCATGGGGAAATACACTCTCCTTTTTCCATAGTCATCATAAACATTTAGGGAATACTAAGTACGAAATAGATGACCCAAGACTATTTGCGTGAGGGGCGTAATTATGAGATTTTAATACGTAGAGCTTTTAACTGTGAAAAAGGGAGAAGGTATGGAGCAACTAGTGAAATACTCATTGAGTTGTATAGGTTAGAAATAGAAGATAGCGAATCCACTTATTATATGAGGCGGTTTCAAAAGACACAGAATTATATAAGTACTGCACTTACCAAATTAAGAAAACGTAAACGTTATTACTCCTCTGATGATGAGTTTTCACCGATACAATTAATGTTACATAGTGCTAAAAATGCAAATGATCTGGCTAAAATTACAAGTTTAGGATTAGCTAAGATAATAGAGTGTGAGAATAGATTGCGTGAGAGTGGTTAATTTGAGAGTTATATTGGCAAACCTCAATAATTTTTAGTACATTTAACCTGTTGCTAAAATCATACATTTCCTAATCTTTACCCATATTTTTTAGAATCAAAATCTAGAAGAAATGAAGAAACGTATATTCATTTTTTTATGGGTACTCTGTATGGTTTCCTGTGAAGAAGTCATCAATGAAGATAACCTTTCTAATGACAATGTGGTTACCTTGGCGCCAACGGATAATGTTGTATTAAAAACCAATGAACAAATTGGTTATAGCTGGCAAAATGTTTTGGGAGCAAGTAGCTATAAGCTTCAAATTGCAACACCCAATTTTGAGCAGGCTATTCAGTTAAAATTAGACACCTTGCTTACAAGTACCTCATTTAGTATAGACTCTTTACAAACTGGTGCTTATGAGTGGCGGGTAAAGGCTTTAAATAGTGCCTTTTCAACAGCGTATACGACGAATAATTTTATTGTAGAAAAACCTTAACGTCATTACGAGGAGTTTCGATAGCTATCGAAATGACGAAGTAATCTTTTGTTTTAAGCAGATTGCTTCTCCGCCACAGGCGGATCGCAATGACAGGAATTAATAAAATGAAAAATAAAAAAAATATCTATTTCTTATTACCTGCAGTATTGATGGTTTGGGGGCTACTGGGCTATAAAATTTATTCGGCAGTAAAGCCTAAAAAATCTAATGTAACTGCTGTTAGTCAAGAGTTGGCTTTTAAACCACAGGAGATACAGGAGTCAGAACCCTTTAGCATTAAAGCAAACTATAGAGATCCGTTTTTGGGTAAAGCACCCACTATAAAAAAATCAGAAACAAAACGGGTGGTAAAAACAAAGCCACAGGCAAAGCAACCCTTTCCTAAGGTAGTTTATAAAGGCGTGGTTGCTAATGGTGCTACACAGGTTTTTATCATACAAATAAATGGTCAACAATATTTCTTTAAAAAATACCAAACCCAAGAAGATATTAAGTTGCTAAAAGGCAACTCAAAATCAGTTACTGTACAATTTCAAGGGGAGCGACAGTCATTCTCAATTTCTAAATAATGGTTCGTCATTACGAGGAATGAAACGACGAAGTAATCTGTAAAAAACAAATAAAAGATTGCCACAGTAAATAAATTTACTTCGCAATGACACATTAAAATTAGCATGAAAAACCTTTTAAAAACAAAACTAAAAGCTGGCGCACTGCAATACACCATTTTTATTTCGGTGGTAATTGCCCTATTGGTATTTGGTTTTATAGGCCTAACCTATACCCAACAAAAGTTGCGTTTAAAGAATACTGTTTTTAAAGAGGTAGTTCGGCGGAATGCAATGGTGTTTCAAGCTTTAGAGAATAATCAGAATTTTTCTAGTGATGAAACAGGCATTGAAGCTTCTATATCAAAAAAACAATGGGGCATCTTTCAAATACTAACTGTTACTACTAAAAAAGGGAATGAAAAAATCACTAAAACAGCATTATTAGCAAGTCATTCAAATAGTAAGCCGGCCCTGTATTTGCAAGATGAAAATCAACCTTTGGTTGTGGTAGGGAATACTAGAATAGAAGGAACAGCCGTGTTACCTGAAAAAGGAATAAAACAAGGGAGCATTTCAGGACATTCTTATACAGGCTCTCAATTAATTTATGGAAGGGTAGAAAAAAGCAGTAAGCAATTACCGAAATCTTATAGTATTGAAAGACTTCAACAGTTTAAAGATTCAATCATACAATCAAGTGATTTTGATGTTTTAGATCTAAGTGTCGACACACAAATAGTAAATCCGTTTAACCAAAAAACAAAGATGCTGCGGTCATCTGCAACACTTGAATTAGCGGATGTTCAAATGGCTGGTAACATCATGGTGATATCTGATACCAAAATTGTCATTCACGAATCCACCAAGCTTAACGATGTTATTTTGATAGCTCCTGAAATAGAAATAAAAAAAGGCGTAGTAGGTACTATTCAAGCCTTTGCAGAACAAGAATTATTAGTTGGTGAGAATGTGAGACTGCATTATCCGTCGTCTTTAATACTTAATGAAAAAAGGTCGATGCCAAGTCAGCAAAATAAAGAGTCGGCAGAACCCAATCAATTAAAGGTGAAAAAGAATACAAGCACTAATGGTATTGTAGGGTTCCTGACTCAAAATCAGCTGGAAAATTATAAAGCCCAGCTCATCATTGAAAAAGATAGCGAGGTTATTGGAGAGGTATATTGTCAAAAAAATCTGGAACTAAAAGGTACAGTAAAAGGTAGTGTTTATACTAAAGGTTTTATTGCAAACCAGTTTGGTTCGGTCTATAAAAATCATCTGTATAATGGACAGATTTTAAGTACCGAGTTGCCCGAGAGATATGCAGGATTAAGTTTTGAAAATTCAAAATCAAAAGTGGCGAAATGGGTGTATTATTAAAACTTATAAAAATGAAAGTAAAAGCCTCAACCTTGGTTGAAGTGTTGGTGGCGTCGGTGCTGATTATTGTGATTTTTACCATCACCTCATTGTCATTAAACATTGTTTTTAAATCAACAGTAAAAGGTAATACAAGTGCTATGGAAAATGAATTAAACAAACTACAATATTTGTATGAGCATCAGAAAATAGCAGCGAACTATGCAGCTGACTTTAAGGATTGGGAGGTTACAATTGTACAAGAAAAAGGTGTTTCACATAACAATGTTGTATTGCAGGCAACAAATGATAAAACAAACCAAAAGATAACCAGAAAATTAGATCATGAAGCCACTCCATAAAAAGGTAAGCGCCTTTACCATTTCAGAAATGCTGGTGGTTTTGGTTATTTCAAGCATTGTGGTAGGCCTGTCATTAACTGTATTGAATTTAATTCAAAAGCAAGTACATGCAATAGGCAAAAATTATGATGTTAATACTGAGATACAGCAATTAGAAAGAGCCTTAGTATATGATTTTCAAAGCTACCAGTTGTTGTACAATAATAAGAATAACCAATTAAAAGGAGTTTCAGTTAAAGATACCGTTGTATATCATTTTACCGAGCACTTTGTCTTAAGAAATCATGACACCTTGCATGTGCAGGTCTTTAATTCAATAAGGTATTTAGATGGAGCCGTTGTAAAAGAAAATGCAATTGATGCTATTGAATTACAAGTATCAAAAGAATTTCCTGAAAAGAAATTATTTATTTCAAAAACAAAAGATGCAGCTTTTTATATGAATGACTATGGCATTTAATCTTGAAAATATTCAAACAAAGAAACCAGCTTCAAAAGGCTTTGATGTTGATCAATTATTAAAGACTGAAATTTCTCTAGGCACATCATTTACCAATAAAAAGAAAGAGGCCTTTTATACTGAACTCAGCGTCTTGTTAAAGGCAGGTATAAGCTTAAAAGAGGCATTGTCATTAATTGCGGCCAAACAAAAAAAGGAAAAAGACAAGGCCCGGTTAGAGCATATAGTGAATGCCATTTTATCGGGTAGCAGTTTTTCAAAAGGCTTAAAAATCGATAAAGATATTACTGAGTATGAATACTATTCGTTAAAAATTGGTGAAGAAACAGGTACATTACAAGATGTAACAAGAGAATTGGGCTTATTTTTTAGAAGACGAAATGAACAGAAAAGAACAGTCGTTAGTGCCCTTTCCTATCCAATAGTTGTGTTAATTACTGCTGTATTGGCCGTTTTGTTTATGTTGCGTTACGTGGTGCCTATGTTTGCAGATATTTTTAAACAAAATCAGGTGGAGCTGCCATGGCTTACGAAAGTGATCATTAAAATATCGTTGCTATTTCAAGAGTATTTTTGGTTATTTTTTATTGTTGTGCTAGGTTTTTTTATTGCCAGAAAAGTAGTGTCAAAAAAAGAGTGGTATCAAAGAATACACTCAAAAATTGTGCTGAAAATTCCTTTTTTGGGTGAGTTATTGCGTAAAATGTACGTGGGTCAGTTCACACAGGCGGTGGCTTTGCTAACACAGGCCAAGGTTCCTGTTCTAAATAGTATTCAATTAACAAAGAAAATGATTGATTTTTATCCGTTACAAAAAGCCTTATTTGAAGTTGAAGCGGCTATTTTACAGGGTAAAAATTTAAGTGAAAGCCTTCAAAAACATAAGGTATTTGATCAAAAAATGATTTCACTATTAAAAGTGGCAGAAGAAACAAATCAGAATGAATTCATTTTTGAGCGGTTAACCTCACAATACAATGAAGAGATACAATACAAGTCAAAAATGTTGAGCACTATTCTTGAACCTCTGATTATCATATTTTTAGGAGCACTCGTTGCCGTAATTTTAATAGCAATGTACTTACCAATGTTTACGCTCAGTTCAGTTTTAAGCTGATTACCTACTAAGAAAAATTGAATATTTCAAGGGGTCTTTTCCTGTTTCTTAAAGGGTGTTTTTTCTATAGGAAAATAGGCAAAGTCCTATTGTTTTATATGTAGGTAATAGGCACATTTGTGATTAACTATTACAATAACTGATTTGGCTATGAAAAAGAGGATCTAGGTTTTCTGGATTTTTCTATGGAAAATACACTCCCCATTTTCCATCTATAGCGCATTTTTTTCGGTTTACTAAAAACGATATAGATGAATGAAGACTATACGCGTAAGGGGAGAAATTATGAAATTTTTATCCGTCGAGCTTTTAATTGTGAAAAGGGGAGAAGGTACGGTGCAGATAGAGAACTGTTTATGGAGTTAGTACGTTTAGAAGCTGAGAGCTGCCAATCTATTGAACGCCAATGGCGATTTCAAAAGCTCAAAAAGTATCTAGCGGTGGCACTTTTTAAATTGAAAAAACGGAAGCGTTATCTTGAATCTGATAATGAGTTTTCCCCTATTCAATTTAAGTTAAGTAAATCTGAGAATACTAATGATTTAGCAAAAATTGCTAGTCAAGGACTGGCTAAGATTATTGAATGTGAGAATAGGTTGAGGGAGAGTGGATAAAATGAAGTTTATTATAACGACCGTAATTTTAAACTTTATCAACATTTTTTGATTTCCTAATATTTAAAGTTTAATTTCCCGTAATAAATAATTAGTTTACTTTTTAACCTTTTAATAAACTATTTGTTATGGTATTTGGATATGCAAGAGTCAGTCGAGAAAAACAGAACTTAGATTTACAATTAGATGCTTTCTTAAAAGAAGGTATCTCCGAAAAGAGAATTTATACTGACAAAATTTCAAGGGCTTCGGATGAAAAGAAAAATTTAAAGAAACTGCTAGAGTATGTTAGAGAAGGAGATACAATAGTTGTTTGGAAGCTAGATAGAATTGTTGGTAGTCTGATACAATTTGTGAAGTTGATGAATGAACTTGATGAAAAAGGGGTAATGTTTAGATCTTTGACAGAGCCCTTTATTAATACTTCAGACAGTTCTCCACAAGGAAAGTTGGTCAAGAATATTTTTGCCTCTCTGGCAGAATTTGAAAGATCTTTGATTATTGAAAGAACAAAAGCAGGATTGGCCTCAGCAAGAGCTAGGGGCAAAATTCTTGGAGCACCAAGAGGACTCAGTGAAAAGGCAAAGAAAAAAGCTATGTTGGCAGAACATTATTTTAAAGAAGGAAAATTAAGTGTCTCTGAAATTTTAGATGAATTAAGAATAAGTAGAGCCACTTATTACAAGTATTTAAAATATAGGAAGGTAAAAGGAATCAGACCTTATAAAAAAAAATAAAAAAAGGGGATTTTTCCCCTTTTTTGGCCTTGGTTTAATCTATAAATTTAACGGATAAAGTATTGGCCAGAATATTTTTAATATTTGAGCATACATATTGACGTAATAAAAGACAATATTGAATGAAAATTGATATTCATGTACATACGAAAAAATGCAAAAGTGGGGATTCAGAATATAGGAATATTGATGCAGAAAAATTTGATGAAATAATTAGATTAACTGATGTTGGGATTTTAGCCATAACAAATCACAATCATTTTGACCTTAAACAATATGAGGAAATAAAAAACAAGGTAAGTGACACTTGTCAAATTTGGCCAGGTATTGAATTAGATATAGTTGAAGAGGGTAGACGAGCTCACTTGATAGTAATTGTAAATCCAAACTTCGCTCTATCATTCAGTAATAAAGTAAATGAATTACTAATTGGAAAAACCGAGGACAACTTTACTATATCTATAGAAGATACTGTTAGTAGTTTCGATAGTTTTGACACCATTTACATAGCTCATTATTATGCTAAAAAGCCCAACTTAAATGACGAAGATTTAAACAAATTGATCGGGTTAGTTTCGGATGGTAGAAGAGTGTTGAAGGAAGCCACTAACTCAATTTCTGCTGGTATTTATATTAGTCATGGGCATAATTCGATTTATGGTTCAGATATTCAGAATTGGAATGATTATCAACATATAGCCAAACAGCTTCCTGATTTAAGATTACCAGTGGAATCTTATGAGCAATTTTGTTTATTGTTGGAAAAAGATGTGGCAACAATAGATACTATTCTTGATAAAAAAACTAAAGAAGAAATTCAATTAAATCCATTTAATGTTGCTGAGCTTGTAAATATTGATATTTATAATGACATCAACATAATATTTGGTTCTAAGGGTACAGGAAAAACCGAAATACTTAAAGCACTTTCAAAATATTATAACGATTTAGGATTTAAAAACGAAGTTTATGTGTCTAGTAACAAAAAACTTGATGAAACATACGACTTGAAAGGGGTTTCTTATGATGCCAATGTTGAAAATTTTGGGATATCAGATTGTGCAGAGGAATTAAAATCAATTAGAAATTCGAGTGAAAAGAATATATCAAGCTTAGGCTCATATTTAAGATATTTTAAGGAAGATAAAACAAATAAATTATCTAAGAAACTAAGAATAAATAATTTTAATGAGTTCGATGAGTCTTCATCAGAAAGAGCATTTGTTGAGATTTCCGAAAGTTTCAAACATATTCGTGATTTTATTAAATATATTAACTCAGATTCGTTACTTCAGCGGATAATTGGTTCAGAATTATTTCTGGAGTTAAGATCAATTGTTAGTAAAGTTTTAGAAAAACTTAAGGATGAATCTAACAATAGGTTACTCGATTTACGAAGTATTTCCCTTTTCAATCAAATTATCCATGTATTTGTAGAAGAAATAGCAAAGAAAACTGGGCAACAGCAGAAGCCTATTAAAACTGGTTTTGCTGAATATGCAAGTAACAGAATAAGAATAGAAAAAGATTTAAATAAACTATTATCAAATATTAATCAAACTATAGAGCCTGAAATAAGATATGTAGGAGATCTGGACGAGAAAGGAAAGCTTTTCTGCCAAACAAATATTTTTATTCAGAATGGGACTTTACACAACACAAGTTATAAACCTGTTAAAAAGAATTCTACCAAAAAGCCACAGAAAAAGGTCGCCTCAATTTTAAATATAATATCAAAACATCTTTACGAAAATTCGCTTTTTGAAAAAATCACAGAGCTGAAAGAAATAGAAGGGGCAGAATCAATTAATAATTTAAGTGATTTACTAATTTTTAATCGCTGTTTCACAATAGATGGTAATGAATATCAGCCATCAACTGGAGAATCTTCAATGGTACTTTTACATAATGAATTATTAGAAAATAAAGAAATTTATATTATTGATGAACCAGAAAAAAGTCTAGGCAATGACTACATAAGTAATGTTATTGTTCCTATTCTTAAAGAGAAAGCTCAAAGTGGCAAAAAAGTTATTATAGCAACCCACGATGCAAATATTGCAGTTAGAACATTACCTTATAATTCTATTTACAGAGAACATGATATAAATGGATATTATACATATTTAGGCAATCCGTTTTCGAACAGCTTGAAATGCAATAATGGCTCAAAATCAGATTTGGATTGGAAAGAAATTAGTATGAAAACATTAGAGGGCGGAAAAGAAGCCTTTGGCGAAAGAGGAAAAATATATGGAAACACATAAAGCAAAGATAAAAAGAGAGGGAGATGGGGAAAAAGCAACATTAGTATTTTTAATCCCTAATAACAACCTCGAGATAATTTTGACTGAGGATAAACCAAACGAAGTTAAAAATGTTTTTAACAGATTAATTATCGAATTAAAAAAGGGAAAATTCGAATTCGAACTTGATGATGTTAATGAAGACTTATATTTTCATATAAGTAAAGAGTATATTTCCCAGCTCAATACTGAATTAGTTAGCATTTATAATGAACTGAAAGACTACGATTTACTTGAAAAGGCGGAAGATGAAGAAGAATAGCTAATCCAGAAAAACTATGTTAGAAGAAATTGAGAAAGCGGGAAAACCATACGTTTTTAGATATAGATCCGATAATAATTTTACTTTAGATGAAATTAAGAATTCATATGTTTATTTTCAAAAGAGGGAATTGCTAAATGACCCTTTAGATTCAACACCAGATTTAATAGATTTAAAAAAGTTAGATATTGAAGAGCTTTTCAAGGCATTTGAAATAATTGCTGGAAAAGAAAAGAGAGAATATATCGAAAAAAAACTAAGTTCTAAACAATTAGAATATACTGTCCGAGAGTCAATTCCTAAATTTATAAATAAACATGGAATAGCTTGTTTTTCAATGCTTCCTGGTATAAATATGCCAATGCTGGCAAACTATGCTAATAACCATCAAGGATTATATCTACAATACAATATAGAGTTTGATCCTGTTTTTTTTAGAGGCTTGAAATCTATGAATTATCGAAAGAAAATAAAAAAGATCCCTATTAAATTGCTTGAAAATGAAGAAGAAATCTACAACCTGTTTTATCTAAAACATAAAAACTGGAGTTACGAAAAAGAATTAAGAATAGTCAAAGAAAATTTTGGCAAATACTATATAGACAGAAGTGCCTTGAGAAATATTATATGTGGATATAATTGCTCAGGGAAATTCATTAATAAGGTATTAGAAGCTAATAAATTTAACAAGCATGTTTCCGTTTAGATAATGGAAAAGCCTTCAGAGTTAAATAGATTGAAATTAAATTTAATAGATTAATATTACCCTGTAAAGAACTAGGTAGAAAGTTTAAATAAACGATTAGAATGTTAGAATCAAAAAAGGAAGCAAAACTCTCCCGTTATCTTGAAATTTTATTGGATAAATGGGTATATTAGTTTATAAATAAGGAGTTGTCCATAATCCAAATGAAGCTAGACGAATTCTCAAAAAATATGGCTAAAATTCAGAAAATTGCTTTTCCATCATACATGACGGAATTGCAAAGGAAAATGAATTTGATGAATTCGAATTTGGTACCAGCCAAAGGTATTATTTCTCAACTTCAAAAGCAGAATGAATTAATTAAAGCCAGTATTGGGCCAACCCAAAGCTTTCTCTCCGAATTTCAAAAGAACTACCAACCTATAAAACTAGCCTTACCGCATAATTTTCAATCTGACTGGAGTAAAAGTCTGCAAGGAATAAGTCGAGTTGCTGAAATGTTAAAATCCACAATACCAGACTTAACTGCATTCCAATATGACATTACTGAATTAACAGAAGAAGAAATTGAGGAAGAAAGTTTAGTCGAACTTGTTGACAACACTAAACTTCTTTTGAAAAGCATTTACAGCCAAAACAAACTGATTGACGTGGTCGATCCGAGAGAATTTGAAAAAATAGTCGCAGAACTTTTACACTTTAAAGGTTACGAAGTGCATCTAACTAAAAGAACGAGGGATGGGGGATATGACATTCTAGCATTAACAAAAGTTGGTGGTATTCCATTTAAATTACTTGCTGAATGTAAACGACATAAAAAAACCATCGGAATTGATATAATTAGAAGTTTTTGCGATGTCATTAATTATCAAAAAGCAAATAAAGGGTTGATTTTCACCACCTCATATTTTTCACCGACAGCTATTTCTCGAAAAAATGAAATGGGAACTATTTTGGACTTAAAAAATAGAGATGAATTAATCGAATGGATAATTGAATACAATGAAAAATAAATACTTTGGGTAAAAAAGAACTGTCTTAAAAGTTCAAATAAATGATTTTTTAATTATGAAAATAGTGGCACTTTTTCTCATTTGTATGTATTCAAGCATATGTATATCCCAATGTAACAGTCCATCGAATTTTCAACGTTGCTCATTGAATGACAGAGCGAGTGTTGAGGGGCTAATCGACAATATGAGAAGTATTGAGAGTGCCATTCGCAACATATATAATATTCCATCGCCACGTGGATGGAGTAATATTGACGTATCTGGAGGCCGTAGGGATATTACGAAATACCGCCGAACAAATCATGATGATGACTCGAACACACCAAATGAACTTGAAAATGTGTTAATCGTTGTAGACATAATTAGAAACTTAAGAGATAATGAAAATGTAGCAAGACAGTTCCAAGGAATAATAGGAGAAATACAAAACAATCCAAGCCGTGATGCCGCCCTTTCCCTTTCATTAGCATATAGGGAGTCTTCTGGAGTTTTATTTAGTACAAGCAGAGATAAAGTTCATTCTTCAGCAGCGGGTGGTTTGGACAATTTTGGAGCCCATATGGAATCAATGAGAAATTTAGCAGTATGTGGGTATGGAAATAATTGGGAAGTGGTTCGAGTTCATAATGAAAATGAGGATGGACCTATTGTACCCGCAAGAATTCCAAAAAATGAACTTTTAGCTGCTTATGATGCCCGGTCTTTCTTTGTTCACACCAAGCTAAACCCTATTTTGATTAGAAATGGTTTTGACCCTCTTGATCTTAGTTTGGGGGCAAGACGAATAGCCCTTGCAGTTGGGTTTGCAAATAACAGTGAAAGTTTAGTATATAATCATGACTTACATAATGACAACCCCCCATCCCGAGGGTTTTCCTTAACTACACTAGTTACGTGGATGAAATCTAGGATTGAAAGGGGGCTTGCAAGTGACTTTAATGACGTTTTGAGCGATCCTGAAATAAGGAGAATTCATCGAGTCCAATCAGCAATTGCAGCAGCGGCAACTGCAGAAATGATTGACAAGTCATTATTAACTGCCAGTGGAGGAGTTAATTGTAGTGATAATAGTTCAGACTTTAGTTCAAATGGAGGTGTTGAAGTTTTTAAAGGTGTTTGGACGGCCACACAAGAATCACTTATGGCTATGTGGGAAGAAGTTTATCACCCGAATCCACCTAGTGATGTTGTTGGTAAAGTGACCATCAAATTTAATCTCGATGAACAAGGAACGGTAACATATGATGATGTAAAACTTGTTTTTAGAAGTACACCACCTGTAACAATCAGTGGAACTATACCTTTCGCTTGGTCCATAAATCAAGAGCGATATATTGAATTTATGCCTGAATCAATGGATATAGAACTATCAGTATTGGGTATATCAATTCCAAACACGTTTCCTGAAGTACCAAATAATGGTATTAAAGCTGAATTCAAAATTGAGAGAGACTACTTGAATTTATGGGATTTCACAGCACCGATATACTTTCCTAAAGAATGGAGAAAATAGAAAGTTCAAAAAAACGATGATTACCATAAAAGAAAAAACTGTAAATCGAGGGGCAGGATTTGATAATTATCAAATTCAGAAAACGACGATTGGTAAAATAGCTTATGATTATCCGGACAGCAAAATAATTTATTATGAAGAAGAGTATAGGGGAAAAGTAGAAATTGAGTCAATCGGAGTTAACGCATATTTTTCAAAACAGAATAAGAAAATAACAAAAAATAGGATTTTGTCAATTGAATTCTACAAAGGTAATTTTGCAAAAACAGAGAAAGGTATAATCGTTGGTCAATCTACTTTTGCAGAAGTGAGAGAAAAATATGGTTCTTCAGGGAAATGGATGAAATCTGGAGATGATGTTTATTTGACTTTTGGTAATAATGTTTTATTCTTTGCTGAAGGTAATGATTATGAAGAAATCAATGATGATAGTATTGGCCTAAATAGTTTTGTAAACAGAATTTACGTGTTTGATGATGGAAATGGACAGTGTCCTAAATGTGAAAATGGAATTATAAGTAATAATGCCATTCATAGCATGGGAACCAATAATTTTAAATGTAATAGCTGTGATTTTGGAACATTTACTCTGATCCCAAGTATGGGGCCATGCCCAAACTGTAAAAAACTATCTTCAATATCTATTCGTGATAGGGGGGCTGAGAGTTTTGCAAACTGCGAATCTTGCGAGTTTTCCTTATCATTCAATAAATATAGATTCTATCCAGAAATTTATTTTATATATGATTATTGATTAGGTAAAAGTTTAAATAAACGATGAATACCTAGCTTTATATTTTTCGGATTATATAAATAGTTAAAAAATGAAGTTTAAATTTTTCAGTAGTTTTTCAGGAACATTAATATTACTTTTTGCCATATTTGGATTGATATTTTTTATTGCTACTTTATCTCCAAGTAGCGGTAGAGGGTCAACTGGTCACTATCTATTGATTACCGAACAAAAAGGAGATACTATTGCCTATGCTTTGCATGGTAGAAATATTATCACAACACCTTATAGTGATTATTTAACCTTGATGGATAGATTAAACATTAAAAAGTCAGACGTGATATATGAATACCATTCTCAAGGACTTAAAAGTAAGGGGTGGATCGATGCTGATTTTTTGTATGATTATCTATACAACTATTGTATTTTCATGAATAAACTAGGGTCAAATTTTATTATTTTAGAAGATAATGGGTTTGATATAGGGAAAGATTGTTCTACTGATTTAGCAGATTACATAGAGCTTCAAGAAATTGATGAAAATATTGAAAGAGGTTTTAAAAGTGAATTTGATTAGATTTAAAAGTTCCCATAAACGATGCATGATATCACCTTCATAAGCACAATCCATAAGGAAATTGGAAAATGTAACGCTAAAGAGTTGTATAAGATTATCAAGAAATTAAACCCAGAGGTGATTTTTTTGGAGGCAATTGGGGGAACTTATTCAGAATATGAAAACTATTTGTTTTCGACATATGGGATATTTCATAATAAATTGGAAATATCCGCGATTCAGAGATATAACTACGATACTTCGTTTCAATATATACCCGTATGCGAAAATGGACTATCAGATACTTTTAACAGAAAAATCAAAATAGTTAGTCAAAATAGAGAACTACAAAAATTGATTGATAATTTCAATTATTTAGCGGCTGAGAATGGATTTGGATTTCTGAATAGTTTAGAATGTATAAATCTTCAAGAAGAGATGCGAGCGTTGGAAAGCAGGATTTTAAATAATAATGAAATGGATAAAACAGTTAAGGCAGACATTGAAGACTATGAAAAACCAATGATTCAGAATATATATTCATATTGCAACAACAACCATTTCAGTTCAGCAATTTTTATGTGTGGTGCCGCACATAGAAAATCAATTATTGAAAAAATAGAGAAATCTAAGACTCAGGAGTATGCGAATCTGTCATGGGCTATTTTTGAAAATTGAACCAGGTCTCAAATAACTTCACACAGTAATGTTCCTATGAAATGCAATAACTCAATATCACAAAGTTTAAATAAAGGATGAGTAAAAGCAAAAAAGAAAATTTAGATACAGCAAAAATCGAATATCTAAGAATTGAAATTCAAAAGGGTATAGATAGCGGTAATTCCCCAAGAAATATTAAGGATATAATTGAAGATGCCGAGAAACGGCGTGAGAATAAGAATAATTAATCATTCATCAAAGTCTAAATAAACAATAAAAAACACCCAAGTTAGTACATACATTGAGATTATTATTCTTTATAATAATTGGGAAAAGAACAACATGATGTAAAAAGATGACAAAAAAAATTGAAAAGGAAATAAAGCTAGAACCTAAACCTGAAGTTCAAGCTAAGCTGATTGCTGCCACGTCTAATAAAAATGCAAGTCTTTCCGAAGATCTAAAAAAAATGCTGAATATTGCAGAATTTCAGTTCTCTGAAAAACGTAAAGTTACTATTAAAGATGATTATTACGATACTGATGATTTTGCCTTAATGGCAATAGGCTCTGGGATAAGGTTTAGATTCGACGATATGCACCGATCACTAACTGTCAAAACACCTCATGGAGAAGAGAAAATAGGTGAGCGCAGTTGGTGGGAAAAAACTACTGTAGTTTCGGAATCAGATATATCATTATATCAAAAAACTAATTTCATCCATATAATTAAGGAATTCTTTCCAGAATTAATCGGGGAAAAGTTTGAGAAGAAATTATCTCTGCGTAATACCCGCGTTTCATACAAAATTAAAAGAAAAGAAGAAATATATTCTTTAGCACTTGACTTTTATAACTATACTTTCCCCTTGACGATTAATAATAAAGAAAAATATTTCGAAATAGAGATCGAGGCCGAAAATAAAGTGGGTATGGAAAATCTAACTGAGTTAAAAATTGATATCGTAAAAGGTTTAAGTGACTTTAGTTACTCTACAGGAAACAAGTATTCTCGTGGTATAGAATTGGTAAGTAAGGCAATAGTACAAAGTGATAAATCGAAATTGAGCGAAAAAGCGTTAAAAAAATCATCTTTTAAGAGAGAATCTTCGAAATCGAAGAAAAGCACAAGAGAAGTATTTATTGTTCATGGTCATAATGAGGAACTTAAACATAAAGTTGCTAGGACTCTTGAACAATTAAAATTTACCCCTGTAATCTTAAATGAACAAAGTAATGAGGGGCTAACAATAATAGAAAAATTCGAAAAACATTCTAATGTAAATTTTGCAGTTGTACTATTGACATATGATGACTTTGGAAATGTTAAGACTAAGAAGACTCATAATAAAAGGGCGAGACAAAATGTGATTTTGGAATTAGGCTATTTTATTGCCAAAGCTGGAAGACAAAATGTAATGGTACTCTATGAACATGAAGTAGAACTCCCAAGCGACATTTCTGGCGTATTATATACTTTGATCGATGAATCAGAAAATTGGAAATCAAGACTTGTGAAGGAGCTGAAATCTGCTGGATTTAAAGTAGATGCGAATAATATTATTTAATTAGTAAATATTAAACTAATTACAAAGGTTTTTAGAGGATCTTAATTAATGGTTCCCTGTTCTAGTAAATAGTCTTTTTAAAGTTCAATTAAACGATGAGTAGGAGGTAACTATATTTTAATATTAATGGGAAGTATTATAATGGAAAGAATTTTAAAATATATAGACGAAAATTACTACGACACAATACATAAGGATGAAATTGAAGACTTAATGTTTTGCTCTCAAAGAAATAGTCAACGACTATTTAAGAGATTTTTCAATGAAACCATAAGTAATTTCCAAAAGCGTTTAAAGTTAGAAAATGCATATAAAAAATTGATTTATAGTAAGGAATCAATTAAGAATATTGCTTATGACGTAGGTTATGAAAACCAAGCTTCTTTTAATAAAGCATTTCTAAAACATTTTAAAATTACACCATCTAAAGCTAGATTGAGTAGGGAGTTACTTTTTGAAGATTTTTTTCAAAAAAGTGAGAATCACAAAAATAAAATCGATTATGAGATAGTTAATATTCCTTCTAAAAAAGTCTATTATAAACTTATTCTTACCAACAACTATAGCAACGAAACCATAAATAAGTTATGGGGTAAGATAGATAGAGACACCAAAGATGATCCAAACGCTAATCACTATGGCTTAATTTTAGACCAACCATTTATTTCCGGAGAAACTAAATGTAGGTACGAAGCATGCACCGACTCACCGCAAAATTCATCTGACTATTTAACAAAGAATATTTTTGGAATGAAATATCTAAAATTCATTCATTCTAAGGAATTTGACTTAATTGAAGATACGTACCGACAAATATTTTACAATTGGATTTATAGAATCAATTTCGAAATTGATAATAGTGCAATTATAGAGCGATACATAAAAGATAAAAAAATCACTAATAAAGATGGGTATCAAACTGAAATATATGTTCCCATAAAATAGTTGTCGTTTTGGGACAATATTATAGAAACAGTATTCGGTTTCTTTGCGGTATTATTAATTTAAATTTAAACCGATGAACGAAATGATATATATCTCTCTTATGATTATAACGACATTCATGTCCTGTGAAAAAGAAGATTATACAAATTCTATGAATACAGAAGTACTTTATACAATGCCCGAAGAAAGTGAACCTCATGAAGGCACATGGCTTCAATGGCCTCACCAATATCAATATGGAGTAACATATAGAAACAGGCTAGATCCAACTTGGGTTTCTATGACAAAAGCATTGATAACAAGTGAAAAAGTACATATAATTGCTTACAACAATACCGAAAAAAATCGAATAATTAAGTTACTTAAGAACGCGGATGTTCCGTTAGTAAATGTAGACTTTAAAATATATAAAACTAATGATGTGTGGGTAAGAGACAATGGACCTATATATGTTAGAAATAAAAATGGTGATTTGGTTATTCAAGATTGGGGGTTTAATGGTTGGGGAGAAAAAATAGACGAACTATCTAGGAGACCAATTGAATTTGAGAACTGCAATTCAATACCTTCAAAAATAGCTACAGATCAAAATTTAAACATAGTTGATATTAACCTTAAGATGATCAATGAAGGAGGTTCTATAGAAATTGATGGTCATGGGACTTTAATGGCTTGTAAAAGTTCAATACTTAATAGCAATAGGAATCCTGGAATGTCGCAAAAAGAAGCAGAAGAGATATTCAAAAAGTACTTAGGCGTGACTAACTTTGTTTGGCTTGACGGTCAGGCCGGACTTGAGTTAACGGATCAACATATTGATGGATTTGCACGTTTTGGTAATTCGAAAACGATTGTTACGATGAATAGGCGTGACTTGCTGGATTATGATGTCAAAGAATCTGATATTAATAAATTATATTCAGCAAAAAACAAAGAAGGTATTAATTTTTCATTCGTTAAAGTCCCATTGACACAAAAAAATGTTAGAACAACTGATGGGAATGATTTAGGTTATAAAGGTTCATATGTCAATTATTATATAGCTAATAATAAGGTTTTGGTTCCAAATTATGGTGACACTAATGATGTAGTTGCAAATGAGATTATTCAAAGACTTTATCCTGGCAGGACTGTAGTTGGAATTGATGTAAGAAATTTATACGAAAACGGAGGAATGGTTCATTGCGTTACTCAACAACAACCAAAACAATAAGACTGCCACTGATAAGATTTATAGTCTTAACTAAGGCCTTGAAATTATTTCGGGAAATTTATCAGAATTTTCTGATAATAAGGCTTTTTCCGTAATATAGATGAAAGTTTAAATAAACGATGGAATCAACGGAAATAATTAACAACTTAAATGTTTTTGAAAAAATAGCTCTTATTATATTCTTTCTAGGATCAGCTATATTAATTTATAAAAATTTTAAAAATAAAGTCTAAATAAAAGATAAAATGGTATTAATAAAATTAATATTAATTGTTCTCTTAGCGATAACTCTGAAAATTATTTCATATCGAATCATTGAAGCTGAAAAAAAGCAGGATTTTGAAAAGGTCCGGGTATTTGATAGCTATAAGAAAAAAAAGAGTTATGATAGATATTTATTTTGGGCCAGAGCATTAAATGCATTTTCAATTACTGCATTTGGGTTTGCAGTAATATTCGTAATTATGAATCTGTCTGAAATACTAGCTTATTTTAATTGAAATATCATTACGGATAAAGCCTAATTCAAATAATTAAAATCTAAATAAACGATGAAAAAACCAATAACTCTTTTTGCCATCTTAATTCTGTTGTTGGGATGTGTAGAGTATGAAACATCTAATCCCGAAAAAGCTTACAAATGTTGGACCGGGACTAGCGCTCCAGAAGGATTAGATTTGATCAAAGGGGAATATTGGCAATCTGCACATTGGAGTAAAGAATATATCATGTATTTGAAATTAGGTCCATCAGATAAATGGTGGGACGAATTTATAGAACAAAATCAGTTGAAAATTGATAATAGAAAATGGACAAAGCCAGAAGATGCACCAATTTGGTTTAATCCATCTGAAACTTCAATAGTATATTATAGTGGATATGAATTTGATGAAGGCTCTAAATATATTGAAGATGCATCAACAGGAGAATATTATATTTATGAAATTCGACTTTAGAAATTGATTTTAAATTATAGCTAAAAGTTCAAATAAACGATTAATTATTAGAGAAATGGATAAGGAGAAAATAAAAATATAAAGCCTAAATGCACTATGAGTACAAGATCAAAGCTTCCAAAAGCCCTAATTATATTCGGATTATTGTTTACGGCATATGCCATTTTACCATTATTTGGAAAAAATGAAGCATATAAAGTTATAGGTACATTTTTAGTGATTAATGTTCTTTTTTTAATTGTATCCATTATTTTATATATGGTTAATAAAATTTCTAAATTTCACGCTTCTTTAATTGTTCTTATTGGGCAAGTATTAATTTCAATTTTAATCCCTTTAGCTGCTTCCGAGTCTTATTATCAATGGACAAGAATGCGTGGCGATACCGAGCCAGTTATTCAATTGATTGTGCCAATTTTAATATTTGGCCTTATTTCAATATATTATTATGTAAATAGAAATAAAGAATTAATTGAGGAGGGAAGTAGTGTATCCCCTAAGCTTGGAAGGGTAATTGGAAGTGTAATAGGGGCAAGTATCTTCTTTTTTATAAATATAGATAAGTTAGATCGTCCAGGTGGTAAAATCTATATATGGCTATCATTAGGGGTTGGGCTTATTTTATATTCTGTAATTTCAAAAATGGGCGATAATAAATAAAGTTTAAATAAACGATGGAACAAAGATTGACAATAATAACCCTAGGGGTTTTCGATTTGAAGAAATCAACTGAATTTTATGAATCAAAATTTGGATGGAAGAAGGCAGAGTCAAGCAATGAATATATCTCCTTTTTTACTTTGAATGGTATTCAGCTTGCCCTGTTTAGAAAAAACGAATTAGCTGACGATGCAAATGTCAATCCAACTGGAAACGGATTTAAAGCCTTCACGTTATCGTATAATGCAAAATTTGAAAAAGGATGTAAATCAAATTATTGAGAAATTAGGAGAAAGAGGAGTTGAAATAATAAGAAACCACAAAAAGTGAATTGGGGCGGATATAGTGGTTATGTATCAGACCTGGATGGGAATTTATGGGAAATCGCATTTAATCCTTTCCTTGAGCTTGACGAAGAAGGGAATGTTAAAAATTGACCAAGACAATCTAAAGTTCAAAAAAACGATGAGTAGGAGGTAACTATATTTCTTATATTTGAGATATATAGTTAATGTTAACTATATCCTTACGTTGGTGGCAATTTTGATCAATTCTAAAAGTAACATTAATGATTTCTAACTCAGCATTTATTGACTCAAAAAAACACTTCCTAATTTTGGATGCTCTACGTGGTGTTGCCGCCATTATGGTAGTAATAATGCACACTTTTGAACTGTTTTGTAAGGGTGACTATCATAATCTATTTATTAATCATGGATATTTGGCAGTTGATTTCTTTTTCATGCTTTCTGGGTATGTTATGGCTCATGCCTACGATGACCGCTGGGACAAAATGACTGTTCTAGATTTTTGTAAGAGAAGGTTGATACGATTGCAACCACTTATTGTCCTAGGAATGACCTTCGGAGCTTTGCTTTTCTTTTTTCAAGAATCTTCCATATTTCCAAAAATTGAAGATACTACAATATCGGGCTTACTATTAGTCATGCTAATTGGCTATACATTGATTCCCTTGCCCCCGTCCATGGATATAAGAGGTTGGAATGAGATGCACCCACTCAATGGACCTGGCTGGTCACTTTTTTTTGAATATATAGCAAACATCTTACATGTATTCATTTTGAGAAAATTGTCGAATTTGATTCTTTTCCTTTTTGTGATATTGGCGGCGATTCTCCTTTTTTATGTAGCAATCTCAAGTCAATCGGGCGATTTGATAGGTGGATGGTCCTTGGAGCCCAAGCAATTAAAAATCGGATTCACACGTCTTTTGTTTCCCTATATGGCCGGAATGTTATTACGTAGAGCCATTAAAGTAAAAAGTGGCAGAAATACACTTTTTTTAACCAGTATTTTACTGATTAGTGTTTTAAGTATGCCAAGAATTGGCACTTACGAAAATGTATGGGTAAATGGACTGTATGAGGCGATTATCATTTCAATTGTTTTTCCCGTAATCATATATTTTGGGGCGATAGGAGAAGTAAAAAAAACATTCAATAAAAAGCTGTGTACTTTTTTAGGTGATATTTCATATCCACTTTATATAACTCATTTTCCCTTTATACTAATATATTATGCATGGATTTCAAACAATGAAATACCCTACGAACGAAGTATTTTAGTTGGGATTCTATTAATTTTTGGCACAATTATTATAGCATATGCATCTTTAAGGATGTATGATTTGCCAATTAGAAAAAAGTTGGCAGAGCGATTTATTTATAGGAAAGAATAAAAAACTACCACC
>NZ_JBWQOL010000009.1:0-36614 GCF_056591715.1 Maritimimonas sp. 2405UD52-3
ATGAGAGAAATAGGAAATCTGATTCTCAAATTATTGCTAAAGAATTTAGTATCTTTTCATTCTCAAAACAGAACTGCGTTTAGCAGGTTATTAGCAAATATTAAAAATTGACTGAAAGAGAATGAAATTATTACTAATTATTTTATCATTCATGATGCTTTCGGATTTAAGCTCCGTCCATCAAGATACACTTCTGAAATTAGATAAAAGCGGAAATATAATTGGATTACCTGAAAAATTTGGCCCTTCAAAATTTGACTTAAATAAAAAGTACCTTCGAATAAAAGACAAGGAAATAATTTTCCCAGATTGTATTGGCTATTACTTTGATATTCTGGAACAACCAAAATTGGAACTATTAGCTTCATGGTACCATTCAAAGGATATAATGCCTTATTATCTGAATTTTTCTATTTCTAAGAGTAAAGAAAACTTTGGTTATTCTATTTTAGTAGATTTAGAAACTCTGGAATTAATTTATGTTGACGTGGTAACTTCCCAAGGAAGCTCAACTTATTTTCACAAGGTTAAGATTGAAGAATATTGCATGGTTGAATATAAAAATGGAATTAAGAGTGCAGGAAAATAAATAACATTTGCTAACAATGTGTATAGTTCATTGTTCCTTTTTAATTAGCAACAACTCTGCAGAAACTTCGTATATTTCATTAGCGGAATAGTCCTAACGGACAATTCCACAACGAAATCATACACAAACCGTTAGGAGCAACACGGCTAAACCGTTAAAAGTTTAAATAAACAACTATTCATTCCATGAAAAACTATTATTACCTACTTGCTTTAATGATACTTATGAAAACTCCATCTTTTTCTCAAAATAATCATGAGTATGAACGCGCTAACTTTATTGACGGTCAAGATTTATTAAACTACCGCGTACTAAAACCACTAGATTTAGACACGAACAAAAAATATCCTTTTGTGTTGTTTATGCATGGTTCCGGTGAACGCGGTAATGATAATGAAGCACAGCTTGTTCATGGCGCTAGTCTATTTACCAAGAAAGAAAACAGAAAAAAATATCCGGCTTTTGTTGTATTTCCACAATGTCCTAAAAACGATTATTGGGCGCATATTGACTATACTCGTAAAGAAAATGGTTTAGGATTCGACTTTAAAAAAACTGAGAAACCATTAAAGTCTCTTGGGCTAGTCATAAAGCTGCTAGACTCTTTAGTTGAACATCCAAACATTGATAAAAACAGAGTTGATGTAGCTGGACTCTCAATGGGTGGCATGGCCACATTTGAACTACTTTGGCGCAAGCCTAAAATGTTTGCTGTTGCCCTACCCATTTGCGGTGGCGGTGCTATTGAAACGGTTAAAGACTATGATAAAACTACACCTCTATGGGTTTTTCATGGAGCCGATGATAATGTTGTTAACCCAAAATATTCTAAAGAGATGGTTCAGGCATTACGAGTTAACGGTGGTAATCCTCGCTTCTCATTATATGACAATACCGGTCATGACAGTTGGACGCAGGCTTTTGCAGAACCTGATTTTTTAGAATGGATGTTCAGCAAATCAAGAAAATAATAATCTACTCATTAGCCCAGTAGTCTATGACTAAAACATCATCTAGTATAGGGCTTAAGATTTCACCAAATGCCTTATGATCTGGGTGCGGTAAATAGATGACTCTGCCTTGCTCGTTTTCAAATGTTAAGACAAATGAATGTGTAAATCCTTTATTAAGACCTTCAGGGCTATTGTTAGTACCCCATTCAAAATCTTTGATCTCTTTTATTTTATTCGGTAGTTCAGCAAATGCTCTTTCTGCAATTTGAATACTATCTTTTGAGACTCCATCTTTAAATTTTAACAAAACAACATGTCTTAATTTGTTGTTATGGTTTTGGGTTGAATTTGTTTCAGAACAAGATACCATTAAGAAAATGATAGCAATTAAAAATGTGTATAGAAATTTCATGAGAAATGTGATTATTAAGTTATAAATTGAATCAGTGCATCATTTTAAAAAGCAATTCTTTTAAAATATCACCTTGGTTCATATTGGTTGCTCCTACTCCTTTGCTTTTTAAATCAGCATCGCGTAATAAAGAAATAACCTGTGAAACTTTACGCATTGGATAATTACTAGCAGCTTTTTGATAATCTGTCACAAAATATGGATTGATCCGCAATGCCTTAGCAACACTACTTTTTGATTTATCACGTAATCCATGGTAAATAAGTAACTGTGTAAAGAAGCTGTTCAATAATGAAATAGTCATAACTAACGGATTACTTCTTGGGTTTTGTGAGAAATAATTAATGATCTGATTGGCTTTTACAACTTGCTTCTCTCCCACTGCTTTGCGCAATTCAAAATTATTGAAGTCTTTACTAATACCAATATTCTCTTCTATGTGTTTGGCAGTAATGAGTCGTTCATGTTCTAATACCAGTATTAATTTTTCTAATTCATTGTTAATTTTGGCTAAGTCAGTTCCTAAAAATTCTACCAACATTAAAGTGGCTTTTGGCTCAATTTGAAATTTCTTACCTAAAAGCACTCTTCGTATCCAATCACCCACCTGATTTTCATAAAGTTTTTTACTTTCAAATAACACTCCGCTTTTGGCAACTATTTTAGAAAGTTTCTTACGTTTATCTAGTGTCTTGTATTTATAACAAATAACTAAAATTGTAGAAGGCTGTGGGTTTTCAGCATATATTGCTAAATTTTCAATAGTACGTGATAAGTCTTGTGCCTCTTTTACTATTACCACTTGCCGCTCAGCCATCATAGGGAAACGTTTCGCATTAGATACGATGTCTTCTATACTTACATCACGACCATAGAGTACCATTTGGTTGAAGCCTTTCTCCTCTTCGTTCAATACATTATTTTCTATGTACTCAGCTATTTTATCAATATAATACGACTCATCACCCATTAAAAAATAAATAGGTGCAATGTTTCCACTTTTGATGTCCGAAACTATTTGGTTGATTTGCTCCACAACTAAGAAAAAAATGTCATTTTTGTAGGATGCAAGTTCTCAATTTTCCTGCATATCAATTCAAGATCAAAAGTAGCGAAAATAAGCAGCTTATCTTTGATGTTATTAGAAAAAAATATGTGGTTTTAACGCCTGAAGAATGGGTGAGACAACATACCATTCATTTCCTTATAAATGAAAAAAAATATCCAACTTCTATTATTGCTGTAGAAAAACAAATAACCGTTAATCAACTTAAAAAACGTTTTGACATCTTAGTATTTAATAGAAAAGGAACTCCTGAAATTATTATTGAATGTAAGTCACCCAAAACAATGATCACACAGCATGCATTTGATCAAATAGCGCGTTACAATCTTGAATTAGAAGCTACCTATTTAATGGTCACTAACGGTAAAGACCATTATTTTTGCACAGTAGATCATGTCAGTAAAAAATATGATTTTTTAAAAGACCTCCCTGATTATCAATGAAAATAGCTATTGCCATATTAAACTGGAACGGGAAACAGTTATTAGAACAATTCTTACCTAGTGTGATGAATTATAGCAAAGAAGCAGATATCTATGTAATTGACAATAATTCGGATGATGATTCGGTTGATTTTATAAAAGAACATTATCCAGAGGTTGGTATTATAAAAAATGAGGTCAATGGCGGTTATGCAAAAGGTTATAATGACGGCTTACAACATATTGATGCGGATGTTTATGCATTGGTAAATTCTGATATAGAAGTGTCTGAAGATTGGCTAAAACCTATATTTAATGAGTTTCAAAATAATTCTGAAATAGCCGCCATTCAACCAAAAATTTTAGATTTCAAAGACAAAACAAAATTTGAATATGCAGGTGCAGCTGGTGGTTATCTAGATTCCTATGGATATCCATATTGCCGTGGGCGCATCTTTAATACTTTAGAAGTTGATCAAGGGCAATACAATGATACCATAGATATTTTTTGGGCTACAGGTGCTTGTTTTTTTATCAGGTCAACAGTTTTTCATGAATTAGGAGGCTTTGATGAGGATTTTTTTGCACATCAAGAAGAAATAGATCTTTGTTGGCGGATTCAAAACTCAGGGAAGCAAATAAGATATGTTGGTAGTTCTACAGTGAATCATGTTGGTGGCGCAACCTTAGACGCTAGCAAGCCTCAGAAAACCTATTTAAATTTCAGAAATAGTTTATTCATGCTTACTAAGAACCTTCCTTCAAACAAATTGGTTTCTAAAATTTTTCTTAGAATGTGCCTCGATGGTCTTGCGGCTTTTAAGTTTTTATTAGAATTTAAGCCAAAACATTTTTGGGCTGTTTTTAGAGCACACATATCTTTTTATCGCAATTTTAACAAGTTCAAAAAGAAAAGAAATTTTCAGCCTTCAAAAAAGAAAAATTACTACAATCATAAGAACATTGTTTGGTCGTATTTTGTTCTAGGTAAAAAGAAGTATACAAACCTTAATTGATAAATCTCACATTTTTTTGACTTATATTTGAGAGACACTAGTAGCATGAACATCTCTATAAATTATCAAAAAGCATTAAATCAGGCTAAGAAAAGTTATGCTGAAGGTGGCATACCTATAGGTTCTGTTCTTATAAAAGGAAATAAAGTAATTGGTGCAGGCCACAATCAGCGAGTGCAGCAACTAAACCCAATTCTTCATGGCGAGATGGATTGCCTACAAAATGCTGGTCGTCAGGTAAATTATGCTAACATGACGCTTTATACTACATTAAGTCCTTGTATGATGTGTAGTGGAACCATTGTTCAATTTAAAATCAAAAAAGTTGTAATTGGCGAAAATGTAAATTTTGAGGGTAATATTTCTTTTTTAGAAGATAAAGGTATTGAAGTGATTTTGTTAAATGATAAAGAAAGCATTGATCTCATGGCTAAATTCATTAAGGAGAAACCTGAATTATGGAATGAAGATATATCTGAAATTGAGTAATTATGGCGTATGATTTGGCATTAGCAGATAAAATACGAGAACATATTGCTAGCTATAGTGACATAATTACGGAA
Organism: Maritimimonas sp. 2405UD52-3; assembly: GCF_056591715.1. Classification (NCBI taxonomy): domain Bacteria; kingdom Pseudomonadati; phylum Bacteroidota; class Flavobacteriia; order Flavobacteriales; family Flavobacteriaceae; genus Maritimimonas; species Maritimimonas sp. 2405UD52-3. The sequence goes on from NZ_JBWQOL010000009.1 coordinate 5,022, forward strand.
AAGAAAATGTTTGGAGGCTTAAGTTTTTTGTATCATGGTAAAATGTGTATAGGTATTGTTCGTCATGAACTGGCGGTTCGCGTGATTGCATCTAAAATGGATAAAGAACTCGAAAAACACAACATCAGACCCATGGATTTCACCAAAAAACCTATGAAAGAATTTATTTATGTTGAATTAGATGACGAGCGTAATCTACAATATTGGATTGAACTTGGGATTGAGCATGCGAAAAGTAAATTAAAATGATTCATTATGGAAAAACTAACATGGGATTCTTTCACAAAGAGAATTCACATAAAGGCAAATATCAAAGAGCTTTTTGAACTTTGGACAACTGAAAAAGGAATTACTACCTGGTTTTTACGCCAGGCGGATTATATAAGAGATGAAGAAAAAATTGATGAAAATGAAAGAATTCAACCTGATGATGTTTATATCTGGCAATGGCATAATTGGGATGGCAAAGAGGAAGGGAAAATACTCGATATAAAAGAAAATGAATTTGTGAAATTTTCTTTTGCCGGAAAAAATGAAGTTTTGGTAACTTTTGAACAAAAAGAAAATGCGGTATTGATTTCTTTAACCCAATCAAAAATACCCTTAGATGAGAAAAGTAAACTTGAAATCTTCTATGGATGCAGTAATGGTTGGACATTCTGGCTAGCCAACCTAAAAGCGTATGCTGAACATGGCATTCTCCTTAATGAAACCGAAATTGACCTTAGAAATTTTGGATTAGCGGGGTATGAATTTGTAAATATGTAATAAATCTTTAGAAACTCTTTAGATTCTTACTCTTAATTGCGGGCTTTAAATCTAATTAGTTATCCCTATGAAAAAATTATTATTATCAGTAGCTGTTATAGCATTAACAGTTTCATGTGTTTCTAAGAAAAAATATGTTGCTTTAGAGCAAGATAGAGACAATCTTAAAGGAGAGTTACACAAAACAACACTTGCGAAAGAAGAATTAGAAGGTAAGTTTGCTGAGATTGAAGCGCGCGTAGAAGCTTACAATGCAAAAATAAATGCGCTTAAAGAAGAGAGCGATGCCAAATTAACGACTTCTGATGGTACCGTAATTTCTACAGATGCCAAGAATCAAATGAGAGCTACCATTGCTAAAATGAATCCTGAAGCGGTAAAAGGAGCAAAAACTTTAAAAGATTCTATGAATTTGGCAGTTTCTTACAACTTAAGAAAAACAATGGCTTCTAGTGATCTTGATGAAAGTGATGATATTGCTATTAACATTAATGAAACAGTCGTAATGATCTCAATTTCTGATAAATTACTGTTTAACACTGCTAGTTATAGAATAAGCAATAAAGCAGATCATATTTTAAAGAAGATTGCTGACTTAGTAAATTCTGAGGAAAGCCTTGATCTTATGGTAGAAGGTCATACAGATTCTAGAACTATTAACACCGCTAAAATAAAAGACAATTGGGATTTGAGTGTGTTAAGAGCAACTTCAGTGGTTAGAAGATTACAAAATAAGTTTGAGATAGCTCCTGAAAAGTTAATCGCTTCTGGTAGAAGTTCTTTTCAACCTTTAGTGAGCAATGATACAAGAGAAGACAGAGCCAGAAACAGAAGAACACGCATTGTGATCTTACCAAATATTGACAAGTTTTTTGCTTTAATGAGTGAAAAAGAAGGATAAAAAATCCTAACTAAAATAATCAAGAAGCCGAACAATATTTTGTTCGGCTTTTTTTATGCATTTGCATCTGAGAAAGATTATTTTAGCTACCAGTAAAAAATTTTGCACTACTCAATTTTATAAGCAATAATAACTTAGGTTATCATATTTTTAGGACAATGGAAATATTCTACACCTTAGACCTTTTAGGAACAGCGGCTTTTGCCATTTCTGGTACGTTGATTGCCATTAACAAACGACTTGATCCTTTTGGAGTGTTTATCATTGCATTTGTAACAGCGGTTGGCGGAGGAACTATACGAGATATTCTTATAGGAAGAACTCCGGTTGGATGGATGCAAGATTTAAATTATGTGTATGTTATTATTGCATCTACCACATTTGCAATCATCATTAGAAATAAGATAGGTTATCTTAGTAAATCATTATTTCTTTTTGATACCATTGGCCTTGGTATTTTTACTATAGTGGGAACAGAAATGGGTATACAGAATGATCTACACCCTATTATATCTATTGCTCTAGGAACGATTACAGCAACATTTGGAGGTGTAATAAGAGATATATTATGTAATGAAATACCGGTAATCTTCAGAAAGGAAATTTATGCAAGTGCCTGTATCATTGGTGCAATTGCATTTTTGATTCTTTATAAGAGTCATCTGCCTACTAACTTTAATTATATTGTTACAACTTTGGTTGTTATTCTGGTAAGATTAGTAGCAGTAAGGTATAAACTTTCTTTACCTACCTTTTATTCAAAAGGTTAATAATCGCCTAAGGTTTCAGCATTCTGAGCAAGTCCTATTTCTAATTGTTCATCATTAGGTGCTTTACCATGCCATGCATGTGTATGCATCATAAAGTCAACACCATTACCCATAACAGTATGTAATAGAATGACAACAGGCTTTCCTTTTCCTGTTCTAGATTGCGCCTCTGTTAATCCATCAATAATTGATTGGATGTCATTGCCTTGCTTAACTTCTAGAACATCCCAGCCAAAAGCTTCAAACTTTTCTCTTAGGCTCCCTAATGGCAGAACATCATCAGTAGATCCATCAATCTGCTGTCCATTGTAATCAACAGTTGCAATTAAATTATCAATTTTTTTTCCTGCAGCGTACATAATGGCTTCCCAAACTTGGCCTTCTTGAAGCTCACCATCACCATGCAAGCTATAAATTAATGAATTATCATTATTTAATTTCTTGGCCTGAGCGGCACCAATTGCCACTGACATTCCTTGTCCTAGTGAACCTGAAGCTATGCGCACTCCAGGTAGGTTTTCATGCGTTGTTGGATGCCCTTGTAATCTAGAATTAATTTTTCTGAACGTATTCAATTCAGAAACAGGAAAAAATCCGCTTCTAGCCAAAACACTATAATATACTGGTGAAATATGTCCGTTTGATAAGAAGAATAGATCTTCACCTACCCCATCCATGTCAAAATCAGTATTATAATTCATCACTTCTTGATACAGTACAGTAAAAAATTCTGTACAACCAAGTGAACCACCTGGATGGCCTGAATTTACAGCATGTACCATTCTTAAAATATCACGTCTTACTTGTGTAGCGAAATCTTGAAGTTCTTGAATTGAGGACATTATATGAAAAATTTGATGGACAAAAATACAGCATTTATACTATGCTACAAACGCTAATTTTTAAAGTTATTTCTAATTGTTAACAACTATTTATGGTATAGCTGATTGTGTGTTAATTTGGCATTACAAGAACTGCAATTACCTTGTGACCCAGCCCCACCCGAATGCCCATTTGGGCAAATATAATGGTAATCACCATACTTATTTTGAGCAGGTGATGGCGTTCTATTAGAAGCATTAGAATTGTTAGTGCCATTAAAGGGATCATTGACCTGGTTTTGAGGTAAATTGAGTACTCCGTTACCATGGTACAATTGATTGTGTTGGTATACAGAACCACATTCAGGGCATTTTCCTTGCTTATCTGATCCTTTATGTCCTTGAGGACATAAATAGTGATCAATTTTAGTCTTCTTCTTAGAATTTTCTGAAGTTTTTTCTTCTTTCTTTTCTATAGGTTTTCCTCTCTCAACACAAGAAATACAAATAGCTAAAAGAAAGATAAATGAAATTAGATAGCGTATCATGTTTTTTGCTTTTTCTTTTTGGCAGCAGGAAACAATACATTATTTAATATAAGTCTATATCCTGGCGAATTAGGATGTAAGTCAAGTTCAGTTTTTGGGTCTCCTACCCTATGCTGATAATCTTCAGGGTCATGACCTCCATAAAAAGTCCAAAGACCTTTGCCTTTGGTACCATGAATATATCTAGCTTCACTGTTCACCTTATTTTCACCCATTACTAAAACAGTTGATTTCACAGTTCTACTATCAAAACTTGTGGTTTGCCCCATAAAACCTTTAACCAATTGTGTATGATTCTGACACAACATAGTAGGTACGGGATCCCATTTTGCTGAGTATTCTTGTAAAGTAAAATAGTCTTGAGTTTTTAGAATACGTCGCTTTCGTGTCATATCTATAGATGAAAACTCATACTCCAAAGGGCTACGAACCAATTCAAAATCTTTAAAAGCAAAGGTCTTAGAGAAATCCAATTTGTTTTGATAATTGGGTTCTGCAGGGTCTCCATCAAACATGGTTTCACAAATGTCAACACCCTCAGCAGCTAAAGCAATATCAAAACTGTCAGTAGCCGAACACATAGCAAACATAAAACCACCACCAATAACATAATCACGAATGCGAAGTGCTACATCCAATTTCCCTTTAGAAACCTTAGAATAACCCAACTTCTTTGCCAAATTTTCGGCATATTTTTTACCTTCTATGTACCAAGGGGCTGTTCTGTAAGCTCCATAAAATTTTCCATATTGCCCTGTAAAATCTTCATGATGCAAGTGTAACCACTCATAAAGTAGCAACTTATCCTGAAGTACATCTTCGTCATATATAACATCGTATGGAATTTCAGCATAATTCAGTACCATGGTCACGGCATCGTCCCAGGGCATTTTATCCTTTGGTGAGTAAACGGCAATTTTTGGGGCTTTTTCTAACACTACTGCTTCCATATTTTGAGATGGACTAGCAATTTCTTCTAATATTCTTAAAGCTTCAGCATCGGAAATTACTTCATAAGAAACACCTCTGATAGTGCATTCCTTTCTGAATTGTTCCTGATTTTCTAATAAAAAAGAACCACCTTTATAGTTCAATAACCATTTAACATCACTATTGCTTTGTAAAGAAAAATATGCAATGCCATATGCTTTTAAATGATTTTGCTGTGAAACTTCATCCATAGGAATTAATATGAATGAGGCATCTGCTAAAAAGGATGTAAGTAAAAAACAAGTTAAAATGAAAGTCCTGAACATGTTCAGTAATTAAAATGGAACATCACCATCTTCTGGTGAACCAAATACATCATTAGCACTGGGCAATGAATTAGGATCAATAAAATCATTCATTTTTGACTGAAACTCAGTAGTAAATGCTTCTTCCAAATCTGAGAACTGCGCCAAATGACCAGTAAATTTCATACGGATATTATCTAATCCACCGTTTCTATGCTTTGCAACGATAAATTCTGCTTGCCCTTCACATGGTGTGCGCTCCTCATCATCCCATTCAGTTTGACCATAATATTCAGGTCTGTAAATAAAGGACACAATATCTGCATCCTGCTCAATGGCTCCTGATTCACGTAAGTCAGATAATAGTGGACGCTTACTTCCTCCTCTTGTTTCTACAGCTCGCGATAACTGAGATAACGCAATCACAGGTATATTTAGTTCTTTAGCCAAGGCCTTCAAATTTCTTGAAATGGTAGAGATCTCTTGCTCACGGTTTCCACTACTTTTGGCTGCATTTCCTGCGGTCATTAATTGCAAATAGTCAATTACTATGATCTTAATATCATGTTGAGATGCTAGACGGCGGGCTTTAGCACGCAAGTCAAAAATTGATAATGAAGGAGTATCATCTATAAAAATAGGAGCTTTTGAAAGATCTTTTACCTTCACATTTAATTGTTCCCACTCATGCGGCATTAAATCACCTTTTCTCAATTTACCTGATGAGATACCTGTTTCACTAGAGATCATTCTCGTGATTAATTGAACTGATGACATTTCTAATGAAAATATAGCTGCAGGAATACCAAAGTCAATAGCCATATTCTTAGCCATAGACATAACAAATGCTGTTTTACCCATACCTGGTCTTGCCGCTAGGATTACCAGGTCAGAAGGTTGCCAACCCGAGGTTAATGCATCTAATTTTGTAAAGCCAGTAGGTACACCACTCATACCTTCTTTACCCGAAATCTCCTCAATTTTCTTCAAAGCTTGAGAAACTAGACCTTCAGCTGACTCTGAACTCTTTTTTAAGTTTCCTTGAGTGACTTCAAATAATTTTGTTTCTGCAGAATCTAACAAGTCAAATACATCTGATGTTTCGTCATATGCCTCATCAATGATTTCATTTGAAATAGTAATTAATCTTCGCTGAATATACTTTTGCAGAATAATCCTAGCATGAAATTCTATATGTGCTGAAGAAGAAACCTTTTGTGTTAAGTTCACCAGATAAAAATCTCCACCAGCGGCATCTAACTTACCATCTAAGCGTAGTTGATTGGAAACAGTTAGCAAATCAATAGGTTCTGATGCATTGAAGAGCTTAAACATGGCATCAAAAATATCTTGATGTGCTTGCTTATAAAATGCATCAGCATGCAAAATATCAATCACATCATCTACCCCCTTCTTATCGATCATCATTGCACCCAATACAGCCTCTTCAAGATCAACAGCTTGTGGTGGAAGCTTACCTTTTTCAAGGTTAATCAAGGTACCTTTTTTTATATTTTTTGCTCTTACGGGCTGTAAATTTTCCATCAGGCAAATGTAATTTTTTAAAACAAATAACCTCTCTAAGTTATGCTTTTATTTTGCACAATTACTGTTAACAAATTAAAGTTTTGTTAATAAGTATATCAAAGTTCACACCAAATAATATTTAGTTACTTTTGAGTAATGAAGCCATCAAAAATTTATAAATTCCTCACTTATTTTTTTATTGTTCAAATTCTGTTTATTTCAGTAATATCAAGGTTTCCGAACATTGTTGAAACCTATTATTCAAAAGGAATTTATCCTTATATTTCATCTGTTTTCAGAACAGTTTTGGGTTGGTTGCCTTTTTCATTTGGAGATATCTTTTATTTTCTTGTAGGTTTATTTATTGTAGTTGGTATTTATAGATTTTTTAAGAAAGGATTTTCCAATATTAAGGAACGTCTTTTTAAACTTGGCGCTTTTGTATCAATCCTTTATTTTTTATTTCATTTTTTATGGGGATTGAATTATTACAGAAATTCACTTTTTCAAACGTTGGGATTAGAAAAAAAAGATTACACTACAAACGAGCTTATTGATTTATCAAAAGATTTGATTTGGAAAACTAAAGCAATTCACAATCAAATAACTCAAAATGATACTTTAGGAGTGGTTATTCAAGACTCCAAAGTAGAAATTTTACAAAATGTATCTAAAGGATATGAAGTTGCAAGTAGTACTTATCCTTATTTGGCATACTCAAAAAAATCGGTTAAGAAATCACTATTTAGTTTGCCACTTACCTACATGGGATTTTCAGGATATTTAAATCCTTTTACTATAGAAGCGCAAGTAGATTATTTGGTACCTAAACATAACTTGCCAATGATCACCAGCCATGAAGTAGCACATCAATTAGGCTATGCTGCCGAAAGTGAAGCTAATTTTATAGGTTACTTAGCAGCTTCCAAAAGTCCTGATTTAAATTATCAATATTCCGCCAATCTAATGGCAATGCGCTATGCCATTGCAGCTACCTATGGTAAAGACTCAATTATAGGCAGGCAATTGATTGATAGCATACCAAAAGGTGTGATTAAAAACATAAAAGAAACTCAAGAGTTCTGGCGTTCTTATCAAAATAAAGCAGAACCTTTCTTTAAATTATTCTATGATAATTATTTAAAAGCCAATCAACAACAAGATGGTATAAAAGGTTATAGTAAAATGGTAGGGTTACTAGTTGCATATCGCGAAAAATATGGGCTTGATTAATTCTTAAAACTCTGTTAATTTTTCTAAAATTATGGCTCTTAATTATTATCCTTTTAACTTTATAAATTCTTTAACTCACTCAATTCTAATATGAAAAAAACAAACTTCAATTTACTATTAGGGTTCGCTTTTGTATTCTTATGTTTCAATTCAAGTTCTTTGCTGGCACAAGAGTATTTCCCGAAAAATGATGGTGTAAAAACCAAGAATAATAATTACACAGCCTTTATAAATGCTAAAATTTTTGTGACTCCAACACAGGTTATTGACAAAGGCATTTTATTGATTCAGAATGGCAAAGTAATATCTGCAGGAGCTACTATTGCTATACCAGAAAATGCTACCATTATTGACCTTAGTGGAAAGCATATTTATCCTTCTTTTATAGATATTTATTCTGATTTTGGTATTGAAAAGCCAAAGCGTCAGAATACCCAAGGCCAACGTCCACAATATGACGCCAGCAGAAAAGGATACTATTGGAATGATCATATTACCCCCGAGCTAAAAGCAATTGACAAATTAAAATTTGATAAGAAAAAAGCTAATGAGCTTATACAAGCAGGTTTTGGTGTTGTGAATACACATTTTCAGGATGGTATTATTAGAGGTACAGGGGCTTTAGTAGCACTAAATCCAGATGCAGGTGATGATGAGCGCATTTTGAGTGATCAGTCTGCGCAGCATTTTTCATTTAAAAAAGGGAATTCATCCAGACAGTCATACCCAACATCATTGATGGGGGCTATGGCTTTGATACGACAGGTATATCATGATGCCAAATGGTATGGTAATGGTGGTTCTGATACTAAGGACAGATCGTTAGAGGCTTTCAATAATAATAAGGCTTTACCACAGATATTTGATGCGGGTAGCTTAGCTAATGATTTGCGTGCTGACAAGATTGCCAATGAATTTGGTGTCAACTATATTATTAAAGGAGGCGGTAATGAATATGCGCGAATTGAAGATATAAAGGCTACCAATGCCTATTATATTATTCCTGTTGATTTCCCAGCAGCTTATGATGTTAGTGACCCATTAAATGCAGCAGTAGTGGAACTAAAAGATATGCGCCACTGGAACCAAGCACCTACAAACCCCAAAGTATTGGCTAAAAACGGTGTTCAATTTGCATTCACTACAGATGGTCTTAAAAAAGTAACTGATTTCAAAAGTAACCTGATGAATGCTATACAGCATGGTTTAGATAAGACAAGAGCACTTGAAGCATTAACGACTGTTCCGGCTAGAATGTTGGGTAAAAGCAAAGTAATAGGAAATTTAAAAAATGGTGCTGTAGCTAATTTCTTAATTACGTCTGGAGATTTATTTCACAAAAAAACCACGCTTTATGAAAACTGGGTGCAAGGTCATAAAAATGTAATAAACGATATGACTGCTAAAGATATTCGTGGTAATTATGATCTAAAAATTGTTGGAAATACATATAATTTAAAACTATCAGGAGAATTATTAAAATTAAAGTCTGAACTGAAGAAGGATTCCATTAAAATGGATTCTAAAGTGAGTTATAAAGATGGATGGTTTAATTTAATATATATTCCGTTTGATGAAAAGGAAAAAAGATTTGTAAGACTTAATACTATTGTTGATACTTCAGATAAATTATCTGGTAATGCAATACTATCCAGTGGCATCAAAACAACTTGGTCAGCTATAAAGAAAACAGAAGAAGTAAAAGATGAAGCCAATAAGGAAGCTAAAAATGATGAAAAATTACCAATAGTACTTCCTATATCCTACCCTAATACAGCCTACGGATTCAGTGAAAAAGTCAAGCCAGAAACTATTCTATTTAAAAATGCGACTGTTTGGACTAATGAAAACGAAGGCATTTTAGAAAATTCAGATGTTTTAGTTCAAAACGGTAAGATAGCTAAAATTGGTCAAAATTTATCTGCAGATGGAGCTAAGGTAATTGATGCAACTGGTAAACATTTAACAGCAGGCATTGTTGATGAGCATTCACATATTGCTACTGCTGCCGTTAATGAAGCTGGACATAATTCTACAGCTGAAGTGACCATTGAAGATGTGGTTAGGGATGATGATATCAATATTTTTAGAAACCTATCTGGTGGTGTAACCTCTATTCAAATTTTGCATGGTTCAGCAAATCCTATCGGCGGGCGTTCAGCCGTTATAAAATTAAAATGGGGAGAACCTGCTGATAAATTACTGAACCCAAATGCCGATCCTTTTATCAAATTTGCATTGGGTGAAAATGTAAAACAAAGTAATTGGGGAAATAATGTGAATATTCGTTTTCCTCAAACACGAATGGGAGTTGAACAGGTTTATACTGACTACTTTCAAAGAGCAAAAGAGTATGATGCAAAGTGGAAAGCCTACAATAAATTATCAAGCAAAGCAAAAGCAAGAACAAAGGCTCCACGAAAGGATGTAGAACTTGAGGTTTTAGCGCAAATATTAAATAAAGAGCGCTTTATTTCTTGCCATTCATATGTACAAAGTGAAATTAATATGTTAATGAAAGTTGCAGAGAAATTTGGATTCAATATTAACACTTTTACCCACATTCTTGAAGGATATAAAGTTGCAGATAAAATGAAAGAGCATGGTGTAGCAGGTTCTACATTTTCAGATTGGTGGGCTTATAAATATGAGGTTAACGATGCAATCCCTTTTAATGCTGCAATCATGCATAATGTGGGTGTGTTAACTGCCATTAACTCAGATGATCGTGAAATGTCTAGACGATTGAATCAAGAAGCTGCAAAGTCTGTTAAATATGGTGGTGTATCTGAAGAAGATGCATGGAAATTTGTTACATTAAATCCAGCAAAAATGCTTCATATTGATGATCGAGTTGGAAGTATTAAAATTGGAAAAGATGCTGATTTAGTGCTTTGGACTGAGCATCCTATGTCAATTTATGCAAAGGCAGAAAAAACGATGATAGAAGGAGCTATTTATTATGATTTGGAAAAGCTTCCTGAGATGTTAGAGAATATCAAAAAAGAACGTAATCAGCTGATAAATATGATGTTGAAAGCAAAAAATAAGGGAATGAAAACGCAAACACCAAGTACAAAGAAAAAAGAAGCGCTTCATTGTGACACATTAATCTACCAGCAATAAAACGTAAAAGCATGAAAAAATTAATAAAATTACTTAGTGTTTCATTGCTGTTGATAGGTTCAATGGCATATGCTCAACAAACTCCAGCGGAAAAACAGAATGAGTCTATTTTAATAACTGGAGTTACTGCACATATTGGAAATGGTCAAACAATTGAAAATGCAGCTATTGGTTTTGATAATGGAAAGATTATCTATGTAGGAAGTGCCAATGGAGTTAGCGGCAACTTTTCAAAAACTATTAATGCGTCAGGTAAGCATGTCTACCCTGGATTTATTGCAACCAACGCTTCGCTAGGATTAGCAGAAATTGATGCTGTTCGCGCGACGCGCGACTTTGATGAAGTTGGCGGGTTTTTACCACACATTCGTAGCTTAATTGCTTATAATGCTGAATCAAAAGTTGTAGAAAGCATGCGCCCTAATGGTGTTTTAATTGCACAGATCACACCTAGAGGAGGCACTATTTCAGGAACATCGTCTGTAGTTCAGCTAGATGCCTGGAACTGGGAAGATGCTGCTTTAAAGATAGATGATGGTATTCATATTAACTGGCCTAGTGTCTTTCAAAGAGGACGCTGGTGGTTAGGAGAAGACCCAGCTTTTAAACCAAATAAAGACTATAGTAAAAAAATTACTGAAATAGCCAATTTCTTTAGTAATGCCAAAGCCTATTTAAAACAAGAACCAAAGGAAAAGAACTTGCCTTATAAAGCTGTTAAAGGTCTATATGATGGCAAGCAAAAATTATACATTCATGCTGGACGTGAAAAACAAATTGTAGATGCCATCAATTGGGCTACAAAAGAAGGCATTCAAAAAATTGTGTTGGTTCATGGCAATGAAGCCAGTTTGGTTCCTGATCTATTAAAGGAAAATGATATTCCTGTATTAGTACCACGTCCTCACAGATTACCATGGGCTGAAGATGATGATGCTATTGGTCCATATAAACTAGCAAAAGAGTTAACTGATAAAGGTTTGACTGTAGCCATTGAAATGGAAGGTCAAATGGAACGAATGAACACACGCAATCTACCCTTTTATGCCGGCACATATGCTGCTTATGGATTAGGTAAAGAACAAGCTCTACAATTAATCACCTTGAATGCTGCCAAAATTTTAGGTATTGATGATTTTGCTGGTAGTTTAGAAGTTGGTAAAGATGCTACTTTATTTATCTCCCAGGGAGATGCTCTAGATATGCGAACAAATAGTATTGAAAAAGCATTTATTCAAGGTCGTGATATCAGTTTAGAAACACATCAAACAAAATTATATAAACGCTATATGGATAAATTTAATAGTGGTAATTAAAATTTCAATAAATCATGAAAAGAGCTCCTGATTGGGAGCTTTTTTTATTTTTGACAAATTTTTAGCGTGTACAAGGAAATTACAAGCATACAAAATCAGCTCATAAAAGACATTTTACAGCTTCAGGAAAAATCAAGAATACGTAAAAGGTTAGGGCTATTTGTTGTAGAAGGCCAGCGAGAAATCTCATTAGCGTTAAAAGGAGCATATGAATTAACAAATCTTCTATTTTGTGATGCTATAATTAATGAATCTTCATTACCCAATTTTAATATTCCACAAAACAAAATCATTAAGATTGGAAGAGAAGTCTATGAAAAATTGGCACGCAGAGACTCTACAGAAGGTGTTCTTGCAACATTTAAAGTAAAAGAACATTCATTAAGTAACATCAAATTTAAACGAGAAAACCCTTTACTATTAGTTGCTGAAGCGCCAGAAAAGCCCGGAAACATTGGCGCATTGCTTCGCACAGCGGATGCAGCAAACTTAGATGCCGTACTAATTGCCAATCCTAAAACCGATATTTATAACCCAAATATTATTCGCTCAAGTGTGGGCTGTGCATTTACCAATCAAATTGCAACTGGATCTACATCTGAAATTATTTCTTTTTTAAAAGAGAATCATATAGCTATTTATTGTGCAGCTTTAACAGCTTCAAAATCTTATGAAACCATTGATTATGAAAGGCCTACAGCTATTGTTGTAGGTACTGAAGCTACTGGCTTAAGTAATGAATGGTTGAAAAGCAGTACTCAGAATATCATCATTCCCATGCAAGGAGCAATCGACTCTATGAACGTTTCCGTTTCGGCAGGAGTTTTGATTTATGAGGCAAAAAGACAACGAAACTTTAAATAATTAATGGTAAAAAAGATACTTAGTTTTTTAGTCGCACTAATTCAGTTGCTATTTATAGGTTGTAGCAGTTCAAAGAAAGCTACTTTGACTGAAATTTCTACTAAAACAAAATTAGAACGAGAATTTAATAAATATAAAGGCACTAGATACAAATACGGTGGCACCGATAAGCGTGGGTTTGATTGTTCAGGATATACACAAACTGTTTACAGGGATGCTTTGCAGGTTGAATTGCCAAGATCTACAGACGGCATGATGAAAGCAGGAAAAAGGGTTTCTAAGAAAGACTTAAAACCAGGGGATTTGGTTTTTTTTAAACCGAAAAGGTCTTACAATCATGTAGGTATTTATTTAGGAAGTGGTCTTTTCATGCATAGCTCTACCTCTAAAGGAGTTATTAAATCAAATTTAAGCAAGGGTTATTGGGAAGAGAAGTATAAATTTGCCAAACGCATTTTAAAAAATTAACTACATGACACCACAAATAGTATTTGGAATTTTAATTTCAATAATTGTCATTAACTTTTTAATTAACAAAGCTTTAGATTATTTAAATTATCGACGATTTAATGATCAGATTCCTTCGGAATTAAATGATGTATATGATGAAGAACAGTATATAAAATCTCAGAATTATAAGAAGGAAAGCTTTCGATTTTCGGCCTTAGTTTCTTCTTTTTCTGTACTGTTAACACTTGCCTTTTTTTATTTTGAAGGTTTTGCTTATGTTGATCAATTTGCCCGTAGTTTAAGCTCTAATGAGATTATTATTACGCTTATTTTCTTCGGTATTATTATGTTAGGAAGTGATATTCTTACTACCCCACTATCTTACTATAGCACTTTTGTTATTGAAGAGAAATATGGCTTTAATAAATCTACTAAGAAATTATTTTTCATAGATAAGATAAAAGGATGGATTTTAACAATTATTCTTGGTGGAGGATTACTGGCTTTGGTGGTTTGGTTTTATCAAAAAACAGGAGAGAATTTCTGGTTATATACTTGGGCATTGGTTGCTATATTTTCCATTTTTATGACATTATTCTATTCAAATTTGATTGTACCTTTATTTAATAAACAGCAACCTTTGGAAGACGGAGAATTAAAAGACAAACTCAATGCCTTTGCCTCTAAAGTAGGGTTTAATTTAGACAAAATATTTGTTATTGATGGTTCAAAACGGTCATCAAGAGCTAACGCTTACTTTACAGGTTTTGGTCCTAAAAAACGTATTGTATTGTATGATACGCTCATTAACGATCTTGATTCTGATGAAATAGTAGCAGTACTAGCCCATGAAGTTGGACACTACAAGAAGAAGCATGTTATTTTTAACATGGTGGTATCCTTGCTTGTTACAGGGTTGACATTATATATTTTATCGCTTTTTATAGGTAATACATTGCTTTCTGAAGCACTATCTGTCTCACAACCTAGCTTTCATATTGGTTTAATCGCATTTGGTATCCTGTACTCTCCTATTTCTGAGCTTACTGGGCTATTTATGAACTATATATCAAGAAAGTTTGAATATCAGGCCGATGACTATGCAAAAGAGCATTTTAATGCATCGGCACTAATATCATCCTTAAAGAAGCTTTCTAAGAATAACTTAAGCAATTTAACACCTCATAAAGCATATGTATTTATGCATTATTCGCATCCCACTCTATTGCAACGGGTACAAAACCTAAATGGCTAAAAGATTTAGGCTCTGTTTGCCCAGTAAAAATCTTTATAGTACTTTTAATTTATGGCATATGTTGCAACTATAGAAGAAGAAAAAAAGGAAATAGCAAATCGCTATAAGGATATGTTGAGTGTAACGTATCAAACTTTATCCACAGAAGATAAAAAGATGATACGCAAGGCATTTGAGGTTGCCGTAGATGCGCATAAAGACCAACGTAGAAAAACAGGAGAACCCTATATATACCATCCTATAGCGGTTGCAAAAATTGTAGCTAATGAAATAGGATTGGGTGCCACCTCAATTGCTGCCGCCCTACTTCATGATGTAGTTGAAGACTCTATAGACTATACCTTTGAAGATATAGAGCAACTTTTTGGGGAAACCATTGCCAGAGTGGTAAACGGGTTGACTAAAATTTCTCATTTAAGTAAGGAACAGAATATTTCTGTTCAGGCAGAGAATTTTAGAAAAATGCTGCTTACGTTAAATGATGATGTAAGGGTTATTTTGATTAAAATAGCAGACAGGTTGCATAATATGCAAACCATGGATGCTATGCCTCCGCATAAACAAATAAAAATCTCTTCAGAAACTTTGTATATCTATGCACCGTTAGCGCATCGGCTTGGGCTATACAATATTAAAACTGAATTAGAAGATTTAGGTTTAAAATATACTGAGCCTGAAGTCTATAAGGATATATTTAATAAAATAAGAGATAGCAAGGAAGAGCAAAATAGATATATTGAAGAGTTCTCTAATATTATTAAGAGCTCCTTAAATAAGGAAAAATTAAAATACACCATTAAAGGAAGGCCCAAATCTATTTATTCTATAAGAAGGAAGATGCTTAGTCAAGGTGTTTCTTATGATGAAGTGTATGACAAATTTGCTATTAGGATTATCTATACTTCCAGTAATGAGCAAAAAGAAAAGTTTGATGCCTGGAAAATTTACTCCATAGTAACAGATCATTTTAGACCCAACCCAAATAGATTACGAGATTGGATATCGCAACCAAAATCTAATGGCTATGAGTCACTTCATATTACTGTTATGGGCGCAAAAGGACGTTGGGTAGAAGTGCAAATACGTTCTCAGCGAATGGATGAGATTGCCGAGAAAGGCTATGCTGCTCATTTTAAATATAAGCATGGTAATGAAAGAGATAATGGGTTAGAAGATTGGCTTAACCGATTAAAAGAGACCTTAGAAAATCCAGATGTAAACGCAGTTGATTTTGTAGAGCAGTTCAAATTAAATCTTTACTCTAAAGAGATTTATGTATTTACGCCTAATGGTGATATTAAATCATTACCAAAAGGAGCAACTCCTATTGACTTTGCTTTTTCTATTCATACAGAAGTGGGTACACATTGCCGTGGGGCCCGCGTTAATGGTAAACTCGTACCGTTAAGTCATGAATTGAAGAGTGGAGATCAGGTTGAAATCATTACTTCTGCTACGCAAAAGCCTAAATTAAGCTGGTTAGATATGGCTATTACAGCTAGAGCAAAATCAAAAATTAGAACGGCACTCAAAGATGAACAAAAGCAAATTGCTGAGGAAGGTAAAGAAGTACTATCACGAAAGTTGCGTCATCTAAAAATTCCGTTCAACGAAAAAACAGTCAATGAATTAGTTAGTTATTTTAAGTTAAAAACCAGCTTAGATCTATTTTATAGAATTGGCAACGGTTCCATTTCCAATCAACAATTGAAGGATTTTGTTGCACAACGCAGTAACGCATTTTATAGTTTTTTTAGAAATAGAATACGTAGAAATACAACAGAAACTCCAGTTAATGACCAAGAAATTACAAGTAAATATGACTTACTAGTGTTTGGTAAAGATGAAGATAAACTTAATTATAAGCTTGCCAATTGTTGTAATCCTATTCCTGGTGATAAAGTTTTTGGTTTTGTTTCTGTAAGTGATGGTATTAAAGTACATAAACAAAATTGCCCCAACGCTATTAGTCTACAATCTCAGTATGCATATCGTATTATGCCCGCTAAATGGATAGATTCAAGCCAACAAGAATACAAAGTAATGCTAAAGTTAACTGGAATTGATAAAATGGGATTGGTCAATCAGGTAACTAAAGTAATTTCTAACAATATGCATGTTAATATTCACAATATCAACATAGAAGGTAATGATGGGATTTTTGAAGGAAAGTTAACTGTGGGTATAAAAAACAATGCACAACTTAAAAAATTGACTACCCAATTAAAGAATATTGATGGCATTGACAAGGTTGATCGTTTGAACAAAAAATAGTTGTTCAAAAATTGTTAATCTTTTTCAATACTTCAAACCAATATCACTTAATTAAAGTGTAAATTTGCCTACAATATGAGTGTTGTTAAACAAGCAGATAATACTAAAAATCAAGAAATTGTAAAGAGTGTTTTTACCAAGTTTCTTGAAAAAAATGGACATAGAAAAACTCCTGAGCGTTATGCTATTTTACAGGAAATCTATGATCATGATGAGCATTTTGATATAGAGTCGCTTTATATATACATGAAAAATAAGAATTATCGTGTAAGTAGAGCTACTTTGTATAATACTATTGAACTATTACTTGAATGTGGATTGGTAAGACGTCATCAATTTGGACAGAATCAATCACATTATGAAAAGTCTTATTTTGACAAACAGCATGATCATATCATACTTACGGATACAGGAGAGGTTATAGAATTTTGCGATCCTCGAATTCAAATTATCAAAAAAACTATAGAAGAAGTGTTTGATATTACTGTGGAGAATCATTCACTCTACTTCTATGGAACTAAAAATCAAAAAAAATAGCATCCATACATGGCGGTAGATTTGCTCTTAGGACTACAATGGGGAGATGAAGGAAAAGGTAAAATTGTAGATGTCCTCACCAAAAATTATGACATTATAGCACGTTTTCAAGGAGGACCCAACGCAGGACATACCTTGATTTTTGATGGCAATAAACACGTATTACATACCATTCCATCAGGTATTTTTCATGAAAAAGCTATCAATATTGTTGGTAATGGTGTGGTGATAGATCCGGTGATTTTTCAGAAAGAGTTAGATAACCTCTCAAAGCACAATATAGATTACAAGTCAAAACTTTTAATCTCTCGTAAAGCACATTTAATACTTCCTACACATCGTCTATTAGATGCTGCTTCTGAAACTTCTAAAGGGAAAGCCAAAATTGGTTCTACCTTAAAAGGAATTGGCCCTACCTATATGGATAAAACTGGAAGAAATGGTATTCGCGTGGGTGACTTAGAACTTGACAATTGGAAAGACAAATACAAAGCATTGACTGAAAAGCATATTAAAATGCTCGATTTCTTTGAAGTAGATATTCAATATGATCTTTCTGAATTAGAAAATGAGTTTTGCAGAGCAATAGATACGCTTAAAGAATTAACATTTATTGATAGTGAAGAATATTTGAATCAAGCAATTAGGTCTGGAAAGTCTATCTTAGCAGAAGGTGCACAAGGTTCTTTACTAGATATTGATTTTGGCACCTATCCATATGTAACATCTTCAAATACAACGGCGGCTGGTGCATGTACAGGACTTGGCGTTGCCCCTAATAGAATTGGTGATGTTTTTGGTATTTTTAAAGCATATACTACGCGTGTTGGTTCTGGTCCTTTTCCTACTGAACTGTTTGATGAAGATGGTGAAACTATGGGGCGTGTGGGTCATGAATTTGGTGCTACCACGGGTAGGCCACGGAGATGCGGTTGGTTAGATTTAGTTGCCTTAAAATATGCTGTTCAGGTAAATGGAGTTACACAACTAATGATGATGAAAGGTGATGTACTATCGGGCTTTAATACCATTAAGGTGTGTACTTCCTATACATATAAAGGTGAAAAAATCATACACTTACCTTATAATATTGAAGCTGAAAATGTTTCTGTTAATTATACAGAGTTTAAAGGCTGGCAAGCTGACTTAACAAAAATGACTAAGGAGGACGAGCTACCGTCAAATTTAAATACTTATATAGACTTTATTGAAAAAGAGCTTGAAGTGCCTATCAAGATTGTTTCTGTTGGACCTGATAGAAAGCAGACTATTTTGAGATAGTTTAAAATTGTTTAACAATAAATTACCAGCTACTAACTGTTAACATTTTTCTTTTTCCTTAGTTTTGCAGCAAATTTAAAGCTTGAAACATCTTTTAGTAGTCATATTAGTTTTATTTTCTTTATTCAGTTTAAATGCGCAGCAAAAGCGCATTAAAATTGTACATGCAGATAATTCTAATATAGATGAAGAAAAACACCCCGGGGCAACTATTTTGTTAGGTAACGTATATGTGGAGCATGAAGGTTTTGCACTGCGAAGTAAAAAAGCCATTTACTATAAAGATCGTAATTTTCTAAAGGCCTTTGGTGATGTGAATCTCAATCAAGGAGATACTATTACACAAACCAGTAAGTATGTTGAATATAACGGTGATACAAAAAAGGCAGTATCATGGGGAGATGTAGTGTTAAAAGATCCCATTATTACTTTAACTACAGATACTTTGCACTTTAACCGTATTCAACAAAAATTATTCTACCGTAGTGGTGCTACCATAAGAGATACAACAAATGTACTCAAGAGTAAATTAGGTAATTACTTTTTACAAACGCGTAGGTTTGAAGCTTTAGAAGATGTAGTCTTGACAAACCCTGATTATGTGTTGGAATCAGATAACTTGGTATATTATACAAATTCTGGCAAATCCTATTTATATGGGCCTTCAACAATTACCGGAGAGAATAATTTTATTTATACCGAAGAAGGGTTTTATGATACAAAAGCAAATGTTTCGCATTTTACCAAGAACTCAAGAATAGAGTATAATAACAGAGAGATTAAGGCAGATAGTCTTTATTATGATAGAAATTTAGGTTTTGCCTCTGCAACAAACAATATTCATTTAAAAGACACCACCAATAGTTTTGCAGCCCGAGGTCATTATGCTGAAGTTTTTCAAAAGTTAGACTCGGCATTCATTACTAAAAGAGCGGTTGCCATTACCGAAATTGAAAAAGACTCTATGTATATCCATGGGGATACTTTGCTGGTTACCGGAAAACCAGAAAAAAGGATTGTTAGAGCTTTTCATAGAGTGAAGTTTTTTAAAAGTAATCTTAGCGGGAAGTGCGATTCTATTCATTCAAATCAAGCCACGGGACTAACACAATTGTATCGAAATCCGATATTATGGTCTGATAACAATCAAATTACGGGAGATACTATTCAATTATTATCAAATACTGCTACTGAGCAATTAGATAGTTTAAAAGTATTAAATAATGCCTTTATCGTTCAAAAAGACTCCGCAGGTTTCAATCAAATAAAAGGAAGAAATCTTTATGGCAAATTTAGAGAAAATGATCTTAGAGATGTTGATATTAAAGGAAATGGTGAAGTAATTAACTACCTTAGAAATGAAAGTACAAATGAATTGATTGGTGTTGAAAAACTGGCTTGTAGTGACATGAATTTTACCTTTAAAGATAGTAAAATACTCACATCAAAATTTTTGACAAATCCTGATGGTGACACCTACCCTATCTCTGAATTTCCTGAAAACATACGGCGGTTAAGAGGCTTTGTATGGCGTGAGGATGAAAAACCTTTAACCATGGAAGATATTTTTATAAAGGATACTGCTGTTGGAATAAGAGAAAAAAATAGTGATTCAAAGAGTAAATCTCCATTAAATAATCCAGAACCCTTGGATAAGCCCTCCATTAAGAATAAGGAGTTACTAGATAAAAGTAAAGATTCTATCCAGGCTCCTAAAGCGCTTATTAAACCATTGACTGATAAGAAAACAGGTGATTTACCTGTAAAAAAAGAAAGTAATTAAGAGTTTATGAACTCTGATTTCCTAAAATACCAGGCACAAACATCTCCACATCCTTTAGGAATAGAAATTTCACATGCAAACGCCTGCCATGTATATGATACATCTGGTAAGCAATATTTAGACTTTATTGCCGGTGTTTCTGCAAATACTTTAGGGCATAACCATCCAAAAGTTGTTCAGGCTATTAAAGACCAACTTGATACTTATATGCACGTCATGGTTTATGGTGAATTTATACAGCAACCACAATTAGATTTATGTAAGGCGCTAGTCCATAATTCACCTAAAGGTTTAGACTGTGTTTATCTTACAAATTCAGGAACCGAAGCTACAGAAGGAGCCATCAAACTTGCAAAGCGCCATACTGGTAGGTTTGAAATAATTGCAGCTAAAAATTCATATCACGGTAATACGCAAGGTGCTATGAGTGTTTCAGGAGCTGAACAACAAAATAGGGCTTTTAGACCGTTGATACCTGGAACAAAATTTATAGAGTTCAATACCATTGAAGATATTTCTAAAATTACTAAAAGAACAGCAGCGGTTATTCTTGAAACCATTCAGGGCGGAGCTGGATTTATAGCACCTGAAAATGACTATCTGAAAAAGGTAAAAAAGAAATGTGATGAAGTTGGGGCATTGCTTATTCTTGATGAAATACAATCCGGGATAGGTAGGACAGGTACCTTTTGGGGTTTTGAAAACTATGACGTACTTCCTGATATCATAGTAACAGGAAAAGGACTAGGTGGTGGAATGCCCATTGGCGCTTTTATTGCGTCTAATGAATTGATGTTGAAGCTTTCCGATCATCCAAAACTAGGACATATTACTACATTTGGAGGGCACCCAGTTATTGCTGCGACAGGACTGGCCACATTAAAAGAACTCAATGCTTCTACTTTAATTAGCAATACTTTAGATAAAGAAAAACTTATCAGGGAATTATTAGTTCATGAAGAGATTTTTGAAATAAGAGGCAAAGGGCTAATGTTAGCTATCATTGTAAAATCTCCTGAGTTTGCCTCTAAAGTAATCCTAAAGTGTTTAGAAAAGGGGTTATTGCTTTTTTGGTTGTTATTTGAAGGAAAAGCAATTCGTATTACACCACCGTTAACTATTTCAGAAAATGAGATAAAAAGAGGATGCGATATTCTACTTGAAGTTTTAAATGAATGCAGCTAAAAAATTATTGCTCAAGAAGTTCATCTAGAAGGCTTCTAACTTTAGAACTATTCCAATCAGCCGCCCCATACTCTTCAACAACTACACTTCCTTTTTTGTTGAGTATAAATGTAGCCGGTAAACTTGTAGTACTTATTTGATCAGGTAAACTAGATACCTGCTGATATGTCGGAAAATTGAATTGGTTGTCAGCATAATATCTCTCTACTTTATCCTTAGGGTCAGAAGTGATAAATACAAAAGCTACTTTTTCTTTATAATCTTCAAATAATTTATTGAATGAAGGCATTTCAGCTCTGCACGGAGGGCACCAAGTAGCCCAATGGTTGATAACAATAACTTTACCACTTAGCGTTGCGAAGTTTAAATCTGGTGCATTGGCTATTGATTTAAAAAAGATATTGTAATTATCTAAATTTTCATGTTTATCCGCTGGTTTTACTTTTGGCGGAAAAATAAAACTCTTAACATAGGTAACACCCTGAGTTAATTTTGCGCGTGTACCAAGTCCGTAAGGTGTAAAAAGAAATACAAAAAAAGCAAAGAATAAGATATTATAAATATGATTCTTTTTTATGGCCATAAAGAATTACTAACACTATGTATAAAATTACGCAACTTTATTGAGAAGCCGTATTTCTTTTCTATTAAAATTAATGACTCGCTCCTCTTTCAATTCGTTCAACAATATATTTAGTGTTGAGCGAGAAGTCCCTATTAGTGTTGCAATATCTTTTTGAGTATAAGGATGGTGGATAACCTTATCTCCTGTTTTTTCACAATCATACCCATATTCGTCACATAATTCCTGTAAAAATTCTATCAGACGCGTCTTCGTGTCTTTAAAAAGCAACAGCTGTAATCTTCTTTCAAGCTTTTTAATACGCAAACCAATAAACTTATATATCTTAAAGCTCACTGACACATTATCACGCATCAAGTTATACATGGTTTCCTTTGAAACCGGACAAATTAATGTATCATTATCTATAGATTGTGCAAACTCATTTCTTTTTTCAATACCTAAAATTGCTTTTTCACCAAAAATTTCTCCTTTGGTTAAAATTGCCTTAATGATTTCTTTACCATCTTCGGTGTAATAACCAATCTTTACCTTGCCTTTATCAATTAGATATATTTTATTTGCAGAATCTTCCTCAAAGTAGATATAATCACTCTTTTTGTAGATGCTTAAAGAATGATTCTTCTTGTATGTAGGATACTTGTGAGGGCACAATATCTTAAATAAATTAACATTATCAAAATACCACAATGAGCTCATTGATGTGAAGATTGAGTTTGATTTAGGTTATAGACGCTAAAATTTAGGAAGACTTACAAAAAAAGTAGACCATAAGCCGGATTCTGTTTCCGCTAATGCAGATCCTTATCATTTATCTTGATTAATAATTGCTTATTAATTCTAACCGCCTACCCTCCAACATTGGGCGCGTAACCCTTAAAAGTTGGTATACATGGCGTTGCACCGTATAGAGTTTACCTGATTTCACTACAGCCTAACTGTACTTGCTTTCTGTTGCACTGGTCCTACCTCGCCAAAGGCGGGTGACGGGTGTTACCCGCTATACTACGCTATGGTGTCCGGACTTTCCTCTACATGCTGAACTTGATTCAGCACCTTTATAAAAATCATTACAATAATTAATGAGGTCCCGAAACAAGTCCGGGATGTAACGATAAGGTGGCCTACTTAATGCAAAAGTACTTTAATAAATTTTCTTGAAAGATTAAGAGATAAAAAAAATCCCACTCTCTTAAAAAGGGAGCGGGAAAATTGCTATGAAAAAGAAATATTACTGTACTATTACCAGTAATACACGTTAATAACGCATAACAATATTAAATATTGTATGTATGCATATTTTTTTGATATTTTTTTCTAAGTAACTAAAAGGCATAAAAAAACCCACTCAAGTTAGAGTGGGAAAATTGCTATGAAAAAGAAAAAGTTGTTGAACTATTAATTCAACTCTACAAATATATGTATTTTTTACAATATCTCAATAAGGATGCTTTAATTTTTAACAAATTATTAAAACATTAGCGCATTATTATTATGAAAACATATCTTTTACCTTCTCAAAAAATGATTTATCTGAATGTGAAGGTTCTGGTTGAAAATTAGTATCATCTTTCATTTTTTCAAAGAAATCTTTCTGCTCTCTAGATAATTCTTTTGGTGTCCAAACATTAACATGTACTAAAAGATCACCTTTTCCATAACCTTCTAAACTAGGCAATCCTTTTCCGCGTAAGCGTAATATTTTACCGGACTGCACACCACTATCTATTTTAACACGAACTTTACCAGTAAGTGTGTCAATTTCTTTTGATGCACCAAGTACTGCCTCTGAAAAACTTACATACATGTCGTAATGTAAATTATTACCTTCTCTCTTTAGTGTTTTATGATCTTCTTCCTGAATGACTACCAATAAATCTCCTGAAATGCCATTTTTTCCGGGAGCATCATTTCCTTTACCTGTAACTTTTAGTTGAACGCCGTCTGTAACACCTGGCGGAATTTTAATAGAGACACCTTCTTCTTTAGAGACTAACCCATGTGCATCAGCACCTGAAGGTCTATTATCAATAGACTCGCCAGCACCCTGACAAGTAGGACATGTAGTAGCAGTTTGCATTCTACCTAACATGGTGTTCATAACCTTCATAACCTGCCCTTGTCCATTACATGTACCACAAGTTCTATACGTTACTCCGTCTGCTTGTACTTTACGCTTAACTTTTACCTTCTTCTCTACTCCATTTAAAATTTCTTCAAGTGTAAGCTTTACACGAATTCTTAGATTTCCTCCTTTTACACGTGCTCTTCCGCCGCCACCAAATCCGCCGCCGAAAGCACCACCAAAGGCGCCTCCAAAAATATCACCAAACTGACTGAATATGTCTTCCATATTCATACCACCTCCAAATCCGCCGCCGCCGTTTTCAAAAGCCGCATGACCAAACTGGTCATAGCGTGCTTTCTTATCAGTATCACTCAATACCTCATAAGCCTCAGCTGCTTTTTTAAAATTCTCTTCAGCTTCTTTATCACCAGGATTTTTATCAGGATGGTATTTAATAGCCATTTTTCTATATGCCTTTTTAATCTCAGCAGTAGAAGCACTTTTACTTACACCTAATATTTCGTAATAATCTTGTTTTGCCATTTCTCTTTCTTATTGCCCAATCACCACCTTTGGAAATCTAATCACCTTCTCACCCAATTTATACCCTTGCTCAATAACATCAACTACTTTTCCTTTCAATTTTTTTGAAGGTGCAGGAATCTGAGTGATGGCTTCATGTATTTCAGCATCAAAGGTATCTCCTTGCTTTACTTCCATTTTAGAAAGGCCTTTTTGCTCTAACGCAGTTACCATTTTCTGGTAGATTAACAGCACTCCTTTACGTAATTCTTCAGCCTCTTTATCTTCTTCAATATGTGTTAAAGCACGTTCAAAATCATCTAAAATTGGCAGCATTGCTGTCATAACGTCTTGGCTTGCTGTTTTAAATAATTCTATACGTTCTTTTGTAGTTCGTTTTTTATAATTTTCAAACTCAGCAAATAAGCGTAAATATTTATCTTTTTCTTGTGCTATTAATTCTCCAGCTGTGGGTTCTTCCTTTGGTTGTTCAGTTTCAACTTCCTCTTCTTGATCATTTTCTATAGTCTCTTTCTGCTCTTTGGCCTTTGTTTCTTCTACAACAGGTTCCTCTTCTTTTATCTGTTCTTTTTTACTCATGATTTTCAGTCGATGATTTTTATCTAATTTATGGATGCAAAAGTACTGCCATTATTGACTTTATGCCAAAATGACATTCATTATTTTTTAAGAATTCTTAAAGAAATTTAAGCTACCCTAGTAATTTTGGCACCTATAGCCTTTAAGCGAGTGTCAATATTCTCATAGCCACGGTCTATCTGCTCAATATTGTGGATTGTACTTGTACCACTAGCAGATAATGCAGCTATTAATAGAGAAATACCTGCCCTAATATCAGGCGAAGTCATAGTAGTTGCTTTTAATTGCGATTGAAAATCATGACCAATAACGGTGGCTCTATGCGGATCACAAAGAATGATTTTTGCACCCATATCAATTAATTTATCAACAAAGAACAAGCGACTTTCAAACATTTTTTGATGAATGAGTACACTCCCTCTTGCCTGCGTAGCTACTACAAGAATAATACTTAACAAATCAGGTGTAAATCCGGGCCAGGGTGCATCTGCAATGGTTAAAATTGAACCATCAATAAAGTTCTGAATTTCATATCCATCTTTGTGTTCTGGTATATGAATATCATCTCCTTTGCGCTCAACAGTAATTCCTAATTTTCTAAAAACATTGGGTATTTGCCCCAGATCATCCCAACTTACATTTTTAATGGTAAGCTCTGATTTTGTCATTGCGGCAAGACCTATCCAACTACCTATTTCTATCATATCTGGCAGCATTCTATGTGAGGTTCCAGTCAAGGATTCTACCCCTTCTATCACCAATAAATTAGAACCAATACCAGAAATTTTGGCTCCCATTCTATTGAGCATTTTACATAATTGTTGAAGATAAGGCTCACATGCTGCATTATAAATGCTGGTTTTTCCTTCAGCAAGAACTGCTGCCATTACAATATTAGCTGTACCTGTTACTGATGCTTCATCTAGTAACATATAAGCACCTTGAAGCTTTTTAGTTTCTACCCCATAAAAATGATCTTCTTTATTATATCTGAAATTTGCACCCAAGTTGATAAAACCTTCAAAATGCGTATCTAAACGTCTACGTCCAATCTTATCGCCTCCTGGTTTTGGAATATAGCCTTTTCCAAAACGTCCTAGCAAAGGGCCAACAATCATAATAGAACCTCTAAGTCCTTTTCCCTCTTCTTTAAAAGCTTCAGATTCTAAATATTTTAAATTAACATCATCTGCTTTAAAAGTATAAGACCCTGGCGCATTTTTTTGAATTTTAACGCCTAGATTGCTAAGTAACTTTATGAGCTTATTGACATCGCGTATATCAGGAATGTTTTCAATGGTTACTTCTTCAGGAGTTAACAATACAGCACATAATATTTGTAATGCTTCATTTTTTGCCCCTTGAGGTGTTATTTCTCCTTTTAACTGATGACCTCCTTCAATTTTAAAAGTACCCATGGTTAGTTGATTATTGGTATTAGCGCTTTTTTCTGTTTTGTTTTTTCTTATTTGAAACTCTTGATTTACTACGTAGTAAATTTTTTGATTCCGTTAAGGTTTCATCATTAGAAGTTAAATTGATCTTGCCATCTGAAAGTTCTGATAAATGTTCAAAAATGACATTATCTTCTACAGTATCTTTATTCCAGTTTAAGTAACATTTTTTCATATGGTTGGCAATGGTGAAAACTAATGCATCACGCATTTCTCCTTCTTCCCATGTCAATGCGGTATCTATCATGGTCTGAATATTATTACCATAAAAACGATACTTAGATGCTGATTTTGGGTAGCCCAGAGCATCAGGTTTTGCAGTTAGTTCTTCTTTAACTGGTTTAGGGTATGGTGAATCTGCTTCTAATTTAAAATCAGACATGATAAACAATTGATCCCATAATTTATGTTGAAAATCAGGTACGTCACGTAAGTGTGGCTGCAAATTTCCCATTACGTCAATGATAGCATTGGCCATTTTATTACGTTCATCCTTATCCTCCAGAGATATGCAATGATTAACCAATTTCTGAATATGTCTACCGTATTCTGGTATAATTAATTTCTCTCTTTTTGAATTGTATTCTAAATCAAACTCCTTCATAATTTCTATTTACAAGCAAATAAACGATTAATTCTAAAATACGAAGAACGTTTATGCTAAAATTTTAAGTTTTGCAAACTGCAGCAGGAGCTTCTTATTACCTGCTTGTTCAAATTTAATTTCTGCCTTTTTATTTGAGCCATGCCCTTCAAGGCTTACTACTTCACCCTTACCAAATTTTGTATGCTCCACTATATTTCCTACTGCAATATTTGAATCAAATAAATTAGTAGCTACCGAACTCACTTTTTTTAAATTTTTAGGTACACTTATAGACTTGTTTTTTACTTCAGGTTTCCTTGGGGTACGCTTTAAAGGCTTCTTAAAACGAATTCTATCCTGAGGTACACTTCCAAAAATGTCTTCATTTACAAATCTGTTGAGTTGTTTTGGTACTTTAGGAGTAAGGTAGTCAAGATAGGAATCATCTATTTCCTCTAAAAATCGGCTAGGCTCACTGTCAATTAGTTTTCCCCATCTGTATCTAGATTCTGCATAACTTAAATAGGCTTGTTTTTCAGCCCTGGTTAAGGCCACGTAGAATAAACGCCGCTCTTCTTCTAATTCACTACGTGTATTCATGCTCATTGCCGAAGGAAACAAATTCTCTTCTAAGCCTACGATATAAACATATTGAAACTCAAGCCCTTTAGCTAGGTGAATGGTCATTAAAGAAACTACATCTTGGTTGTGTTTTTTATCATTGTCAAAATCAGTAGCCAAGGCTACATCTTCTAGAAAAAATGCGAGAGACGCATCTTCATCTTTTTCTTTCTGCTCTTCAATAAAGTCTTTAATGCCGTTTAGTAGTTCTTGAACATTCTCTACCCTACTTACAGCTTCAGGAGTGGCATCGCGTTCAAGCTCTTTGATCACTTGTGTTTTTTTAATCACATGATCTGTAATTTCAAAAGCATTTTTTGATTGTGCTTCTATTTGAAAGCTTTTGATCATGGTTACAAAATTCTGAAGCTTTGCTTTGGTGCCGCCATTTATCTTCAGATCTATTTTATCTATATTCTCTAAGATTTCAAAAATTGATTTTTTATAATGATTGGCAGCTACTATTAATTTATCAAGCGTAGTTTGCCCAATACCACGGGTAGGATAATTAATAACTCGTTTTAATGCTTCCTCATCACTTGGGTTTACAAGTAATCGTAGGTATGACAATACATCCTTAATTTCTTTACGTTGGTAAAATGAAAGTCCACCATATATTCTATATGCAATATCTTTTTTGCGCAATGCATCTTCTATAGCTCTTGACTGTGCATTGGTACGATATAATACTGCAAATTGGCTGTTTTTTAACTGTTTATTAAGCTTGTTTTCAAAAACAGATTCGGCTACAAAACGACCTTCTTCACCTTCAGAAACAGTGCGCATTACTTTTATGCGCTCCCCTTTCTCATTGGCAGTCCAAATTTCTTTATCAAGTTTAGTTTGGTTTTTCTCAATAACGCTATTGGCTGCACTAACAATATTGCTTGTTGAACGGTAGTTCTGCTCCAATTTAAAAATCTTTGCATCATCATAGTCGCGTTGAAAGTTTAATATATTTTGAATATTTGCACCTCTAAATGCATAAATACTTTGTGAATCATCTCCTACTACGCAAATATTCTGAAATCTATCCGCCAAAGCACGTACAATTAAATATTGTGAATGGTTGGTATCTTGATATTCATCCACTAAAATATATCTAAATCTATCTTGATATTTTGCCAACACATCCGGAAAACGAGTTAACAATTCATTGGTTCTTAACAATAAGTCATCAAAATCCATGGCACCAGCTTTAAAACAGCGTTCTACATATTGATTGTAGATTTCTCCTGTTTTCGGTCTGCTAGCCATAACATCTGCTTCTTGAAGTTCAGGTGAGTTGTAATAGGCCTTTACAGTAATTAAGCTGTTTTTAAATTGTGATATTCTTGCCAGTACCTGTTTAGGCTTGTATTTGTCTTTGTCTAGCTGTAGCTCTTTAATAATAGCTGTTAAGAGTCGTACTGAATCTTGCGTATCATAAATTGTAAAATTCCTAGGGTACCCCAGCTTATCTGCTTCTGAACGCAAAATACGTGCAAATACAGAGTGAAAAGTACCCATCCATAAATTTTTTGCTTCGCTTTCACCTACTATCTTACCAATACGTATTTTCATTTCGCGTGCAGCCTTATTGGTAAAGGTTAATGATAGAATACTGAAAGCATCAACCCCTTGTTGCATTAAATGTGCAATTCTATAAGTAAGCACACGTGTTTTACCAGAACCGGCACCTGCAATGATAATCATGGGGCCTTCTTTATGTAAAACAGCTTCTTTTTGGGCTTCGTTTAAATGTTGGAGATAATCCGTCACATTGCGCTTTTGGAACATCAAAAATACAATTGTTGATACGGACTAACAATAAAAAGTTATTGACAAATAGGCTTAGTTTTTAAGGAAAGTACAATCATTATTTAGAAATGATATTCAGTTTCGTTACATTTGAAACACTAATTTTTAACGTAATGAGCACAGAAACTTTTATGCAACTTTTAGCCTATACCATACCGGCTTTGGTAACTGGACTTATAGCTTTGTATTTCTTTAAGTTGCATGTAGATAACGAAAAGAAAAGTCGAATTTTTCAACTACGAAAAGAAAAGCAAGCTTTAGCACTACCTAACCAGTTGCAGGCCTATGAACGTATGACCCTATTTTTAGAGCGCATTACACCTAGTAGTTTAGCAGTACGCATTTCACCTAGTGGTCATGATAAGCCTACTTATTTTAAAAAATTACTAGGTACCGTTGAACAGGAATATGAACACAATCTTGCGCAGCAAATATATATGACAAGCCAATGTTGGGATACTATTACTACGGCAAAAAACAATACCCTAAATGCTATTCGCGATGTAATGCTACAGGGCGAAGTAAAAGATGCGATGTCAATGCGCGAAGCTATCATTCAGCAAACCGGAAAAGACGACCTGCCTCCTACCAGAATAGCTTTAGACTTTATAAAAGAAGAAGTAAAAACCATTTTTTAATCAAGACTATGCGATTTTTTGCCACATTATTTGTTTTACTGATCAGTCTTAACACATTTTCACAACGACCACATGCTGATGTTATTGAGTCTCCGGAAGGTGATATTACAATTCAACCTATTTTACATGGTACTTTAGTGCTACAATGGAATGGTAAAACCATCTATGTAGACCCTTATGGGGGTGCAGAAAAATTTGAAGGTTTGGCAAATGCTGATATAATATTGATAACTGATATTCATGGAGATCATCTCAACACAGAAACTTTAAATGGTTTAGATACCAAAAACGCAACCTTTATTGTACCTAAGGCTGTAGCCGAAAAATTAAGAGGTACTTACGAAAAGCAATTGGTGGTAATTAAGAATGGTGGTATTCATGTACAAGATGAAGTATTTATCAATGCTTTGCCCATGTATAATTTACCAGAGGATACTTCTTCACGGCACCCAAGAGGGCGCGGTAATGGTTACTTTTTGAATCTTGGTGGTAAAGGTATTTATATAAGCGGCGATACTGAAGATATACGCGAAATGCGAAACTTAATTGGTGTTGATATTGCCTTTGTATGTATGAATTTACCTTACACTATGGATATAAACCAGGCTGCTGATGCCGTATTAGATTTTAAACCAAAAATTGTGTACCCATATCACTATAGAGGAAATCCTGATATGAGTGACACTAAAAAGTTTAAGGAATTGGTAAATGCTAAGAATAAAAATATAGAAGTACGGTTAAGGGACTGGTATATGAAGTAATTTTTTGCAAAAATTTATTGGCGAATTATAATCAAGATTAAACTTAATATACTAATTATTAACAAGTAACAACTTAGTGTGTATAA
>NZ_JBWQOL010000010.1:0-5722 GCF_056591715.1 Maritimimonas sp. 2405UD52-3
TTGCTATAATTAAAAAGATTTATACATTTGCAGCCGCTAAGGAATTAGGGGTGTTCATTGAGGAGGATTTTTGGAATTATTAGCTATTAGGATTTTTGATTTTGATAGTTTTATAAGTTAGTTCGATTCTAGCGTTCTCACGAGATTTTGGTAGTTGAGTTTATTACTTAATACTAAGTACTTTTTACTAACTACTAATTAAGGTCATTGAAAATTATTGGAAGATCGACAGCGTAAATAAAGAGCGAAGTCACAAGTTTTTAGAACTTGTTTAATTTTTTTGAGTACTCATCATCTGGTAAAGAGATTTAAAATTTATACGATGGAGAGTTTGATCCTGGCTCAGGATGAACGCTAGCGGCAGGCTTAACACATGCAAGTCGAGGGGTAACATAGTTGCTTGCAACTGATGACGACCGGCGCACGGGTGCGTAACGCGTATACAATTTGCCTTATACAGGAGGATAGCCTTTAGAAATGAAGATTAATACTCCATGGTCTATAGTTATGGCATCATAATTATAGTAAAGATTTATCGGTATAAGATGAGTATGCGTCCTATTAGCTAGATGGCGAGGTAACGGCTCCCCATGGCTACGATAGGTAGGGGTCCTGAGAGGGAGATCCCCCACACTGGTACTGAGACACGGACCAGACTCCTACGGGAGGCAGCAGTGAGGAATATTGGACAATGGAGGCAACTCTGATCCAGCCATGCCGCGTGCAGGAAGACTGCCCTATGGGTTGTAAACTGCTTTTATATAGGAAGAAACCCTTTCACGTGTGAGAGGCTGACGGTACTATATGAATAAGCACCGGCTAACTCCGTGCCAGCAGCCGCGGTAATACGGAGGGTGCAAGCGTTATCCGGAATCATTGGGTTTAAAGGGTCCGTAGGTGGGCAATTAAGTCAGAGGTGAAATCCCATAGCTTAACTATGGAACTGCCTTTGATACTGGTTGTCTTGAGTTATATTGAAGTAAGTAGAATATGTAGTGTAGCGGTGAAATGCTTAGATATTACATAGAATACCGATTGCGAAGGCAGCTTACTAAGTATATACTGACACTGATGGACGAAAGCGTGGGGAGCGAACAGGATTAGATACCCTGGTAGTCCACGCCGTAAACGATGGATACTAGTTGTTGGGGTTTACCTCAGTGACTAAGCGAAAGTGATAAGTATCCCACCTGGGGAGTACGTTCGCAAGAATGAAACTCAAAGGAATTGACGGGGGCCCGCACAAGCGGTGGAGCATGTGGTTTAATTCGATGATACGCGAGGAACCTTACCAGGGCTTAAATGTAGATTGCATTAGCTAGAGATAGCTATTTCTTCGGACTATCTACAAGGTGCTGCATGGTTGTCGTCAGCTCGTGCCGTGAGGTGTCAGGTTAAGTCCTATAACGAGCGCAACCCCTATCGTTAGTTGCTAACAGGTTAAGCTGAGGACTCTAACGAGACTGCCGGTGCAAACCGTGAGGAAGGTGGGGATGACGTCAAATCATCACGGCCCTTACGTCCTGGGCTACACACGTGCTACAATGGTAGATACAGAGAGCAGCCACTATGCAAATAGGAGCGAATCTATAAAGTCTATCTCAGTTCGGATCGGAGTCTGCAACTCGACTCCGTGAAGCTGGAATCGCTAGTAATCGCAGATCAGCCATGCTGCGGTGAATACGTTCCCGGGCCTTGTACACACCGCCCGTCAAGCCATGGAAGCTGGGAGTACCTGAAGTCGGTGACCGCAAGGAGCTGCCTAGGGTAAAACTAGTAACTGGGGCTAAGTCGTAACAAGGTAGCCGTACCGGAAGGTGCGGCTGGAACACCTCCTTTCTAGAGATTATCTATTTATATAGATATCAGAAGGATGGTGAGTTACTCAGAAAATTATGATTTGGTTTTTTATTGCTGTTGATCTTTTTTTAAAATTTAAAGCTGTTAGAGGTTAGATATGAGATAAAAGATAAGAGACACAAGAGGTCTTTGTTCTACTATCTATCGTCTAATGTCTAAAGACAGTCTTGTAGCTCAGCTGGTTAGAGCGCTACACTGATAATGTAGAGGTCGGCAGTTCGAGCCTGCCCAAGACTACGATGCGGCGAAGCCGTAGTTTAGAGTTCTGAGTTCAGAGTTTTAAGCAAGTTCATTAAAGATATTGAATAGGAAATTCTAGAAGTTGAGAGGGTGGTTATGGTCTAACTACTAACTACTATGTACTAACGACTAGTATATGGGGAATTAGCTCAGCTGGCTAGAGCGCCTGCCTTGCACGCAGGAGGTCACCGGTTCGACTCCGGTATTCTCCACTGGGCAATGCCCAGAGATAAGTAAGATTATCTCTAGAGTATTGCGACGAGTTTGTTGCTGATATTATTTATCAGTGGCGATTCGCCACAACGTTCATTGACATATTGAGATATAGATATCGTAAATTATCCTGAATTAATTTTCAGGAACGATAAAGAACATTTTTTAAGTTTTTTATTAGCTATATATTAAAGATAGAAATTAAATATAAAAGAGCTCGTTTTGACAGTAATGTCAAAGCAAAAAGTACAATAAGCAAGTTAAGGGCGTATGGCGGATGCCTAGGCTCTCAGAGGCGAAGAAGGACGTGATAAGCTGCGAAAAGCTGCGGGGATTGGCACATACGATTTGATCCGCAGATATCCGAATGGGGCAACCCGGCTGGTTGAAGGCCAGTCACACCGTTTACGGTGAGCAAACCCGGAGAACTGAAACATCTAAGTACCCGGAGGAAGAGAAAACAATAGTGATTCCGTTAGTAGTGGCGAGCGAACGCGGATTAGCCCAAACCAATGTTGTTACGGCAATATTGGGGTTGTAGGACTACAATATGGAGTGCTTTATGAACTAGAATCCTTTGGAAAGAGGAGCCGAAGAAGGTGATAGCCCTGTATAGGTAAAGAGAGTTACCCCTAGTAGTATCCTGAGTAGTGCGGGGCACGTGAAACCCTGTATGAATCAACCAGGACCATCTGGTAAGGCTAAATACTCCTGAGAGACCGATAGTGAACTAGTACCGTGAGGGAAAGGTGAAAAGAACCCTAAGTAAGGGAGTGAAAGAGATCCTGAAACCGTACGCCTACAAGCGGTCGGAGCCAATTTATTGGTGACGGCGTGCCTTTTGCATAATGAGCCTACGAGTTACTGTTGCTAGCAAGGTTAAGTGTTTAAGACACGGAGCCGTAGCGAAAGCGAGTCTGAATAGGGCGTTTTAGTTAGTAGTAGTAGACGCGAAACCGAGTGATCTACCCATGGGCAGGTTGAAGCAGTGGTAACACACTGTGGAGGACCGAACCAGTTGACGTTGAAAAGTCTTTGGATGACCTGTGGGTAGGGGTGAAAGGCCAATCAAACTCGGAAATAGCTCGTACTCCCCGAAATGCATTTAGGTGCAGCGTTGTGGTTGAGTTATATAGAGGTAGAGCTACTGATTGGATGCGGGGGTTTCACCGCCTACCAATTCCTGACAAACTCCGAATGCTATATAATATACACAGCAGTGAGGGCATGGGTGCTAAGGTCCATGTCCGAGAGGGAAAGAACCCAGACCATCAGCTAAGGTCCCCAAATGTATACTAAGTTGAATAAACGCGGTTTGATTGCCTAGACAGCTAGGATGTTGGCTTGGAAGCAGCCATTCATTTAAAGAGTGCGTAACAGCTCACTAGTCGAGCGATCGAGCATGGATAATAATCGGGCATAAGTATACTACCGAAGCTATGGCTTTACACATTAGTGTAAGGGGTAGGGGAGCATTGTAATCTTGCGTTGAAGGTGAATTGTAAGGTTTGCTGGAGCGATTACAAAAGAAAATGTAGGCATAAGTAACGATAATGCGGGTGAGAAACCCGCACACCGAAAGACTAAGGTTTCCTCAGCGATGCTAATCAGCTGAGGGTTAGTCGGGACCTAAGGCGAACCCGAAGGGGGTAGTCGATGGACAACTGGTTAATATTCCAGTACTACTTTATATTGCGATGGGGTGACGGAGTAATGAACCCGCCGCGTACTGACGGAATAGTACGTTAAACTGTTTAGGTATAGACTGTGTAGTTAAATGCGCATGGTTTGCTGATGCAGGATAGTACCACAAGGCTTCGGCTGCGTGGATAGTGCGGTTAAGGGCTTCCAAGAAAACCCTCTAAGCTTCAGATATAAAGTACCCGTACCATAAACCGACACAGGTAGTTGGGATGAGAATTCTAAGGTGCTCGAGAGATTCATGGCTAAGGAACTAGGCAAAATAGACTCGTAACTTCGGGAGAAGAGTCGCCCCACTTTGTGGGGCCGCAGAGAAATGATCCAGGCGACTGTTTATCAAAAACATAGGGCTTTGCTAAATCGAAAGATGACGTATAAGGCCTGACACCTGCCCGGTGCTGGAAGGTTAAGTGGAGATGTTAGCTTCGGCGACGCATTGAAATGAAGCCCCAGTAAACGGCGGCCGTAACTATAACGGTCCTAAGGTAGCGAAATTCCTTGTCGGGTAAGTTCCGACCTGCACGAATGGTGTAACGATCTGGATACTGTCTCGGCCATGAGCTCGGTGAAATTGTAGTATCGGTGAAGATGCCGATTACCCGCTACGGGACGAAAAGACCCCGTGAACCTTTACTATAGCTTCGTATTGACTTTGGATAAGTAATGTGTAGGATAGGTGGGAGACATTGAAGCGGCGTCGCCAGGCGTTGTGGAGTCATTGTTGAAATACCACCCTTTGCTTATCTGAAGCCTAACTCAGTGATGAGAACAGTGCGTGGTGGGTAGTTTGACTGG
The DNA here is from genome assembly GCF_056591715.1 of Maritimimonas sp. 2405UD52-3. Classification (NCBI taxonomy): domain Bacteria; kingdom Pseudomonadati; phylum Bacteroidota; class Flavobacteriia; order Flavobacteriales; family Flavobacteriaceae; genus Maritimimonas; species Maritimimonas sp. 2405UD52-3. The sequence goes on from NZ_JBWQOL010000010.1 coordinate 4,810, forward strand.
GGTGGTCGCCTCCAAAAGAGTAACGGAGGCTTCTAAAGGTACCCTCAGCACGCTTGGTAACCGTGCGTAGAGTGCAATGGCATAAGGGTGCTTGACTGAGAGACATACAAGTCGATCAGGTTGGAAACAAGAGCATAGTGATCCGGTGGTTCCGCATGGAAGGGCCATCGCTCAAAGGATAAAAGGTACTCCGGGGATAACAGGCTGATCTCCCCCAAGAGCTCACATCGACGGGGGGGTTTGGCACCTCGATGTCGGCTCGTCACATCCTGGGGCTGGAGAAGGTCCCAAGGGTTGGGCTGTTCGCCCATTAAAGTGGCACGCGAGCTGGGTTCAGAACGTCGTGAGACAGTTCGGTCTCTATCTGTAGCGGGCGTTAGAAATTTGCGTGGATCTGATTCTAGTACGAGAGGACCGAATTGGACTGACCGCTGGTGTACCAGTTGTTCCGCCAGGAGCACTGCTGGGTAGCTATGTCGGGAAGGGATAAGCGCTGAAAGCATATAAGCGCGAAACCCACCACAAGATGAGATTTCTTTAAAGGGTCGTGGAAGATTACCACGTTGATAGGCTATAGGTGTAAAGGCAGTAATGTCATAGCCGAGTAGTACTAATAACCCATATGCTTATGTACGTACCTTCTCCGCCGTAAGGCGGAGAGGACAACTCTTTTTAAATATATAGAAACGATACCAATATCTGAATATGTCAACTCATACGAGTTATGAATTATAAATGTTGAATTATGAGTTTAACTCATAACTATAAACTCAATATTCATAACTTGAAAAACTTAAGGTGATTATAGCGATAGGGCTCACCTCTTCCCATTCCGAACAGAGAAGTTAAACCTATCAGCGCCGATGGTACTGCCACTGGTGGAAGAGTAGGTCGTTGCCTTGCTTTTAATAAA
>NZ_JBWQOL010000011.1:0-3079 GCF_056591715.1 Maritimimonas sp. 2405UD52-3
CAGGCTGCACCTCACTAAGCCATACACAGGTGACGTTGTACTTAATTTAATGCTATGAAAAAGATCTTCGTCCTTGTAATAATGTTTGTTCTGTTTAGTTGTGGATCTTCAAAAAAAAGCCTGACCGAAGCGCAGGAATGGATAAATGAGCAAAATTTTATAGTCGTAGCGCCTAATGAATGGAGGCCAGTAAAGCATCATGGATATGTTGGATATACTCCACTAAAAAAAGGAGATAATTATTTCGATAATGTGACTTCAATTTTTCAATTTAAATCAAGTGAAAAACCAAGGTTTCAAGAATATGTTCAGAATCAAGTTGATGGAACAAATAAAGCCCTGAAGATTATTTCACAAGAAATAAAACAAGTCAAGAATCACCTGGGTGACATTTATATTCATGAATTGGAATCTACATGGAACGGACGTATCCACAAAAGATATAATGTGTACTTCCAGCAGAATGGGGAATACTATTATTTTGGTTATTCTTCTGTCGAATCAAAATATGGAAAGCATTTTGACGAGGCTATGTCTATCCTTAAAAGTTTTAAATTAAAAAACTAAGTACAACATCATGTATAATTAATTGCTGCGGAATTCCTTCGCAGGAATTCACTTGAATTAATTAACTTGCCAATACGTCGGAAAATCCTAACGGATTTCCCACAACTAACCATACATAAACCGTTGTAGGTAATTATCAAATCGCTATAAATAATAATCTTTATTTTTTTAATGAATATTGAATTTTTCTCTTTAAAGCCAGAATATAGTGGCTTAATTGCTAAGGCGTCTTTACTTGAAATTTCAAAGGCGGAAGATTTCATATCTAATGGTGCTGTTCTACCAGATGGCTTCGTAGAGATTTATTTTTCTAGGCATGATCCAATTTCAATAAAAATGAATGAACATAATTTATCGACATACTCAAATTCAGCTTTTGTAATTGGACAAAGTACTAACAAAATCGAATTTAAACCAAAAGGGAAACAAGAATTAATAAGCTTAAAAATACAACCGTGGGCAGCGAGTATATTTTTACAAGACAAAGCAGATTTGTACAAAGAGAAGACAATTGCTATTGATCATTTAGGAAACTTAAAGTTGAGCTTATTACAGCGAATGGTAATAAACTCGAACACAAAAGAAGAAGCATTTAAACATATTGAAGATTTCTTATTTCAATCTTTAAAAACGAGTAACAAATTTTCGAAATTAATTTATTTTGCAATAAATTATATTTTTCAAAATCATGTAGGGTTCTCAGTAAAAAAGTTGACAAATCTATTGAATGTAAGTAGGCAATATTTAGAAAGACAATTTATAGAGCAAATTGGAATTACTCCAAAACAATTTGCTAGAGTAGTTAGAGTAAGATGTTTGACAAATTATTTTAAAAGTAATCCAGATATTTCATTAACAGAACTTAGTTATAAATTTGGCTATTTTGACCAATCACATTTCATTAAAGATTTTCAATTAATAGCTGGAACTTCACCTAAGAAGTTTTTATCATCCAATAATTTTGTGACTTTAAATTATCAGTATGATGATAGCTTAAATCTGTAGTTTGCTTTTTTACAATTTTTAGAAATTTTGAATTCATAGGTTTGTTATTAAAATCAAAATTTGATGAGAAATTTTATTTTAATTATTATTATTAATTGTAATGTATGTTTTGCTCAAGACTTTAAATCAGCAAATATAGCAACAGATAGAATTATCTCTAAATTGGTTGATGAAAGCAATATTCCAGGATTATCAATAGCAATAAGCCATAAAAACAACATTATCTGGAGTAAATCCTATGGCTATTCTAATCTTGAATACAATATTCCAACAAGTGAAAAAAGTAAATTTAGAATTGCGAGTGTTTCTAAATTATTTACCGGAACGGCAATTTTTAAACTACACAAACAAGAGCTGATAAATTTACAAGACCCGATTTCTAAATACCTTGATTCTATACCAAATTCATGGAAAAGTATAACTATTGAGCAAATCGCTCAACATACCAGTGGGATAGGTCATTACATTGATGTATATGATGCTTTAGATGTTCATCATTATGAATCAACAAATGAAGCTCTCAAAAAGTTTAAAAATCGCCCATTAGTGCACAAGCCAGATGAAGGAGTAACCTATTCAAGTCATGCCTACACTGTACTTGCAGCAATTATTGAAAGTGTAACAAAAAAGAGCTTTCAAAATGCAATGAATGATTTAGTTTTTAATCCTCTAAAAATGGATCAAACAGAGGTTGATAATCAAAAAAAGATAATCCCTAATAGAACTGGCTTTTATCAGTACAATGCTAATCGTGAACCGGAACATTCACCTTATATAGATCTTAGTGCAAAATGGGCTGGTAGTGGATATTTATCAACTGCAATTGATTTAGCTAAATTTGGTTCTGCCCATACTTTTAGTTCAAATTATTTTACACCTAATGATTTGAACTCAATTACTTCACCAAGAATAATTAACGATACGCTAAAAACAAAAGAAGGATTAGGTTGGGGACAAAGAACAAGTTGGGATGATGAAAAAATGTATTGGGGCGATGGGAAAACACCAGGTAGTACATGTGGATTACTTGTTTTTCCTCAATATAATCTTAGCATTACTATTGTAAGTAATATGAGACATGCACCTTTAGATAGAGGTGAATTTGAACTTTTATCTAAACGATATATTGCAACTATTAAAGGTGAAAAAATTAGAGAACTTAAACTTGGAGATGTAGGAAGTTATAAATTAGATATTTCTATTCAAGGAAATGTTTACAATGGTAAATTAGATTTGTTACTCTTAAAAGACAATTATGGTTCTTTTGATTTTCATGAGCTTCAAAATTTCCCAATATCTGATGCTTTTTGGAGAAATAACAAGCTTTGGATTTTTGCAATAGGTGGTGGAAAACAGCCCATTTCTTTAGGCGTGTTGCCATTTAAATTAGATATTGTTGAGGAAAATAAAGTCTCTGGTGAAATTTTCAGAATTAACGCTAATGTAACAGGTACTAAGCAACTAGATTAGAATTATTCTAAAGAATCTTAGGATAAAAACTACCTAC
>NZ_JBWQOL010000012.1:0-2344 GCF_056591715.1 Maritimimonas sp. 2405UD52-3
GCTCATTGCGGCTGAATTCCTAATCGGAATTCATTGCAATTTGCTATCTTTAGGTTACGGCGGAACATCATAACTGATTTTCCGCAACGAGCCATACACAAAACCGTTAAACACAAGCTCTGAAAACGGCAACCACTATTCTAATCTAATAATCAAATATATTTTTTAAAAAATATTGAATGTAATTTTTATAGTTAGGATTCCTTACTATATTTGTATTGCAATATTGCACTAATCTAAAAATTTAATAAAATGAGTAAATCAATTTTCTATCACGCAGGATGTCCGGTTTGTATAAGTGCAGAACATGATATCGTTAATTTAGTAGGAGCTGAAAATGTTGAAGTCGTAAATATTGGAGAAGACCGAAACAGAATTTCAGAAGCTGAAAAAGCAGGAGTGAACTCTGTTCCAGCTTTAGTAACACCAAATGGAAATACGTTACATATAAACTTTGGTGCTTCAATGGCAGATGTAAAAGGTTAATTTTTATAACATAAAGTTAGGATTCCTAATATTAAAGAAATCCTAACTTCTTAAAACAAATTATAATGAAATCAATACTATTATTACTTACAGCAACTTTCCTTTTAAACACAACAAATTCCTGCGCACAAGAAAGCGAATATAAAAATGATAATTTCAAAATTAATGAAGTTAGTGTAACACACAAACCCGGTTTAGGGATTACCATTTGGGAAATAACTGTAAATGGAACAGCAGGAAAAACAACACCAACTAAAGTTGGTCAACTTGATGGTGCACCTGTTTTGGGATATGTATTTCCAACAAGTTTAAAACCTACAGATGTTGGCTTTAATCAAACAGATGGAATTGTTGCACTTGCCCTAACATCACATCCAGACTTTGACGACACACCTCTTTGGGATGAGAATAGTGACCAAATATTTGATAATGACGGAATTATTTGGCATCCACATTGGGTGATTCTTCACGAGGATAAAAGAGTTGATGGAGGACTTTCAGTTAAACAATTTAAGAAAGCAGATAAAACAGTTGTTTTACCACCAACAAACCCAGGAATGCCAATGTATATGGATTCACCTGGTTATCCTGTAACAACTAAAGATAATTCAATAAAAGTAGTCGTGCCAGATTATCGTATGAACAATAGAATAGACTTTAGCTACGATGGTGTTACAGCATTTATGAAAGTAAATACAAGCAATGAGAACTTACCTATGCTCGGAGTTTACGAAGTTTTTAGTGTGGCTAGTGGAGATTTATCACTACCATATAAAGTAAAAAACTAATAAGATGAAAGTAGCAGTTTGGGACACTTATGTGAAAAAAGAAGATGGTAATATTATGCATTTTGATATTCTCGTTCCTGATCATATAACCAATGAACAAATCATATTTAGTTTTGGAAAAGATTACCTGAAGACAAAATCTTTTAAAACAGGTAAATTAACCTCAAATGAATGTCGCTTGTGCCATATTGAACAGGCAACAGAAGAAATAGTCTCATCAATCAAAAGTCAAGACTATTTTATAATAGAAATGGAAAATTGTAATTAATTTAATTAGGATTACTAACTTTGCCTGTCGAACAAATTTCGGCAGGCTTTTTTATGAAGGAAAGTACATTTAACCCAGCACAACAAGAAAAAGACATTTCGAGTAAAATCGTTGCAGGAATGGAACGCGTTTCGGAAGTATTTAAAGTCTTGTTATGGGAAAAAGCAAAATTGGTTGGTTTAAGTCCAATTCAAATTCAGATACTCATATTTATTGCTTTTCACAAACAAGAATTGTGCAACGTTAGTCATCTTGCTAAAGAATTTAACGTAACAAAACCCACTGTAAGTGATGCAATTAGAATTTTAGATAAGAAGGAATTAATTGTTAAAGATTTTTCATCTTCAGATAGTCGTAGTTATTCTATATCATTATCTGATTTAGGAAGTGATATTGTTTCTCAAACCTATGATTTCTCAAATCCATTAAAAAAACAAGTGGATAGTCTTTCGCAATCCGAATTAGAGAGTTTATTTGGTACTTTAAGTCAACTGATTTACAAATTAAATCGTAACGGAATATTGAGCGTACAACGGACTTGCTATGGATGCAAGTTTTATGAAAAACAGCAAGAATCAGATTACTGTAATTTGCTTAAAAAGGAATTATTAAATCAAGAGATTAGATTGGACTGTCCAGAGTATGAAGAAAAAGTCAGTGGCTAACATCGTATATAAAAAATAGTGGCGGGTGGTTAAAAGAATTGAAATTCCTACTTTTAATAAAGAACAAAACTATCTGAAAAGTCTGAACTCATATACCCGCTACTTTTCATATACAATATCGATGACACCACATTCGT
>NZ_JBWQOL010000013.1:0-1526 GCF_056591715.1 Maritimimonas sp. 2405UD52-3
AGTATATCACCTTTAACGGGCTTCGAGCCAAAACGTGTGACATCGTCGGTTAAAAGTAATTTGACCCTGCTCCTCGAATTCCCAATCTAATAAATTCTGCAATCAACACTTCACTAACGTGAAGCTAATTGACAATCAATAATATGAGAGTAATAGGAAGTCTGATTCTCAAATTATTGATAAAGAATTTAGTATCTTTTCATTCTCAAAACAGAACTACGTTTAACCCTTGAGTTAGCAGCAATATGAGAATGAATTTATCTGATTACCAAATCGAAAACATATATTTAGCTAAAAAGAGAAGAGATTTAGTATTCTACGAAGGCGGACAAGAGCAAAAATTTCAAAATATAAATTATGACTTCAACTGTCCAAATTGTGAAAGCAACCTTAGTTTAAAGTTTCGGAATTTTGAAAATAACAGTCTATCAAAATTACTTAAAAAAGATTCAAATTCATTTCATTCTATAAATCAAGTTTCAAATCTGAATTTCAAACAATTTCCTGGCATGGACATAATTGAAACAATAGATGAAGTGACTCCTTATTATTCAATTAAAACTTGCGAATCATGTTTGTCTGAATACTTATTAATCATTGGATTTGATGAAATAGGCCCACATAGGTATTTTGCTCACGTACAATCCATAAGTAAGATTACATCTAAAATAAATCCTCTGAATTTTATTAATCAAGAGAAACTAAATACAACAGACATTGATAGAACCGTTACAAAATTAGATGGTTTGACATTAAAAAGATCCGAAAGATTTGTTAAAGGCTATGGTAATAAATATGACAATGAATTTGACTATTCACTAGAAAGTTTGTTATACTTAGACAAGTTTTTGGTTAATTTTTCAGACTTTCAAAACGAATTTTCAGATAAAGCTCTAAATAAACTTATCGAACAAGCAGGGTCTTACATTTTTCAAATAGCAATAAAAAAATTTAGCGGAATTTTAAGTTGGTATAAGCCATTAAATCAACCTATTTTATTGACTGGACTACCTGATTCTGAAATTGGAATTCTAGCCTTTGATAAAGTAAGACAGCGGATAGAAAATCATGGGAATGAAACCGATCTACCCAACTATTTTAAAGGTTATTCGGAAAAAGTAAGAACTGATGTAAAAGGTGAAAATATTTTAATAACATAAAAACTACTGCTAACAGCGTGTATAATTAATTGCTTGGGTCTGTGTGTACTCGGAAAATCCTACGGATTTTCTCTACGTTCGGTTTCCTTTTGCCATTTTAGTTGCGTAACAATAGCAACTAACCATACACCAACCGTTATAGTACAATTGCCTCCGGCATTCAGTAGCGCGCATTCCATAGCACTTACCCAACTGAAAATTGTACTATAACGTCACCTGTAAATAACACCTCAATATATCACCTGTCCTTATTTTTTATATGTATTTTTATTCCCACAACAACAGTATATAACAAAGTGTATAGGTAATGAGGTGCCATTTATGGCTCCCCGTGAGGCTGCACCTCACTACACCATACACAGGTGA
>NZ_JBWQOL010000014.1:0-1504 GCF_056591715.1 Maritimimonas sp. 2405UD52-3
GTTTGTGTATGATTCCGTTGCGTATTTCAGCAACTAATTTAGCAAATACAAACCGAATAGAAAATCCGCGGGGATTTTCGTAAGTAAGCCTGTACTAGCAATTAATTATACATGGTATTAGCAGCATGCATTTATACAATTGCAAAACCCATTTTTTCTTTAATTAAATTCGCGTTTTTTTTATTCGTTAATTTTTCAAGTAATAAAAATGCTACGTCCATAGCTGTAGATGGATTCCAAGAGGTTATTATGTTTCCTTCCTCTACTATTGGTTTATTAACAACATTTACGCCCATATTTTTTAAAGTTTCTTGCCTAATAGGATTTAGGTTATATGTTGTTCCTTTCTTGTTCTCCAATATGCCACTTTTTGCAACAGGAAATGCGCCAGTGCAAATTGATGCAACAACTTTTCCCTTTTTATGAAATGAACTGATTATTCCTGAAAATTTTTCGCTGTAAGCATCTACATAAAAGTTATACTCTTCAAAACCACCAGGAATAGCAATAGCATCAAAATCGTCAACATTTATTTCATCAACTACGAAATCGACTATAAATCTTTGATTGAATGTACTTTTGACTTCTCTTTTTATTCCACAAGTAAATAATTCTGTAAGTCTATTACCTGCTGTAAGATTCCAACCGATAACATCAATAAATACACTTGCCTCAAATATTTCAAATCCTTCTGCTAATAATAATAGTACTTTCTTCATTTCTTGAGTTTTATTTTTTTTATGAGTTGCCAGCTTGCTGGCAACGGTTCAGCTATGACTCCGTTGTAGATAATTCCGCAGGAATTGTCCACTGTAGGAATCATGGATTTAAAAGTAATGTTTTTTGTTTAGAAAGAAGTAACAATTGATTATAGCCATTGTTGTAAGCTGGCTTTTCCATTCAAAATTTCCACCATGGTTTTTTCGGTTCAATTGGTTGAACTTCCGTTTTTATTCTCCAGAAAGCACCGTTATACTTTTCATTAGCCTTTTTGTTGGTCACGCTTACTCCATAGGGATATATTCCATCTTCAAGTCCATTTTTAATCCTTCCCATTAAGCATTGAATTGGCCAGCAGCGAGTTCCGTTTCCTAAATTCACTTCGATATTCACTTCTCCATTCGGATCGTTATCATCCGTTACCCATTTTGAGTCAGTAACATTTTTTATTAGAGTTTCACCGATATAGGAACCAATCGAGAATATTATTCCGCCAAAATTTTTGGTAAGCAGACCACCCTCTATTGGCTGTCCATTTTTAGTACATTTATGAATAAATCGGTCAATTTCGATTAAACTTCCAATAGAGTAGTCCAACTCAATTTTTTCTGATTTGAATGCCATTACAGTCCAATCAGATTGCTTTTTTATATCTTCTAATAAAGTTGCCATTCAATTTTTTTAGCTTGCTTGCTCAAGGGTTAAACGTAGTTCTGCTTTGAGAATGAAAAGATACTAAATTCTTTATCAATAATTTGAGAATCAGACTTCCTATTTCTCTTAA
>NZ_JBWQOL010000015.1:0-1329 GCF_056591715.1 Maritimimonas sp. 2405UD52-3
GTCTCGGCTATGAGTAGTTGCGTGGTTTAGCAGTTAACTTTGCAAGTACGCACCTAACTGAAAATCCGCGAGGATTTTCAGAAGTAGGCGAGAACCAGCAATTACTTATAGCCATTGTTGTGCGTAGTTATTTTTTAGTTTTTCAAATTCCTTTTCGTATTTCTCTATTCGAGCCTCGTCTTTTGTCGATAACAGAAACGGTTTTCTTTTTCCCGTAACCATTGTATCATAAACCAAATTTCCATTTTCATCTTTTAATTCAACTTCATTATGAGCCTTAAATCTTAAGCATTCTGTATTGGTCAATTTGACTGCAAGGTTTGCATATTCTTTAGTAGGAAATTGATTTGATAGTTCGAGCAATTTTAATCCTTTCAATTCACCAATTGGTTCCAAAGATTCGTCAGCCACTTTTATGTTACTTAACCTCAAATATTCCAGTTGTGTCAATCCTGATAAGGGTTTTAAAGTGTCCACTTCTAGTTTTTTATCAATTCCACCATCCAAAGAAAGACTTTTAATTTGAGTTGCTTTGCCCAAAGCTGACAAGTCTGAAATTTTAGAATAGTCTCTAATTGCCAATTTATTTAAGTTCGGTTTAGATTTTATATTCCAAAGTCCAGTTGCTTTTGTATTCCATTCAGTTACCAGAGTTTCACATTTTTCTAAAGTTTCTAAACAACTCAAATCCTTGGCAAGGAATTGATAAAGGCTAACATACTTTGGTTGTTGAAACGAGAAAATCTGTTCAATATCTTTCTCTTTTGCTCCAATTAACCAAAGTTTTTCAATATTCAGTTCCTTTAAGAGTTCTCGATTTTTAACATCCGCACGAATATGCAATTCCGTTTTAGAATTGTCAAAATCTGCCAAATCAGAAGTAAATTCTGGTTTGTTCTCAAATCGGTCTATTGAAATTTTGTTCATTTTCTCTAATTACGCACAATGACCTGCTAAACGCAGTTCTGTTTTGCGAATGAAAAGATAATAAATTCTTTATCAATAATTTGAGAAGGCGACTTCCTTATAGTCTCGAATTATTGATTATCGATTAGCTTCGCGTTAGTGAAGCGTTGATTGTAGAATTTATTAGATTGAGAATTCAAGAAACAGATCCAAATTGCATTTAGTTTATGTTGTAGTGTCGTTTTGGTTAGATACCCATCTAAAGCTGTTGTATTACTCCAGTGAGGTATTGCAATTTGGTTTAGCAGGTCATTGTAGTGCATTTCTTTTGGGGAGGGAGTGCGAAGCACGCAGCAACAAAAGTCAGCTTTAGCTGAATGCACTACAACGTCACCTGTGTATGGCTTAGTGAGGTGCAGCCTC
>NZ_JBWQOL010000016.1:0-1190 GCF_056591715.1 Maritimimonas sp. 2405UD52-3
ATGGAGCTACGGGAGCGATTGATGTAAGTGCGAGTACACCAGGTACGTATACAATTACGTATACAACAGCAGGCGCATGTCCGAATAGCAGTACAGAGAGTGTTACGATCACTGCGCTACCTACAGCTTCAATTTCTTATGCTGGAGCTCCTTTCTGTAATATAGGAGTTACAAGCGTAACACAAACTGGGCAAGGAGGGGGAACGTATTCTTCAACTGCAGGTTTAGTTATTGATACTAATACTGGTGAAGTTAATATAGGAGCTAGCACACCTGGAACCTATACGGTTACTTATGCTTTTAGTGACTCAAATTCTTGTAGTAATACTACTTTTACATCTATTACAATTGATACTTGTTCATTTGGTCTAGTCAAGAGCAATACGATTACGGACCCAGATGGATCTGGAGATGTGTCAGTGGGTGATGTGGTGACCTATACCTTTACAGTAACCAACACAGGTACAGCAACGCTGACAGGTGTAGCTGTGGTTGATGATATTTTAGGTGCCGTGATCTTAAGTGATGTAGCAGGTGATGGCGTAGCAGTGCTAGCCGCTGGTGACAGTGAGAGTGGTACACTTAGCTATACGATCCAGGCAGGTGACTTAGGTACGACCATTACGAACATTGCTACGGGAAGCAGTGATCAGGCCCCAGATGTAACGGATACCAACAGTATCCCGGTAGCGACACCAAGCATGGGTATTGTCAAGAGCAATACGATTACGGATCCAGATGGATCAGGAGATGTTTCAGTGGGTGATGTGGTGACCTATACCTTTACAGTAACCAATACAGGTACAGCTACCTTAACAGGCGTAGGGGTGGTTGATGATATATTAGGTGCGGTGACCTTAAGCGATGTAGCAGGTGATGGCGTAGCAGTGCTAGCCGCTGGTGACAGTGAGAGTGGTACACTTAGCTATACGATCCAGGCAGGTGACTTAGGTACAACGATCACCAATGTGGCTACAGGAAGTAGTGATCAGGCCCCAGATGTTACGGATACCAACAGTATCCCAGTAGCTACCCCAAGCATGGGTATCGTGAAGAGCAATACGATTACGGACCCAGATGGTTCAGGAGATGTGTCAGTGGGTGATGTGGTGACCTATACCTTTACAGTAACCAATACAGGTACAGCAACGCTGACAGGCGTAGCTGTGGTCGATGATATTTTAGGTGCT
>NZ_JBWQOL010000017.1:0-961 GCF_056591715.1 Maritimimonas sp. 2405UD52-3
TGTTCGTGTATGGCTCGTGCCGTTCAAGGGCTTGAGTGAGTAACACGAAAATTTATTAAAATGAAAGGTAATGAATTTTTGTGTTTGCCAACGGCATGAGCTATACGCGTTGTTACCTGCTGGCTTTTTTCCATTATTCTATTAGTTCATAAATTCCAGTATCAGTTACTATAAAAGTTCCGAATTCAGTTTGGGTGTATTGCCATATTTTCTCGTCAAATGTTTTAATTAAAGTTAACTCCTTTGTTTTTAAATCAACTTTATATAATCTGTTATTTCCCATATTTGGAATAAACAAATGACTTTTATTTATAAAAATACTTTCTGGATAACTCAAAAATTCAGAATTGTCATCCCAAGAATATTCTCCAATTTTGAAAATTTCCTTTTTCTCCGAAATTGAAGCTTGTGAAACTGTTTGCCCAGTTGGGAACGCAAACCACATGAAGTCAGGTGATTCAAATTTAATATCATAAATCGGATGACCAACTCCAATTTCCACTTGCCATTCAAAAGTTTTATTCCCATTTTTATCAAATCGATATAATTTGTCTTCTCGATGAGTACAAAAGTATATATCTCCATTATCTCCTTTTGTTGAACAATAATCTTCAAGTGGGTCGAGCAGTTGTTCTTCTATTTTTTTATAGTTTTCGCCAACTGTTGTTAATCCGAAATATTCTTTATCAACTACTTGTAAAACTTTGTTTTTATCAAACGCATAAAACACAGGTGTCTTTCCATCATTCCAGTCAATTATGAAGATTTCGGACTTGGTTGCGTGTAAGTAACTTGTTCCTTTTTTATCTGTTATTCTAGTTAGCGTCATTTTTTCAGCTTGCAGGTAACGTGTTCATGTATGATTCCGTTGCGGCGAAAATCCGAGTAGGATTTTCAGAGTAGGAATCGATACACTGTTAATATACAAAGTTTCACTTAAACGACTTAACGAGCAACGGAT
>NZ_JBWQOL010000018.1:0-900 GCF_056591715.1 Maritimimonas sp. 2405UD52-3
AATCGAATTGTTGCAAAAGGGAAGAGTAAAAAACTAGCGCTAATAGTAGTGTCCAATAAGTTATTAAAACAAGCTATTGCTATTGCAAAAGTGGATTACCATATGATGAAAACTTTGTTTCTAAATTAGCTTAAAATTACTTGGATTATAACTCAGTTCTTTGTTGTACGCTGGCTTTTATTTATTCCGAATAATTTTTTTCAAATTCCCCTATCGGCTTATTCAATTCAATCGCCTGATCTTTATTAATCTGCCCAATTTGTTCAGCTACCACAATGTTATCAATTACATTATTAAATTCATGAATATCTTTTATTCTTTTCCGTTTTAGAACAGCCTGAATTATATCTTTTCTTTCAAAATCAATTCCGTTTTTAAAGACTTCCGCCCAGAAATCTTCGACGTCTTTTCCGTCCGATTCATTCCAATAAATCAAAAAGTCATTTTCCAAATATCTTAGGCTGGCAACAGACTTGAATTGTGGCTCCGGATTGAGTGCAAGCTCCTTTATTTTCCTTCCCCAGTCAATAAAATGTTCCTTAGTCTTTCCATCTAAAGACTTCGAGTTGGTCACAATTTTTTCTGCAATGTCAACAGCTTTGGCAAGCCTTTCAGCTTTCTCTTGATATGTTCGTCTTTTTTTACTCATTTACAAATGCACGCCAACTCAAGGGTTAAACGTAGTTCTGCTTTGCGAATGAAAAGATAATAAATTCTTTATCAATAATTTGAGAATCAGACTTCCTATTACTCTTAAATTATTGATTGTCAATTAGCTTCACGTTAGTGAAGTGTTGATTGTAGAATTTATTAAATTGGGAATTCGAGGAGCAGGGCCAAATTACTTTTAACCGACGATGTCACACGTTTTGGCTCGAAGCTCGTTAAAGGTGATATACT
>NZ_JBWQOL010000019.1:0-866 GCF_056591715.1 Maritimimonas sp. 2405UD52-3
AAATCCATTGGTTAGTACAATTAATAACACAGCTGTTTTTGTACCTAGTCCTGGGATACTTTTTAAATCCTTTAATTGAGACTGTTGATCTTCTTTAACTAGTTCAATCAAGCGATCTTCTAAGACCTTTATTTCGCTTTTTAGTGACTTTAATGAACGATTTAGTGAATGATACACACTCTTGCTGGGCAAACCCAAGGTATGCTCTCCATGAAGCTTATTCTTTAATTGTGTACTTTGTTTTAAATAGATCTCGATCAAACTGATTAATTGTAAACAGGCTGAATGGTTCTTATCTTTTCCACTATAAAGAACAACCTGATTCAGACAGGCATACTGGCAAATCGACTTAGCATCGCTCTTATCCGTTTTAATTTTTGACAACTTCATTTGGATAAAGCGTTTAACTGACAACGGATTAACTACAGAAACTGAATAACCCTTGTTATAGAGATACTGTGCTAAACAATAATAGTAATAACCTGTAGCTTCCATTACAATCAAACTCCCTTTTGAAACTATTTTAGCAAACTCCTTGAAACCTTTCTTATTATTACTAAACTGCCTATGGGTGCCTCCTGTATCCATTACATCAAACACATCTTTACTAATATCTACACCATAAATTTCTGTATATTTATCCATAAGAACTGAATTTTGGAAAGGACACCCTACTTTGCTTTCAACAACTTAAAATCGAGATCTAGGTCTCACAGAACTGAACGAAATCATAAGTAGAAAAGAGAGGGGATTATCTATGTTGCCGAAGTCTTAAGCTTCAACGTGTATACTAACCTTAATCCTCTCTTTTGTTCTTTCTGATTAATAGTATTAAAATTAGAAATTGTAAACTTAAGACGTGTATA
>NZ_JBWQOL010000020.1:0-818 GCF_056591715.1 Maritimimonas sp. 2405UD52-3
TGTTTGTGTATGATTAGTTGCGCTTAGCAACTAAGATAGCAAAAGGGGACGAATCTGAGGGAAATTTTGAGATTTTCTCGACGGGAACTGACTAAACTCTAGCAATTAACTATACACGTTGTTGTGGGTAGTTTTTTATTCTTCAATTCTGCTTTTCAAGTCCATTCTTTCATGTAGAATTCTTGTAATTTCAATATAGTTGGAATTTACTAGTCTATAGAAAACAATATGTTTATTTACTTTAAATCCGAATAGAGAGGTGGTAATTCCGTCATAATTTTTTCCAGAATTCGGACTTTCAGAGATATCTTGGCAGGACTCCATTAGTTCCTGATAATATTTATCTGCTTGTTTTTCCGACCATTTTTCCAATGTATATTCCCAAATTCCGTTTAAGTCCGATACGGCTTTATTGGTCAGTTTGAATTTAGCCATTGGCTCGCTTTCCTGCTTTTAATTCCTCGAGGTTTTTTTCCCAGTCAAAGTCATGTGCTATTCCACTATCAATTCCTTCTTGGATAGCATTCTTTAATGCAATGACTTTACTTTCTTCGTTTTCCAAGAGGCGAAGTCCGGCACGGATAACTTCACTGACGTTTTTATATCGACCTGCTGAAACTTGAGATTTAATAAATTGGTCAAAATAATTCCCTAGTGATATGGATGTATTTTTACTCATTTTTCTATTCTTTCTTCAAAAATACCAAAAATTGGTAAATTAACCAAATTACCCACAACAACAATTAACCTTGCTTAAAAGTATTCCAGGTATGGGTGTAAAGACAGCTGTGTTATTAATTGTACTAACCAATGGATTC
>NZ_JBWQOL010000021.1:0-793 GCF_056591715.1 Maritimimonas sp. 2405UD52-3
TGTCAAGAGCAATACGATTACGGATCCAGATGGATCTGGAGATGTGTCTGTGGGTGATGTGGTGACCTATACCTTTACAGTAACGAACAATGGTACAGCTACCTTAACAGGCGTAGCTGTGGTTGATGATATTTTAGGTGCGGTGACCTTAAGCGACACCGCTGGTGATGGCGTAGCAGTGCTAGCCGCAGGTGACAGTGAGAGTGGTACGCTTACGTATACGATTCAGGCAGGTGACTTGGGCACAACGATTACCAATGTGGCTACAGGAAGTAGTGATCAGGCCCCAGATGTAACGGATACGAACAGCATCCCGGTAGCGACACCAAGCATGGGTATTGTCAAGAGCAATACGATTACGGACCCAGATGGATCTGGAGATGTGTCTGTGGGTGATGTGGTGACTTATACCTTTACAGTAACCAATACAGGTACAGCTACCTTAACAGGCGTAGCTGTGGTTGATGATATTTTAGGTGCTGTGACCTTGAGTGATGTAGCAGGTGATGGCGTAGCAGTGCTAGCCGCTGGTGACAGTGAGAGTGGTACGCTTGTATATACGATCCAGACAGGCGACTTAGGTACAACGATCACAAACATTGCTACGGGAAGCAGTGATCAGGCCCCGGATGTAACGGATACGAATTCTATAGTAGTAGCTACGCCAAGCATGGGTATTGTCAAGAGCAATACGATTACGGATCCAGATGGATCTGGAGATGTTTCAGTGGGTGATGTGGTGACCTATACCTTTACAGTAACGAACACAGGTACAGCCACCTTAACGGGTGTG
>NZ_JBWQOL010000022.1:0-720 GCF_056591715.1 Maritimimonas sp. 2405UD52-3
TGTCTCACCGTTATCGAAATCATTAGCAAAGTTGTAGGATGTTCCTGAGGTAACATCAAAGTTGGTTAGGTTGTTAGCGGTCGAAGAGCTCCCTGTGACTGTTAGTCTATATCCATCGGCATCAGCAATGGCATTCCAAGAGATATCGGTATCTACAGCTACATTGGTAGTACCATCGGTAGGACTACTTAGTGTTGTACAATTTGGAGGCGTTGGTGTTGCCGCTACAATGGTAAATGTTTCAGTGGTACATGATGTAGCATCACCAGCTGCATTGTAAGTAGTTATGGTTACAGACACGGTCTCACCGTTATCGAAATCATTAGCAAAGTTGTAGGATGTGCCAGAAGTTACATCAAAGTTGGTTAGGTTGTTTGCAGTTGATGAGCTCGCAGTTACTGTTAGTCTGTAGCCATAGGCATCAGCTACAGCATTCCATGTGATGTTTGTATCTACGGCAACATTAGTGGTTCCATCGGCAGGACTACTTAAATTTGTACAATTAGGAGGTGTTGGTGTTGCAGCAACGATTGTAAATGTTTCTGTAGTACATCCTGTAGCATCCCCAGCAGTATTGTAAGGTACGATGGTTACAGAAACTGTTTCACCGTTATCGAAATTATTAGCAAAGTTGTAGGATGTTCCTGAGGTAACATCAAAGTTATTGAGGTTATTGGCAGTCGAAGAGCTCCCTGTGACTGTTAGTCTATATCCATCGGC
>NZ_JBWQOL010000023.1:0-410 GCF_056591715.1 Maritimimonas sp. 2405UD52-3
GGTGATGTGGTGACCTATACCTTTACAGTAACGAACAATGGTACAGCAACGCTGACAGGCGTAGCTGTGGTCGATGATATTTTAGGTGCGGTGACCTTGAGTGATGTAGCAGGTGATGGTGTAGCAGTGCTAGCCGCTGGTGACAGTGAGAGTGGTACGCTTAGCTATACGATCCAGGCAGGTGACTTAGGTACGACCATTACGAACATTGCTACAGGAAGCAGTGATCAGGCCCCAGATGTAACGGATACCAACAGTATCCCAGTAGCGACACCAAGTATGGGTATTGTCAAGAGCAATACGATTACGGATCCAGATGGATCAGGAGATGTGTCTGTGGGTGATGTGGTGACCTATACCTTTACAGTAACCAATACAGGTACAGCAACGCTGACAGGTGTAGCTGTGGT
>NZ_JBWQOL010000024.1:0-392 GCF_056591715.1 Maritimimonas sp. 2405UD52-3
GCCCTTCTACTTCTGTAATAGCTGTATCTTCTACAGCTATTACTATTTGATCTGTAGTTACACTAGCTGTATTAATTAAATCATTTCCAGTAATTATATCAGCCAATGTTGCCGTATAAGAAGCTGTATATATCCAAGTTTCTCCAACATCTAATACATTATCATTATCATTATCTCCAGATGGACTTGATAATATTATCATACTTCCATCTGGTAAAGTATCTTCTACATTAACATTAGTTAAACTCGCGGTTCCAGTATTAACTACTGTAATTGTATAACCTATAATATCATTTGCTGCTGTTACAGGGTTATTTCCACTTGTTTGCGTTTTATCAACTGTCATTGATGGCGCTGGTACAAGAATACTGTTGGTATCCGTAACATCAGGG
>NZ_JBWQOL010000025.1:0-365 GCF_056591715.1 Maritimimonas sp. 2405UD52-3
TGTCGGTGTAGGGTCTGCGTCATCAACACAATAGGATGCTGCACTATAACTAAAACTCGCATCATCCAATGCCGTGATCGTAACACTCTCTGTACTGCTATTCGGACATGCGCCTGCTGTAGTATACGTAATTGTATATGTACCCGGAGTACTCGCACTAACATCAATCGCTCCAGTTGTTCCATTAATACTTAATCCTGCTGTACTACTATACGTACCACCACCTAAAGTAGCTGTCGGTGTAGGGTCGGCGTCATCAACACAATAGGATGCTGCACTATAACTAAAACTCGCATCATCCAATGCCGTGATCGTAACACTCTCTGTACTGCTATTCGGACATGCGCCTGCTGTAGTATACGTAA
>NZ_JBWQOL010000026.1:0-351 GCF_056591715.1 Maritimimonas sp. 2405UD52-3
GCTGTGGTTGATGATATTTTAGGCGCGGTGACCTTAAGCGATGTAGCAGGTGATGGTGTAGCAGTGCTAGCCGCTGGTGACAGTGAGAGTGGTACGCTTAGCTATACGATCCAGGCAGGCGACTTAGGTACGACGATCACAAACATTGCTACGGGAAGTAGTGATCAGGCTCCTGATGTAACGGATACGAACAGCATCCCGGTAGCGACCCCGAGTATGGGTATTGTCAAGAGCAATACGATTACGGATCCAGATGGATCTGGAGATGTGTCTGTGGGTGATGTGGTGACCTATACCTTTACAGTAACCAACACAGGTACAGCTACCTTAACAGGCGTAGCTGTGGTTGAT
>NZ_JBWQOL010000027.1:0-343 GCF_056591715.1 Maritimimonas sp. 2405UD52-3
ATTGGTTACTGTAAAGGTATAGGTCACCACATCACCTACAGATACATCGCCAGATCCATCTGGGTCCGTAATCGTATTGCTCTTCACGATACCCATGCTTGGTGTAGCTACTACTATAGAATTTGTATCCGTAACATCTGGGGCCTGATCACTGCTTCCCGTAGCAATGTTCGTAATGGTCGTACCTAAGTCACCGGCCTGGATCGTATAAGTCAATGTACCACTCTCACTGTCACCAGCGGCTAGCACTGCTACGCCATCACCTGCTACATCGCTTAAGGTCACCGCACCTAAAATATCATCGACCACAGCTACACCTGTCAGCGTTGCTGTACCATTGTTC
>NZ_JBWQOL010000028.1:0-300 GCF_056591715.1 Maritimimonas sp. 2405UD52-3
TACAGATACATCGCCAGATCCATCTGGGTCCGTAATCGTATTGCTCTTCACGATACCCATGCTTGGTGTCGCTACTGGGATACTGTTGGTATCCGTTACATCTGGGGCCTGATCACTACTTCCTGTAGCAATGTTCGTAATGGTCGTACCTAAGTCACCTGCCTGGATCGTATACGTAAGCGTACCACTCTCACTGTCACCAGCGGCTAGCACTGCTACGCCATCACCTGCTACATCACTTAAGATCACGGCACCTAAAATATCATCAACCACAGCTACACCTGTCAGCGTTGCTGTACC
>NZ_JBWQOL010000029.1:0-275 GCF_056591715.1 Maritimimonas sp. 2405UD52-3
ATACGAATTCTATAGTAGTAGCGACACCGAGCATGGGTATCGTGAAGAGCAATACGATTACGGACCCAGATGGATCTGGCGATGTATCTGTAGGTGATGTGGTGACCTATACCTTTACAGTAACCAATACAGGTACAGCAACGCTGACAGGTGTAGGGGTGGTTGATGATATTTTAGGTGCCGTGATCTTAAGTGATGTAGCAGGTGATGGCTTGGCAGTACTAGCCGCTGGTGACAGTGAGAGTGGTACACTTAGCTATACGATCCAGGCAGGG
>NZ_JBWQOL010000030.1:0-248 GCF_056591715.1 Maritimimonas sp. 2405UD52-3
TATACCTTTACAGTAACGAACACAGGTACAGCAACGCTGACAGGTGTAGCTGTGGTTGATGATATTTTAGGTGCCGTGACCTTAAGTGATGTAGCGGGTGATGGCGTGACCACATTAGCCGCTGGTGACAGTGAGAGTGGTACGCTTAGCTATACGATCCAGGCAGGTGACTTAGGTACGACCATTACGAACATTGCTACAGGAAGCAGTGATCAGGCCCCAGATGTTACGGATACCAACAGCATCCC
>NZ_JBWQOL010000031.1:0-245 GCF_056591715.1 Maritimimonas sp. 2405UD52-3
GCCTGATCACTACTACCTGTAGCCACATTGGTGATCGTTGTACCTAAGTCGCCTGCCTGGATCGTATAGCTAAGCGTACCACTCTCACTGTCACCTGCTGCTAATGTAGTCACACCATCACCTGCTACATCACTTAAGGTCACGGCACCTAATATATCATCAACCACCCCTACGCCCGTTAAGGTAGCTGTACCTGTATTCGTTACTGTAAAGGTATAGGTCACCACATCACCCACTGACACATC
>NZ_JBWQOL010000032.1:0-245 GCF_056591715.1 Maritimimonas sp. 2405UD52-3
GACTTAGGTACGACCATTACGAACATTGCTACAGGAAGCAGTGATCAGGCCCCAGATGTAACGGATACCAACAGTATCCCAGTAGCGACACCAAGCATGGGTATTGTCAAGAGCAATACGATTACGGATCCAGATGGATCTGGAGATGTGTCTGTGGGTGATGTGGTGACCTATACCTTTACAGTAACGAACAATGGTACAGCAACGCTGACAGGTGTAGCTGTGGTCGATGATATTTTAGGTGC
>NZ_JBWQOL010000033.1:0-241 GCF_056591715.1 Maritimimonas sp. 2405UD52-3
CACAGGTACAGCAACGCTGACAGGTGTAGCTGTGGTTGATGATATTTTAGGTGCCGTGATCTTAAGCGATGTAGCAGGTGATGGCGTAGCAGTGCTAGCCGCTGGTGACAGTGAGAGTGGTACGCTTACGTATACGATCCAGGCAGGCGACTTAGGTACGACGATCACAAACATTGCTACGGGAAGTAGTGATCAGGCCCCAGATGTAACGGATACCAACAGTATCCCAGTAGCGACACCA
>NZ_JBWQOL010000034.1:0-230 GCF_056591715.1 Maritimimonas sp. 2405UD52-3
ACGGGGAGCCATAAATGGCACCTCATTACCTATACACTTTGTTATATACTGTTGTCGTGGGAATAAAAATACATATAAAAAATAAGGACGGGTGATATATTGAGGTGTTATTTACAGGTGACGTTATAGTACAATTTTCAGTTGGGGAAGCGCTATGGAATGCGCGCTACTGAATGCCGGAGGCAATTGTACTATAACTTGTTGCTAAACGGAAGGTGTGTTTATATTTA
>NZ_JBWQOL010000035.1:0-222 GCF_056591715.1 Maritimimonas sp. 2405UD52-3
GATCCATCTGGATCCGTAATCGTATTGCTCTTGACAATACCCATGCTTGGCGTTGGTACTACTATAGAATTCGTATCCGTAACATCTGGGGCCTGATCACTACTTCCTGTAGCAATGTTCGTGATCGTCGTACCTAAGTCACCTGCCTGGATCGTATAAGTCAATGTACCACTCTCACTGTCACCAGCGGCTAATGTGGTCACGCCATCACCTGCTACATCA
>NZ_JBWQOL010000036.1:0-222 GCF_056591715.1 Maritimimonas sp. 2405UD52-3
ACTTCCTGTAGCAATGTTCGTAATGGTCGTACCTAAGTCACCTGCCTGGATCGTATAAGTCAATGTACCACTCTCACTGTCACCAGCGGCTAGCACTGCTACGCCATCACCTGCTACATCGCTTAAGGTCACTGCACCTAATATATCATCAACCACAGCTACACCTGTCAGCGTTGCTGTACCATTGTTCGTTACTGTAAAGGTATAGGTCACCACATCACC
>NZ_JBWQOL010000037.1:0-205 GCF_056591715.1 Maritimimonas sp. 2405UD52-3
TGATGATATTTTAGGTGCGGTGACCTTAAGCGATGTAGCAGGTGATGGCGTAGCAGTGCTAGCCGCTGGTGACAGTGAGAGTGGTACGCTTAGCTATACGATCCAGGCAGGCGACTTAGGTACGACGATCACAAACATTGCTACGGGAAGTAGTGATCAGGCCCCAGATGTAACGGATACGAACAGCATCCCGGTAGCGACCCCG